>JAUIFY010000175.1 GCA_030430245.1 bacterium | reverse complement strand
AGGTCGGGAACCGGATCCGCGACGTCTCCGAGGCGATCCAGACCCACGCCGAGGCACACGGGTACGGGGTCGTGCGGGACTTCGTGGGCCACGGCATCGGTCAGCGCCTGCACGAGGAGCCGCAGGTGCCCAATTACGTCGGTCGCGGACAGAACCCGCGCCTGAAGGAAGGAATGGTCCTCGCGATCGATCCGATGATCTGCGAGGGCACGTACGAGGTCGAGGTGCTCGACGACGGCTGGACCGCCGTCACCCGAGACGGTCGGCTTTCCGCCCACTTCGAGCATTCGGTCGCCGTGACCGCCAACGGTCCCGAGGTCCTCACCCGGGTCTAGGCCCGGGCCAAGTCCACGCATCTGCAGGAGTCCGACAGTGAAAGTCCGGCCGTCCGTCAAGAGAATCTGTCCCAAGTGCAAGGTCATCCGCCGCAACGGAATCGTGCGGGTGATCTGCCAGAACCCACGTCACAAGCAACGGCAGGGCTGAAGAATGGCACGTATTGCAGGCGTCGACCTCCCCCGAAACAAGCGCATCGAGATCGGGCTCACCTACATCTTCGGAATCGGGCGCAGCCTCGCCGAGAAGATCTGTCAGGAAGCCGAGATCGACCGCTCGACGAAGACCGATGCGCTCTCGGACGACGAGATCCAGCGCATCCGCAGCGTCATCGATCAGGGGTACAAGGTCGAAGGCGATCTTCGGCGCGAGATCACACTGAACATCAAGCGGTATGTCGACCTCGGTTGTTACCGGGGGCTTCGGCATCGTCGGAACCTGCCCGCTCGCGGGCAGCGGACCCACACGAACGCGCGCACGCGCAAGGGGCCGCGTCGCGCGGTGGCGGGCAAGAAGTCCGCCCCGCCCAAGGGCTGAGCCCGCGGCGTCATCGACGAGCCACGGAACGTAGCGAGGGAGTAGACCTTCATGTCCAATCCGGAAGACAACGAGCCGACCTCGGCGGCCCCCGAGGGGGGCGCCGAGCAGGCGCAGCCCGCCTCGAGCGAGCCGGCGAAGGAGCCGGCGGCAGAGGCCGCGGCCCCGGCCGAGACGGCGGGCGCCGACGCGCCGGCCACTCCGGCGGCGCCGAAGCGCAAGAAGGGCAAGCGGATCGTTTCGGAAGGAGTGGTGCACATCCACTCCACCTTCAACAACACGATCGTCAGCATCACCGACACGTCTGGCGGTGTCGTGTCGTGGGCGAGCGCCGGCTCCGTCGGCTTCAAGGGGTCCCGTAAGGGGACGCCGTTCGCGGCCCAGCTCGCGGCGGAGAACGCCGCGAAGAAGGCGGCCGACCAGGGGATGCGCAGCGTGCAGGTCTACGTGAAGGGCCCGGGGGGAGGGCGCGAGCCCGCGCTCCGTTCCCTCCAGCAGGCCGGGTTCTCGGTTTCGATGATTCGAGACGTGACGCCGATTCCGCACAACGGGTGTCGTCCTCCGAAGCGAAGGAGAGTTTGAGGTGGCGAGAAATACGGCATCGGTCTGCCGGATGTGCCGGCGCGAGGGGATGAAGCTCTTCCTGAAGGGAGAGCGCTGCTTCACCGACAAGTGCGCCATCGAGCGCCGCAACTATCCCCCGGGGCAGCACGGCCAGGGCCGTCACAAGTTCTCCGAGTACAGCATTCAGCTTCGAGAGAAGCAGAAGGTGAAGCGGATCTACGGTGTCCTCGAGCGCCAGTTTCGTCGCTACTTCCAGATCGCGGAGCGTGGCAAGGGCGTCACCGGCGAGACACTGCTCGTGCTTCTCGAGCGTCGTCTCGACAACACCGTCTACCGGATGGGATTCGCCAACTCGCGCTCGGAAGCGCGTCAGTTGGTGCGTCACGGGCACTTTGCCGTGAACGGCCGCAAGGTCACGATCCCGTCCTTCCTGGTGAAGCAGGGCGACAAGGTCGAAGTGCGCGAGAAGAGCCGCAAGGTCGTCCGGATCGTGGAGTCCCTGGAGCTCTCGCAGCGCCGGGGTGTTCCGGACTGGTTGGAGATGGACCGCGAGGCGTTCACGGGCACCGTGAAGGCGTTCCCGGAGCGTGCTGACCTGACCATGCCGATCAACGAAACCCTCATCGTCGAGCTGTACTCGAAGTAGCGGCGTGAGTGGAACGAACGTGATCGGGGGGAGTTGAGCGTGAACGGTTTTCAGATGAATTGGCGAGATCTCACGAAGCCCCAGCGGCTGGAGATCGAGGAGAAGTCCCTTACGCCCACCTACGCGAAGCTGGAGTGCGAGCCACTCGAGCGTGGCTTCGGCACGACGATCGGGAATTCGCTGAGCCGGATTCTGCTCTCGTCGCTCCGGGGCGCCGCGATCACGGCCGTGCGGTTCGAGAACACGCTGCACGAGTTCTCGACGATCAGCGGCGTGACGGAGGACGTGACGGACATCGTCCTCAACCTGAAGGAGGTTCGCCTCCGGCTCCACGAGGGCACCGAAGAGGCGCGCGCCACGATCGAGGTCAGCGGTGAGAAGAAGATCACCGCCGCCGACATCCAGGGCGGGCCCGAGCTGGAGGTGCTGAATCCCGAGCATCACATCGCGACGGTCGGCAAGGATGCCGAGCTTCGGCTCGAGCTGACGGTGCGCATGGGCCGCGGGTACGTCTCCGCGGACCGCAACAAGGACGAGGGCGCGGCCGTCGGGACCATCGCGGTCGATTCGATCTTCTCCCCGGTCCGCAAGGTGAACGTCAACGTGACGAACGCCCGTGTCGGACAGCGGACGGACTACGATCGTCTCGTGATGGAGATCTGGACGGACGGCAGCGTTCGGCCCGAGGATGCCCTCGCGTACTCGGCGCGGATCCTGCAGGACCAGGTCGGGGTGTTCATCAACTTCGAGGAGCCCGCTGAGGCGGCGCCGGTCGCCGAGGATCAGCAGGCGGTCGAGCTCAACGAGAATCTGTTCCGCAGCGTCGACGAGCTCGAGCTGTCGGTGCGTTCCGCCAACTGTCTTCAGAACGCCGATCTCCGCTACATCGGCGAGCTGGTTCAGAAGACCGAAGCCGAGATGCTCAAGACGAAGAACTTCGGTCGAAAGTCCCTGAACGAGATCAAGGAGCTGCTCGCCGAGATGGGTCTCTCGTTGGGCATGCGTCTCGAGAACTTCCCGCCACGGGAGGAGCTCGAGCGTCGTCGGCTCCTTCGCGAGAAGCAGACCGCCTGAGGATCATGCGACACCAAAAAGCAGGAAGAAAGCTCGGTCGGACGTCGGCCCATCGGTCGGCGCTCTACCGGAATCTCGTTCGAGAGCTCCTCGCGCGCGATCGGATCGAAACGACCGACGAGAAGGCCAAGGAGATTCGACGCTACGCGGATCGGATGGTCACGCTCGGCAAGTCCGGCACGCTGGCGGCTCGTCGGCGTGCGATCGCCTTCCTGCGTGATCCAAAGGTGGTTCATCGGCTCTTCGACGACATCGCGCCGCGCTTCGCGGAGCGCCCGGGTGGCTACACCCGCGTCGTGAAGCTCGGAACGCGCGTCGGGGACGCGGCGAAGCTGTCGATGATCGAGCTCACCGGTACCTCCGAGGCGGTCGACTCCGACAAGAAGCGCAAGCGCCGTCGCTCCAAGAAGCCCGCCGCTGCTCCCGCCGAAGAGGGGTAGTCCCGGGCGCTCGAGACGCGTTCTACGAGCGTGTCTCCGTGGAATCGTCGGAATTGAAACTCCGACGGGAACCGGGTAGCGACAGGGCGTGGCGGTGTCGGAGCGATGAAGGGGCGCATCGAAGAAGTCCTCGAGCGTAGCCTCGCGGCCGCCCGCGCCGCGGGAGTGCTGTCGTCGGAACGTGCGGCATCGGGCACCTTGGAAGTGCCCAAGGACCGCTCGCACGGTGATCTCGCGAGCAACGTCGCGATGACGATGGCGAAGGAGGAGCGCAAGGCCCCCCGGGCCATCGCGGAGGCGCTCGTCGCCCATCTGGTCGACCCGGACGGCCTGATCGCGTCGGCCGAGATCGCCGGCCCGGGGTTTCTCAACTTCCGCCTGTCGGCGCGCTTCTGGCACTCCGAGCTGGTCGATCTCGCGGTCTCGGCGGACCTTCGGGTGCCCTCGTTCGGCGTGGGAAGGCGAGTCCAGGTCGAGTTCGTCTCGGCCAATCCGACGGGACCTCTGACCGTCGGCCACGGGCGCAACGCGGTTCTGGGCGATACCGTCGCGCGGCTTCTGTCCGGAACGGGACACGAGGTTCAGCGCGAGTACTATTTCAACAACGCCGGCCGTCAGATGAAGGTCCTGGGCGACTCGGTCCGCGCGCGGTACCTCGAGGAGATCGGCCGGGCCGGCGCCTTTCCCGAGGATGGCTACCAGGGCGAGTACATCCGAGAGATCGCGCGGGCGCTGGTGGAGGCGCACGGCGACGATCTCGCCGACCACGAAGGGACCGCCTTCCGGGATGCGGCCGAGAAAGCCATCTTCGAGGAGATCCGGAGCACACAAGATCGCCTCGGCATCGAGTTCGACAATTACTTCAACGAGGACACGCTCTACTCGTCGGGTGCCATCGACCGGGTGCTCGAGACGCTCGAGGCGAAAGGTCTCGTCGAGAAGCGCGAAGGCGCGGTCTGGCTGAAGGGCGAGGAGGTCGGTCTCGACAAGGATCGCGTTCTCGTGAAGAGCAGCGGTGAGCCCGCGTACCGGCTTCCCGACATCGCGTATCACGAGAACAAGCTCGGGCGGGGCTTCGACGAGGTCGTCGACGTGCTCGGTGCCGACCACATCGAAGAGAATCGCGAGGTCCGCGCCGGCCTCGCGGCGCTCGGTCTCGACGCGGCCCGGGTGCGGCCGGTGATCTACCAGTTCGTCACCCTCACGCGGAACGGTGAGCAGGTGAAGATGTCCACGCGTCGCGCCGAGTTCGTGACGCTCGACGATCTGGTCGACGAGGTCGGGGTGGACGCGGTGCGCTTCTTCTTTCTCTCGAGGAAGTCCGACAGCCACCTCGAGTTCGATCTCGAGCTCGCCCGCAAGCGCTCGACCGACAATCCCGTCTACTACGTGCAGTACGCCCACGCGCGGATCTCGAACCTGTTCGCGGAAGCCGAGCGGCAGGGCGTCGCGGTCCCGAAGGGCGTGCCGGCGGTGGACGACCTCGTAGCGCTCGAGGCGGACGACGACTTCGAGCTGATCAGTCAGGCCTGCGCGTACGCCGACGTGGTCGGCCTGGCCGCGCGGGAGCTCGAGCCGCACCGGGTGGTGTTCTACCTCCAGGATCTGGCGGCCAGCCTCCACCGGTTCTACAACAAGAACCGGATCCTCGGCGACGAGGCTCCCGGGCGCGTGCAGGCGCGTCTCCTCTTGCTCGGGACGGTACAGCGCGTTCTCGCCGCCGGGCTCGGATTGCTCGGCGTGAGCGCACCGGAGCGGATGTAGGCTCATGGCGGGCGGCTCGCGGCGTTTCGAATTCGGATGGCTCGAAGTCTTCGGGTTGATCCTGGTGTTCGCGGGCGGCTCGGTCATCGTCTTCTTCCTGGGTGTCTTCGTCGGCAAGGGCCTGCAGGAGAGCCGGCTTGCCCGTGAGGAGCGCGTGGTGCGTCTTCCCATCGACCCCACGGTCGCGGAAGCGCCGCCGGCGCGTCGCCCGTCGCGCCCGCTCGCCCCGGCCCCTCGCGACGGCGCGGCTCCGGAGCCCCGGCCGACGTCGGCGTTCCAGCTCGCCGTTCGTCCCGCCGCCTCTCCAACGACGGAGCCGGCCGCGGTGCCATCGCCGGTGGCGACGGTACCGCTTCCCCGCCCGACCGAGCCTCCCGTGGTCGTCCGTCCGACCCCGTCGCCCGAGCCCGCGCGCGTCGCGGCGATTCCGACGGCGAGCCCTCGTGCACGTTCTCGCACGAAGTTGATCGGCGAGCCGCGAGGCGCGTGGAGCGTTCAGGTGAATGCGACGAAAGACGCGTACACCGCGCGCAAGATCGTCCAGGACCTGCGACGGCGCGGATACAACGCGTACGCGGTCGAGGTCCAGCTCCGGGGCGAGACGTGGTATCGCGTCCGCGTCGGGCGGTTCCCCACGATGCAGGAAGCGACCGCCATGGTCGTGCGCCTGAAGAACAGTGAGCGCTACACGCGCGCGTTCCTCGTCGAAGAGTAGGATCAGCCGTGCGCATCCTTCCCACGACGGCCCAGTTCGATCGGCTGGCCCAGGACGCTACGCATGTTCCCGTATGGGGCGAGCTGCTCGCCGACCGGGACACGCCGGTGACCGCCTTCCGCAAGATCCACCGGGGCGGTCATGGCTTTCTCCTGGAGAGCGCCGAAGGCGGCGAGAGGTGGGGCCGCTATAGCTTCGTCGCGACGGACCCGGCTGCCGTCGTCGAAGCGCGCGGGCGGGACGTCCGCGTCGAATGGCGGGATGGGCGGGTCACGGAGAAACGCGGGGTCGATCCGCTTCTCTTTCTCCGCGAGCTGTTGGCGGAGCACCGGGTGCCCACGGTGCCGGGACTGCCGCGTCTCACCGGCGGGCTCGTGGGCTACGTGGCGTACGACGCGGTTCGCTGGATCGAGCGCCTTCCGTCGCCGCCGCCGGACGATCTCGGTCTGCCGGACATGGTCTTCCTGCTCGTCGACACCGTCGTCGTGTTCGACAATCGCGAGCAGAAGGTGCTCTTGGTGTCGCACGCCGACGTGCGCGACCCGGCGCGGCGCGAGCATGGATTTCGTGAGGCGGTGTCTCGCGTCGAGGAGCTCGCTTCGCGGCTCGACGAGCCGGCGCCGTCGATGCCCGCTCGGTTCCGTCCCGCGGAACCGCGGGACGCGGACTCGACGCTCTCGCCGGACAGCTACAAGGCTCTCGTCGAAAAGGCCAAGGAGTACATCCGCGCCGGCGACGTCATCCAGGTGGTTCTCGCGCAGCGCTTCTCGCACCCGACCACGGCGAGTCCGTTCGACGTGTACCGCTGCCTGCGCTCGATCAACCCGTCGCCGTATCTGACGCACCTCGAGCTCGGCGACGGAACGGCGATCGTGAGCGCTTCGCCCGAGGTCCTGGTGCGTCTCGAGGACGAGCGGATGATGGTGCGCCCGATCGCCGGGACCCGGCCGCGTGCCGCCTCCCCGGACGAGGACGACCGTCTCGCGGAGGCCCTTCTCGCCGATCCGAAGGAGCGCGCGGAGCACGTGATGCTGCTCGACCTCGGGCGCAACGACGTGGGTCGGGTGGCTCTTCCCGGTACGGTGAAGGTCACCGAGCAGTTCGTGATCGAGCGGTACTCCCACGTGATGCACATCGTCTCGAACGTCGAAGGGCGGGTCGCGCCGGGGTTCGACGCCATCGACGCCCTGCGCGCAGCCTTTCCCGCCGGCACGCTCTCGGGCGCGCCGAAGGTTCGAGCGATGGAGATCATCGACGAGCTCGAACCGAGCCGGCGCGGAATCTACGGTGGCGCCCTGGGTTACTTCGGATTCTCCGGCGCGATGGACATGGCGATCACGATCCGGACCGCGCTGGTGAAGGACGGGCGGGTCTACGTCCAGGCGGGAGCCGGCATCGTGGCCGACTCCGACCCGCAGAGCGAGCACGAGGAGTGCGTCCGGAAGGCGCAAGCGATCCTCACGGCGGCCGCGATGGCCGAGGACTTCGCCGAGCTCGACGATGAGGAGTCCGGCTCATGATCCTCATGATCGACAACTATGATTCGTTCACCTACAACCTCGTCCAGTACCTGCGCGAACTCGGCGCCGACGTCGAGGTTCATCGCAACGACGCGATCACCCTCGAAGAGATCGAGAAGAAGGTGCCCGCCGGCATCGTCGTCTCTCCCGGACCCTGTACACCCGCCAAGGCCGGGGTGTCGGTCTCCGTGGTGAAGGAGTTCGGTCCCCGGATCCCGATGCTCGGCGTCTGCCTGGGCCACCAGTCGATCGGTGCGGCGCTCGGCGGCGACATCATTCGCGCGTCGCGGATCATGCACGGGAAGGTCTCGAACATCCATCACGAGGGCGCGGGCGTGTTCGCCGGCCTCTCCAGGCCGTTCGAGGCGACCCGCTACCACTCGCTCGTGATCGACCGAGCGACGCTTCCCGACGCGCTCGAGGTCACCGCCTGGACGGCCGACGAGGGTGACGAGGAGATCATGGGCATTCGGCACCGGGAGTGGCCGCTCGAAGGTGTGCAATTCCACCCCGAGTCGATCCTCACCTTCGAGGGCAAGACGCTGCTCCAGAACTTTCTCGATCGCGTTCCGGGGGGAGGGCGGTGAGCGAGGTCCTGCAGAAGGCGCTCGCTCGCATCGTCGACCACGAAGATCTGGACGCCGAGGAGACGGCCCGCGCCGTCGACGTCATGATGCGGGGGGAGGCGTCGCCCGCGCTGGTCGGTGCGTTTCTCGGCGCGATGCGTGCGCGCGGCGTCACCGTGGCCCAGGTCGTCGGGGCCGCGCGCACCATGCGCGAGCACGCGACGCCGGTCCACTCGATACGATCTCCCCTGGTCGACAACTGTGGCACCGGTGGCGACGGCGCCAGTACGTTCAGCATCTCCACCGGGGCGGCGATCGTCGCGGCGGGCGCGGGCGCCGCGATGGCCAAACACGGCAACCGCGCCGCGTCCGGGAGGTTCGGCGGCGCGGACGCACTCGAGGCGCTCGGGGTGGACATCGGGGTCTCGGCCGAGGTGATGGGACGCTGTCTGGACGACGTCGGCATCGCGTTCCTCTTCGCGCGGACGCTTCATCCGGCCATGCGTCACGTCGCGCCGGTGCGCAGCGAGCTCGGGATCCGCACCATCTTCAACCTGCTCGGTCCACTGACGAATCCCGCGGGGGTTCGCCGGCAGGTGATCGGGGTGGCGACTCCGGAGGCGCTGCGGCTGGTGGCCGGCGCTCTCGCCGAGCTCGGGTGTGAGCATGCCCTGGTCCTCCACGGACGCGATGGACTGGACGAGGTCTCGCTCGCCGCACCGGTCGACGTCATCGAGGTCCGCCAGGGCGCGACGGCCGAGTTCGTGATCGACGCGACGGCCTTCCAGCTTCCCGAAGCGGAGCGTGGCGCGGCGCGCGTGGCCACGCTGGAGGACTCGGTTCGGGTTCTCCGCTCGGTGCTCGCCGGAGAGCCGGGCGCCCCCGCCGACATCGTCGTGGCGAACGCCGCGCTGACGCTCTACGTTGCGGGCCTCGCGGACACCTTCGCCCAGGCCGCCGAACGAGCCCGCGAGTCGATCCGGAGCGGTGCCGCTCGCCAGCGACTGGAGCGTCTCGCGGCGGTCACGCACGACGCTACGGCGAATGCTACGAGCTGATCATGGCTGGCGTTCGAGCCGACGTTCCCGACATCCTCGCGAAGATCGTCGCCCACGAGCGCGAAGCGCTCGCGGAACGCCGGAAGCGTCTCCCGGTCGATGCGCTTCGGGCCGACCCGACGTACGAAGCGCCGCGGCGGGGGTTCGCGCGCGCATTGGAAGCCAAGCGGCCGGCCGTCATTGCCGAATGTAAGCGCCGGTCTCCGTCGAAGGGGGTTTTGCGCGACCCGTACGATCCGGTGGCGATCGGCCGGGGCTACGAGGCGGCCGGGGCCGCGGCGATCTCGGTCCTCACGAACGAAGAGTTCTTCGGCGGCACGCTGGAAGACCTACGGACGGTTCGTGCGGCGGTCGGAATCCCCGTCCTCCGCAAGGAGTTCATCATCGATCCGTACCAGCTGCACGAGGCGCGCGCGGCGGGGGCGGACGCCATCCTCTTGATCGCCGCCGTTCACCCCCCGGACGTCCTGCTCGCCCTCCATGCCGCGGCGGTCGAGCTCGGCCTCGACGTTCTGGTCGAGGTCCATGACGCCCACGAGCTCGAAGGCGCGCTTCGATGTGAGGGGGCGGTGCTCGGCGTGAACAATCGCGACCTTCGTACGTTCCATACGGACCTCGCGACGTGCGAGGCTCTGTCCGAGCGCGTCCCGGCGGAACGGGTGCTCGTCGCCGAGAGTGGCCTTCGCGACGGACGAGACCTCGCTCGCCTGCGAGCGGCGGGCATCGAGGCCTTTCTCGTCGGCGAGGCGTTCATGAAGGCCGACGACCCGGGCGTCGCGCTCCGGGAGATGCTCGGGGAGGCGTGCGCGTGAGCGTTAGCGAGCTGGCGCGGCTCAAGGGTGTCTCGAAGCAGGCCATTTCGAAGCGGCTAGACCGGCTCGGTGCGCGTGCGCGTCAAGATCTGCGGCGTGACCCGGCCGGAGGACGCCCGCGCGGCGGCGTCGCTCGGTGCCGACATGATCGGCCTCAACTTCTGGCCGGAGAGCCGCCGCTTCGTCGACCCGGCGACCGCGCGAGCGGTGGCCGACGCGATCCCCGATGCGGTGTGGAAGGTCGGGGTCTTCGTGAACGCGTCTCGCGCGGAGATCGAGGAGCTGCGCGACGCCATCGGCCTCACGGCCGTGCAGCTCCACGGGGATGAGCCGCCGGAGCTGGTACGCGGCTGGCCGTGCCCGGTCATCCGGGCGCTGCGGTTGAGCGGTCCCGACGACGCGGCGCGCATGCTGGCCGGAGCAGAGCCGGATTTCGTCTTGTGCGAGGGGCGAGCCGGCGGAGGGTACGGAGGTGCTGGGGAGACCTTCGATTGGAGCTGGGCGTCCGCGGTCCCGTCCGACCGCTTGATCGTCGCCGGTGGGCTGGAGCCGGGCAACGTGAGCGCCGCGGTGCGCACCCTGCGCCCGTTCGCCGTCGACGTGGCGAGCGGGGTCGAGTCCTCGCCCGGGATCAAGGACGCGACGAAGATGCGGGAGCTGATCCAGAATGCCAAGTCTGCCTGAGCGACCGACGCACGAGGCGGCGCGACGCGCGCAGTGACGTACTCCGAGACCATCGAGTACCTCTATGGCCTGGAGGCGACGCGCGGCTGGGATCTGAAGCTGGAGCGCGTCCACGCTGCTCTCGACGGGCTGGGCCGTCCGGACCGGCGCTACCCGTCGGTTCTGATCGCGGGCACGAACGGAAAGGGGACCACCGCGGCGTTGACGCACTCCGCGCTGAGCGCGGCCGGGCATCTCGCGGGTCTGTACACGTCGCCCCATCTCGTGCACTTCACCGAGCGCATCCGGGTCGGCCTTCGCGAGATCGACGAAGTGCGCGTCGTCGAGGGGATTGCGCGCATCCGACGGTGTGCTCCTCCCGAGGAGACCGGACTCACGTTCTTCGAGATGGCGACGCTGCTCGCGTTCTGGGAGTTCGCGGAGGCGGACGTCGACGTCGCCGTCCTCGAGGTCGGTCTCGGAGGACGGCTCGACGCGACGAACGTCGCCGAGCCGGTCTGTTCGGCGGTGACCAGCATCGGGATCGATCACCAGCAGTGGCTGGGGGAGACCCTCGCGGAGATCGCGCGCGAGAAGGCCGGCGTGATGCGCGCGGGCCGGTCGGTCGTCCTCGGCCCGGCTCTGCCGGAGGAGGCGCGGTCGGCCCTGACCGATGCGGCGGCAGCGTGCGGGGCCCGGCTCGTTCCCACCCTGGGATGCGCGCCTCCGGTGGCCGTCGGACTCCCGGGCCGGGCGGCGCGGAACGACGCGGCCGTCTCGCTCGCTCTGCTCGACGAGCTCGCCCGTGGGGAGCCGCACCTCGCGGTCGATCCCGAGGCGCGGGCGCGCGGGTTCCGTGACGTCCGCTGGCCCGGTCGACTCGACGTCCTCGAGGTGGCACCGCGGCTGATCCTCGACGGCGCTCACAACCCGGAGAGCATGGCCAGCCTGTGCCGCGAGCTGCCGGACATCGCGGGCGGAAAGGTTCGCGCGGTGTTCGGTGCGCTCTCGGACAAGCCGTGGGAGGCGCTCGCCGCGGAGCTGGCACCGCACCTGGCGGAGGTCGTCGTCGTTCCGGTGCGACAACGGCGGGGCGTTCCGCCGGAGGATCTCGCCAGGGCGTTCGCATCTCGGGTCCCGACCCGGATAGGCTCCGGTCCGTGCGCCGAGATCGAGCGTCTCGCGCACGAGGACGACGAGATGCCCATCCTGGTCACCGGATCCCTGTTTCTCCTCGGCGAGGTCTACGCCGACCGCATCGAAAAGGCAGGCTGTCGCAGCGTGTTCGAGCTTCCCCGAGCCGGGAGTGCCGCATGAACGTCCGTCGGCTCTCACGGGTTCCGTGCATCGTGCTCGTCGTGGCACTCGTCGCCCAGGCGGCCGCGCAGCCCGTCCTGGAGGTCGGTCGTGGCGTCGGCGAGGAGCAGCTCAACGTCGACGCCGACAGCATCTCCTACGACCAGGACGGCTCGCAACTGCGGGCCGATGGCGACGTGGTCATCAGCAGCGGATTCAGCGTGCTGGCGGCGGACCGGATCTCGGTGCGGCGAGCGACGAACGAGGCCGACGCGGAGGGCGCCGTCCTCCTCGAGGACCCGGAAGCGCGGATTCGGGCCGGTCGCGCCTTCGTCGAGCTCGACGAGGAGACGGGCTATCTCGTCGACGGCGAGGTCCATCTCCGGCGTTCGCGATTCCTGCTCTCGGGGGAGCGCCTCGAGAAGGGGTTGGGGCAGAGCTACCGCATCTGGGACGGCGAGCTGACGACGTGCCTCTGCGGCGACGAGGCCCCGGACTGGAGCATCGAGGGCGAGCAGATCGACGTCGGTCTCGGCGGTTGGGGCGAGGTGCGTGGCGGGACCTTCAAGGTGAAGGACGTCCCGATCCTCTACCTGCCGTACGGCCTCTTTCCCGTCCGTCGCGAGCGCCAGAGCGGCTTCCTCTTCCCCCGGTTCGGGATCTCGAACCGTCGCGGCTTCCAGTACACGCAGCCGTTCTACTGGGCCGTCGACAAGAGCAGCGACATGACGATCTCGCTCGACGTCGAGACGAAGGCACGTGTGGGCGTCCTGGGGGACTACCGATACGTCCTGTCTCCGGACGCGGGCGGTCGGCTCTCGGCGAGCTACTTCAGCGAGTTCGATCCCGCCGAGCAGGAGAAGCGTGCGATCGAAGAGGATCCGACGATCTTCGATCCCTCGGTGCCGAAGAACCGCTGGAGCGTGATCGGACACCATCAGCAGACGGGGCCGTTCGAGAGCCAGATCTACGCCCGCCCGTTCTACGTGAGCGACAATCTGTTCCTCCGGAACATGAACACCCTGTCGTACGTGCCGGCGACGAACCTATTCTTGACGACGATCCGGTACACGACCTCGGAGCTGGGCATCGTGAAGGTCGGCTCCTGGGGCTTGTTCAAGGCGGAGGGGCGATGGTTCCAGGATCTCTATCGCAATCAGGACCTCGTCGCCCAGCCGGTGCCGAACGTCGTCTTGCAGCTGCGCAAGCGCTTCTTCGAACTCGTCACGGGGCGGCTCAATACGCAAGCCGTGTACTACTACCGGTCGCCGGACTCGTCGGGCCCGCGCCTCGACGTCCTGCCACAGGTGACCATGCCCTACCGGCTCGGCAACTACGGCTTCGGCACGATCAACCTCCAACTTCGGGAGACCGTGTACTACCTCGTGAACAACGAGCTGCCCGAGCGGTTGAGGACCCGTGCGGTGGATCGCTTTCAGCATCGCGAGCTGTTTCGCGGGCAGGCCACGTTCCAGTCCGAGGTGTCGCGGATCTATCGGTTCGACGAGGGGCGGATTTCGAAGCTCAAGCACACGATCGAGCCGTTCGCGAGCTATCTCTACATTCCCTTCACCAATCAGGACGACCTTCCGTTCTACGATCAGGTCGACCGAATCAACGCGCGCAACCTCGTTACGTACGGCATCATGACTCGCTTCCTCGGGAAGTTCGGTGGGCGCCGGGAGGAGCAAGAG
>JAUIFY010000435.1 GCA_030430245.1 bacterium | reverse complement strand
ATCGTCAAGTATGTCTTCGCGACACGGCGCGTGGCGAAGGCATCGCGCAGGAAGTCGTAGGTCGGCGCATCCAGGGCGAGCACGACCAGACCGCTCGTCGCGCGATCCAGCCGATGCAGGAGCCCGTAGTCGCGCTTGGCTCCGAGACGACCGAGCTTGCCGCCGTACTTCGCGAACACGCCATTCAAGAGGGAGTCGTGGTCGTGGCCCTGACCAGGCATCGTCACCCGCCCTCGCGGCTTCGCGACCACGAGGACTCGCTCGTCGACGAAGACCGTCTCGAACGGAACGCGAGAATTCGCCACGGGCTGCGGCATGGCTTGGCGTTCTAGCCGCGCAACGCTGCTTGGTCTAGAACCGCCCCATGCCCGGCGGAATCGAGGTCGCGCGGGCGGGCGACGGCAACGACGTCACCCGCTCGGCACTGGAGGTCTCTGCCGTCTTGACGCACCACTGGCTCGTTCGCCGTCGCGGTGGCGAGAAGGTGCTCGAGGCTCTGGCCGCGCTGGTCCCCCAAGCCCCCGTCTACACCCTCGTACACGACGCGACGGGACTCCGAGACTCGCCGCTTCTGCGACACGAGATCCATGCCTCGTTCCTCCAGAAAATTCCGGGTGCGTCGCGGCACTATCCACGGCTGCTGCCCCTGCTCCCGTTCGCGGCGACCCGCGTGCGCCTCCCCGACGTCGATCTCGTCCTCTGCTCCGACGCCGCGATGGCGAAAGCGATGCGACCCGCGAGGCGCAGCACCGTCGTCTGCTACTGCCACTCTCCGATGCGCTATGCGTACGAGGACGAGCTCTACGAGGAGTACCGCAGGACGATCCCCCTCCTCGGGCGGCCGATCTTCCGCGCGGCGGTCGCGCGCGCACGCTCGATCGACCGACGCGCGGCCGAGCGCGTCGACGTCTTCGTCGCGAACTCCCGCCATGTCGCCGAGCGAATCCGGCGCTCGTACGGACGCGAGGCAGAGGTCGTCCACCCTCCGATCGAGATCCCTCCGGCGCCGAACTCTCGCCCCCGCGACGACTACTATCTGAGCCTCGGGTTCCACACGGCCTACAAGCGGCTCGACCTCTCGGTCGAGGCGTGCCGGCGCCTCGGCCGAAAGCTCGTCGTGATCGGCACCGGGCCGGACGTCGATCGACTGAGAAGCACCAGCCCCCGGAACGTGGAATGGCTCGGCTGGCAGCCCGATGACGTGGTCGAAGACCACCTCTCTCGCGCGCGAGGGCTCCTCTTCCCAGGCGAGGAAGACTTCGGGATGGTGCCCGTCGAGGCCTTCTCCCGCGGTTGTCCGGTCGTGGCGTACGGCACCGGAGGCGCGACGGAGACCGTGCTCCCCGGCGTCTGTGGAACCTGGTTCGAAGAGCAGTCGGTCGAGGACGTGGTGGAAGCGATGCGCGCCCTCGAAGCGACCACGTTCGACCCGCTCGCCATGCACCGCGAAGCACAACGCTTCGGCGCCGAGAGATTCCGGCAGGAGATGCGATCGGTGGTCGACGAAGCACTTTCCGGACGCCTTCGCTCCTGACTCGATCCGAGCCGTCGGGGCAGATAGACTACGCCAAGTCTCCGCCATGAAGCCCGCACACCGCGTCACCACGGTGCTGCGCCTTGCCCTCCTCGGCGCCGTGCTGTCCGCGGCCGCCGCGGGAATCGTCGCAACGCGCCGAACGGACCCGCCACACCCGACCGCCCCCCCCTCACGACTCGTGCGGCCCGGCCGGTCCGTGGATCTCCTGTGCGATCTCGACGCCGCACACGAGTCGGCTCCGCCCCGCCGGGAGGCCCGGATGGCGCCGGCGTGCCCGGGGGCTCCCCCCGATTCGAGCGCACGCGTCGTGCCGGTCGGAGACGACCGACGACGGGCGCTGGTCCTTCGCGCGGACGAGGTCTTCGAAGCCGACATCACTCCTGGCGACGCCGACGTTCTTCGATTCTGGGCCGCCGTGCGCGGCCTCGGCGACGAGCTCGACGTCCGCGTCACCCTCGGGGAAGGCGAGGACGCGCAGACGTGGGAGCGGCATCTCGCCACCCACGAGCGCTGGGTGCACGGGGAGCTGCCGATCGACGACGCCGGAGCTGCCACGCGGAAGCTGCGAATCGAGACGAAGGCGAACCGTCCGCGCGACCGAGACGCACGACTCGCCTTCGGAGCGCCGCGCCTTCTCCGCCTGCCGCGCCCGGAGGAGGGGGGCGCGCCCAACATCGTCCTCTATCTGATCGACACGCTCCGCGCGGACCACACGCCCATGTACGGCTACGAACGCAACACCATGCCACGGTTGAACGCCATCGCCGGCAACGGCGTCGTGTTCGACCGCGCCTACAGCACGGCCGCGCGCACCCGTCCGGCGGCGGCCAGCGCGCTGACGGGCCTGTACCCGAGTCGTCACCACGCCCGCCTCGGACGCGGAATCTCGTTCGAGGAGGACACTCTCGCGGAAGCCCTGCGCCGCAACGGATGGTCGACCTGGGCCTACGTCGCCAACGGCAACGTATTCGCCCCCGGCTTCGCATTCGAGCAGGGATTCGAT
>JAUIFY010000174.1 GCA_030430245.1 bacterium | reverse complement strand
CAGCAGGGGACCGAAGTCGCCGATCGTCTGGAAGTAGTCGAGCGAGCGGACGAAGAACGCGAAGCAACCCGCCCAGAACATCAGCGTGAGAAGCGTGCCGACGACGGGACGCATCCTGCGGTGCGCGACGTTGTTCCGCAACGCGAGAACGCGTGGCGAGAGGATGCCGCGGAGCGAGGCGTGCGCGATCGCGGGGCCGTCCCGGGCTACCACTGGCCTTCCACCGCCCCGACGAGGTCGAGAAAGACCGACTCGAGTGACTCGGGAGCCGCCGAGCCGTTCGTTGCGTGGACGTCGTCGTCGCTCGTCGCGGCCCGTGCGCGGAGGTCGTCGAGCGTGCCCAGGGCGATCAGCCGTCCGCGGTCGAGAACGCCGATCGAGTCACACAAGGCCTCCGCGACCGGCAAGCTGTGGGTCGACAAGAAGATCGACACGCCGTCCGCTGCGAGTCGCTGGAGGAGGCGCTGGAAGTCCTGCGCTCCCTGTGGATCGAGTCCGACCATCGGTTCGTCGAGGACGAGGATCTGCGGTCGGTGGACGAGCGCCGCGGCGAGCGCAAGTCTCTGCTTCATTCCGTGCGAGTACGTTTCCGTCAGCTCTCCCGCGCGCTCGGAGAGGGCGAAGTCGCGCAACAAGTCTTCGCTTCGCGTTTCGCGTTCCCGCTCGGGAACCCCGTAGAGCCCGGCGACGAAGCCCAGGAACTCCCGACCCGTCAGCTTGTCGTACAAGTAGGGATGGTCGGGTAGGTAGCCGGTGATCGCCTTCGCTTCGCGCGGCTGCTCGTGAATGTCGAAGCCCCCGAGGGATACCGAGCCCTCGGTCGGCTCGAGCAGGCCCATCATCATCTTGATGGTCGTCGTCTTGCCGGCGCCGTTTCGGCCGATGAAGCCGAAGACCTCGCCGGGCGGGATCTCGAAGGTGAGGCGATCGACCGCCACGAGGTCGCCGTAGCTCTTGTGCAGGCCCGAGAAGCGAATCACGAGGGGTTCTCCATCTTGGTGAACTGAAGTCGTCCGACGACGTCGGCGAGTTCGAGATGGCGCTCGGGGCCACCTTCGAGGAACTTCACGTGGGTCGCGTCGGCCGGCATCTGGCCGAAGATCGCATCGGCGCTGATCCATCGCCCGAGCCAGAGCTCGTTCCACGCGTGGTAGTAGAAGCCATCGTCCGCGTAGACGACGCCCGCGACGACGCGCGCCGGGATCCCTGCGGCGCGCGCCAACGCCGCGAGAAGGACCGCGTGCTCGTTGCAGTCCCCGCGCCGCGATTGGAGGACCGCGCGCGCGCTCGGTATCGTCACGCTCGGTTCCTGCGAGAGATTGCCTTCGACCCAGCGGACGAGACGCAGAGCCTTTCGCTGCGCGTCGGCCTCGTCGCCGATGATCTCGCGCGCCTGGGCGACGATCTCTGGAGCGTCGGATTCGACGAACGGAGATGCCGCCAGGTAGGAATCGTCGGGCGGAGGAGCGCCTGCTTCTCTCGGCGCGAGCGACTCGCGCCGGATCTCGAGGACGCCGTTCGAGATCCGTTGGCGCGGAGGATCGGCGGGGATGCGGTCGGCGGCTCGGCCGTCGACCGCGAGGCGGAGCTCCGTTGCCTGCCTCGGGTCGTCGATGCGGCCGTCGAGCGGAATGCGGTTCTCCAGTGCGAGGTCGACGGGGGCGCTGCCCTCGACGTTGGAGACGGCCACCTCCGGTACCTCGCGCTGCATCCGGAAGCCCAGCGTCGCCTCTTCGCGAATCGTCGTTCCGTCGCGTGCGATCCAGGCGCTCGCTCCGATTCCCTGGTGCTCCTCGGCGACGCGCACCGTCTCGATCGGGCCGTGCGGTCCTTCGATCGTCTCGCGACCCTTCACGACGACCGACAGCGTTTCGTTCTTCATCGTGAGCGGGCTGAACACCACCGCCTCGTGACGGGCCCCTGGCTCCGCGTCCCAGAGGGCGAGCTTCGATCGGAGCGTCGTGGGCAGGTGGATCGGCTCCTCGAGTGGGATCTCGAGAGTGTTCTCCTCTCCATTCGTGCCGTGCTCGATCCGGACTCGCTCGGGCGTGACGTCACCGCTCGCGGCGAACGTCGCCGCGGGAGACACGAGTCGGAAGCGGAATCCCCGGAGGGCGTGCGAGGGGTCCGTGGTGGCCGAGAGCGACGTCTGGACACGCTGCTCGGTTCCGAGCATCGCGAGCCGGAAGCTCGAGTCGTCGCGGAACGCGAGTCCGTCGGGGCCGCGGGTGGTCGTGCGATGCGCCCACCCGATCTTGCGGTCGCCTTGATAGATTCCGAACCACTCGTCGCGTTCGACGCGCTCGGGTGTCGTCAGCTCCGAGTGCTCCAGCTCGATCCGTGGCACGTCGGACGGCGGCTGCTGTCGATGGACGAGGGCGGCCAGCAGCGCGACCCACACGGCGACGATGGCGACGACACCAGCGCTCCTCACCCGACCCTCATTCCCTTCATCCCATCCATTAGGTTCCTTCGACGCAGGATTCTCGCAACCCTTCAAGCCGCACAGACGAAGTCACGGAGCTCCACGAAGCCCATCTCGAAGAGAGCCCGACGGACTTCGCTCCGCGGCCCCGCGCCGGCCACGGAGACCACGATCGGTTCCCTTCGATGATCGGCCAGATGCGCCGGTGGGATGACCGGCGCTCCGTGGATTCGCTGTCCGATGCGGCCCGGGTGGACCTCGACGATTCGGGACGGCGCTCGCTCGTGCGCCAGCAGGGCCCGACGGAGCGCCCGGCCGGTATGGCCGTAGCCCCAGAGGACGTAGCGCTTCGTGTGCGCGAGGAGTCCCCTCGCGAGAAACGCCGCCTTGAGCCGGGGGAAGCGCTCGATTCGGTAGGCGTCTCCTCGATGGGTCAGCCGCCCCGGGTGCTCGCGCCACGAGACGAGACGTCGCGGGACGATGCCGAAGCGGCGTCCGTCGGCGTTCATTCGGAGCAGCAGGTCGTAGTCCTCGGGCCAACCCGCGTCGCGGTAGGCGTAAGACGCGAGAAGGTCGCGGCGAACCAGCCACGTCGGATGGGCGACCGGCGACTCGACGAACATCTCCCGCCGAACGCGCTCCGCGGAGTCGATGCCGTTCAGCCACCGCTCGTATGCGCGGAGACCGTCGCGCAGCGCGTCTCTCGGGAACAACCGAACGTGGGATCCGACGCCGGCCAGGTCGAGGTGGGTCTCGAGGTGCTCGACCTGGAGGCGGAGCCGATCGCGGTGCATGACGTCGTCTGCGTCGATACGGGCGACGTACGCTCCGCGGCACCTCACGATCCCTGCGTTCAGGGCCTCGACGACGCCCCGGTGCGGTTGGTGGACGACTTCGAATCGCGAGTCGTGTGCGGCGAGCCGGCGTGCGTACTCGCCGCTTCCGTCGGTCGACCCGTCGTCGACGATCACGCACCCCCAATCGGTGAACGTCTGTCGTTCGAGGCTGCGGATCGTCACCGGCAATGTGGTCTCGGCTTGATGGACGGGGAGAAGTATCGAGACCAGGGGCGACGAGGGCATCGAAGGCTTCATGCGCCTGTCGCGCGACGCCGGCAAGCCATGCTCGGATCGCCTCGGCGTTTGTCTCGGCACCGCCCGACCAGTATCTCGTCCGGATGGACCGACCAGCCGATTCCCCCCTGAACGACGCCAAGAACGTGGGCCGGGGGCTCTTGATGGGCGCGGCCGACATCGTCCCGGGGGTCTCTGGCGGTACGATGGCGCTCATCCTCGGGATCTACGAGCGTCTCATCGCGGCGATCAGCCACATCGACGTCGAGCTCCTGGGGCACGTGAGGGAGCGACGCTGGGCGCAAGCGATCGAGCACGCCGACCTTCGGTTCCTGGCGACGCTGCTGGTCGGCATCGGCGCAGGGGTGGTGAGTCTCGCGAGTCTCATGCACTACCTGCTCGAGCACGAGATGGCGGCGACGTTCGGCGCGTTCTTCGGCTTGATCCTCGTGTCGAGCTGGATCGTGTCGAAGCTGATCGAGAGCTGGGGCGCGGCCGAGGGGGCGGCCGCCGCGCTCGGCGCCGTCTTCGCGTTTTGGCTGACCGGACTGGTGCCGGTCGTGGCGGATCCGACCTATTCGTACGTGTTCTTCAGTGGGGCGGTCGCCATCTGCGCGATGATCCTGCCGGGCATCAGTGGAGCGTTCATCCTCCTGATCCTCGGCATGTACTACCACGTGACGGGCCTCTTGAAGGGCGTGGCGTCCGGAGCGATCACGGGCGAGGCGATCACGACGATCGCGGTGTTCGGCGTCGGATGCCTGACGGGCATCCTCGTGTTCTCTCGCGTCCTCCGCTTCCTGCTCGAGCGCTTTCACTCGGTTACGATGGCGGTCCTGTGCGGCTTCATGTTCGGCTCGCTCCGCAAGATCTGGCCGTTCAAGATCGAGATCGACCCCGACCCGGCCAAGAAGTTCAAAGAGCGCGTGTTCGAGAACGTATGGCCGACGGATGCGCCGGACGGGTTGATCCTTCCGCTCGTGATGATCGTCGTCGGCATCGGAATCGGGCTCGCGATCGAGCGCATCGGGGCGTCGGAGGCATCGATCGCCGCCGACGACGCGTGACCCCGCTTCGTCGAGTGCACCTCTCTCGGTGAGTCTCGGTCAGAGGAGGAGCTCGGCGACGGTGCGGAGCGCGCCGACGTCCTGCGCGCCGACCAGAAGCGTCGTGACCCGACTTTCCTTCCATGCGTCGAGGCGGTCCCGGATCCGTTCCTTCGGGCCGACGAGCGAGATGCTGTCGGCGAAGTCGTCCGGAACCACGGCCGCCGCCTCGTCCCGCTTCCCTGCCGCGAACAGGTCCTGGATCTTCTCGACCTCGGCACCGTACCCGAAGCGCGTGACGAGGTTGGCATGGAAGTTCTTCTTCCGCGCACCCATCCCGCCGATGTAGAACGCGAGCATGTACTTGACGGGCAGGAGTGCTTGCTCGAGGTCGTCGTTCACGTTCACCTGCACGGGCGGGATGACCATGAAGTCGTCGCTCGCATCGGTGAGGGACTCCTCGTAGACGTCCTTGTGGAACGGCGAGTAGTAGAGGGGAAGCCATCCGTCGCAGAGCTCGGTCGCCATCTTGATGTTCTTCGGGCCCTCCGCGCCGAGGAGGAGCGGAATGTGGTTGCGCAGCGGCTTGTTGATGAGCTTGAGCGGCTTGCCCAGACCGGTCCCGCCCTCGAGGGGCAGCTGGTAGTGTTCGCCCTTGAAGGTCACCGGCCCTTCGCGGCGCATCATCTCCCGGAAGAGCGTCAGGAATTCGCGCGTACGTCCGAGCGGCTTCGGAAAGGGCTGGCCGTACCATCCTTCGACGACCTGCGGACCGGACACACCGAAGCCCAGCATGAGGCGACCGCCCGAGAGGTGGTCGAGCGTCATCGCGGTCATGGCGAAGCAGGCGGGGGTCCGCGCCGAGATCTGGAGGATGCCGGTGCCGAGCTTGATCTTCTCGGTCTGCGCGGCGATCCAGGTCAGCGGGGTGATGGCGTCGGAGCCGTATGCCTCTGCCGTCCAGACGGAGTCGAAGCCCAGCTTCTCGGCCTCGATCGCGAGCGGAGCCGGGTTCTGCGGACCCGACATCCAATAGCCAACCATCAATCCGACCTTCATGGAGTGAATGGCTAGCGAGCGACCACCTCGATTGCGAGGCGTCTCGTCGTCAGGAGAGCGTGAGGAGGACGGCGTCCTCCGCGACCTGCTCCTGGAGCGCGACCGCGATCGATTCGATCGTGCCGTCGCGCGGCGCGACGACGGGGATCTCCACCTTCATGGATTCCAGGATGAGGAGCTCCTGGTCCTCGGTCACCGAGTCCCCCGCGGCGACGAGGATCTCCAGAACGGTGCCGACGGCGGGGCTCTTGATCTCGGTGGACGCGCTCATCCGCACTTCTTCGCAGACCGTGCGGCGCGTGTCACGCTGCGTGGCCCGGTTTGGGGCCGCGTGCCATACTTGCTCGGATGGGCTCGGACTCCGGACCGACGACGACGTGGGCGCGCCTGGTCGCGCTCGGTCTGGTCGTGGCCTCCGTCGGGTTCTTCCTCGCGCGGCGCGAGTTCGAAGCGCCGAGGTCGTCGGCGCCGGCGGGGCCTCCGTCGATCGTTCTCGTTCTCATCGACACCCTGCGGGCCGACTATCTGGGGTCGTACGGCTTCGATGGCGACGTGTCGCCGTCTCTCGATCGGATCGCGGAGGAATCCATCGTCTTCGAGCACGCGTTCAGCCAAGCGCCCTGGACGAAGCCCTCGATCGCGTCGTTGTTCACCTCTTTGCACCCCGAGCAGCACGGGGTCGTCGCGCACGGCAAGCGCTACGGTGGCGATGGGGACGTGCGCGCGAGTGCGCTGCCTCGCCGAGCGGCCACGCTCGCCGAGCTTCTCCGGGGAGCCGGGTACGAAACCGTCGCCTTCATCGCCAATCCGTGGATCCAACGGCGCCTGGGCTTCGCGCAGGGCTTCGAGATCTTCGACACGGAGCAGGTCGGGAATCGGGTGCCGGCGAAGATCCTGCTCGACAAAGCGCGGGAGTGGCTCGCCGAACGGGACCCCACCCGTCCGTTCTTTCTCTACCTGCATCTGATGGACGTCCACGGCCCGTACGATGCGCCACGGGCGGACTACGAGGCGATCCTCGGCAGCGCCGGTCTCGGGGAGTCGCGCCCGCTGACGCGAGCCGAGGCGGCGACGCGCCGCGGCTATCTCATGCGGGGCGGCGGTACGCATGGCGACGATCTGGCCCTCGATTCGTGGCGGGCCTCGTACGCCGCGGGCGTTCGATCGGTCGATCGTCAGCTCGGGGCCTTCTTCGAGGAGCTTCGACGCGGGGGTGTTCTCGACGACGCGCTGCTCGTCGTGACGTCCGACCATGGGGAAGAGCTGGCGGACCACGGCGGCTGGGATCACGGCGGCTCCCTCTTCGAGGAGCAGATCCGGATTCCGCTGATCGTTCGGATGCCCGGGGGGCTGCGGCGCGGTCAGCGCGTCGAGCGGGTGGTGAGCCTGGTCGACGTCATGCCGACGCTGCTCGGCGTCGCGGGAGCTCGAGCGCCCGAGGTGATGGCCGGAGAGGACCTCGGCCCGCTTCTCGCGGGAGGAGATCTCGACGGGCCGGGCGCGGCCTTCGCGTCCGGAGTGAAGTGGAAGCCCGACGTCAAGGCGGTGCGGACCCTCGATCGGAAGCTGATCCGAGGCGAGGAGGGGAGGGCGGTGGTCTACGACTTGTCGACCGATCCGCGCGAGGCGGCGGGCGTGCCGCTCCCGGCCGACGACGCCGCCACGCTGGAGGCGCTTCTCGCCGCGCACGCCGAGTCGCTCGCCACGGGGCCGTCGTTTCGCACGCAGGCGAAGACGATGTCGCCCGGGACGCGAGACAAGCTCCGCGCTCTGGGCTATCTCGAGCAGGAGCCGGTCGTCCCGAAACCCCAAGACCAGGAGAAGAACTCGTGAAGGTACGTGCCGCTGTCGCCACCGGGGCTGCGAAGCCCCTTTCGATCGAAACCGTCGACCTGGAAGGTCCTCGCGAGGGTGAAGTTCTCGTCGAGATCAAGGCGACCGGGATCTGCCACACGGACGCGTTCACGCTCTCCGGAGACGATCCCGAAGGGCTCTTCCCCGCGATTCTGGGCCACGAGGGCGCAGGGATCGTTCGAGAGGTGGGCGCGGGAGTGACGAGCGTCGCCAAGGGCGACCACGTCATCCCGCTCTACACGCCCGAGTGCCGGCAATGCGAGTACTGCACGTCGGGGAAGACGAATCTTTGCCAGGCGATCCGCACGACGCAGGGGCAAGGGGTCATGCCGGACGGCACGAGTCGGTTCTCGATCGGTGGGGAGAAGCTCTTCCACTACATGGGCACCTCGACCTTCTCGAACTACACCGTCCTGCCCGAGATCGCCGTCGCCAAGATCCGCGCGGACGCGCCGTTCGACAAGGTCTGCTACATCGGCTGTGGCGTGACGACCGGCATCGGCGCGGTGATCAATACCGCCGGTGTCGAGGCCGGTGCGAACGTCGTCGTCTTCGGTCTCGGTGGGATCGGATTGAACGTCATCCAGGGCGCGCGGATGGTCGGCGCCAACATGATCGTCGGCGTCGACATGAATCCGGCGAAGCGCGATCTCGCCGAGAAGTTCGGAATGACGCACTTCGTGAACCCGAAGGAGGTCGACGGTGACCTGGTGCCCCATCTGGTGGATCTGACCAAGGGCGGCGCGGACTACAGTTTTGAGTGCATCGGCAACGTGAACACGATGCGCCAGGCCCTCGAGTGCTGTCACAAGGGTTGGGGCGAGAGCGTGATCATCGGCGTCGCGCCGGCCGGAGCCGAGATCTCGACGCGGCCCTTCCAGCTCGTGACCGGCCGCGTGTGGCGCGGCACCGCATTCGGCGGCGCCAAGGGCCGCACGCAGGTTCCGCAGATCGTCGACTGGTACATGGACGGCAAGATCAACATCGACGACCTCATCACGCACAAGATGCCCCTCGATCGGATCAACGAGGGCTTCGACCTCATGCACGCGGGGAAGTCGATCCGCAGCGTCGTCGAGTTCTGACGCGAGGCTCGTCCCATTCCTCCACGAGTCCTCGCAACGGCTCTCTCGATCGGTCTCCTCGCCGGCTGCGGCGGGGGTGGGGGCACGTCGTCGGACGGCCCGACCCCCGCGGATGCTCCGTCGGCGGGACGGATCGCCGACCCGGGCGCCGGCCCGTGGACCGTCGTCACGCGGGATCGCGTCGCGGTCGAGTGTGGTCTCGATCCCGATCTTCTGGAGAGGGCGGACGTCGAGCTCGACCGTCCGTGGGCGATCGTCCGGTACGGCAAGCTCTGTCACGAGTTCCATCCGACGGGAGCGGACCGGGCGAGCGAGGTGTTCTCGGTCACGAAGACCCTGGGAGCGGTCGTGGCCGGCATGGTCGCCCACCAGACCGCGGACCTGTCCCGGACCGGGCGGAAGACGGGGCCACTCGCCGCCGAGGATCGTGTGGACCATTGGCTCGACGAGTTCTCGTTCCATCCCGACGCGCGGATCGGACACGTCCTGGCCATGGTGGCCCACAACGAAGATCTGGGTTTCGGGCGAAAGCGATTCCAGTACGACATCGATGGCACGGTGCAGATCAACCGATTGAGCGACGTGCTGGGTGCCGCGCTCGCGCAGGACCCCGAACGCCTCGGCGCGGACCTCGACGCCTTCGCCCACCGGTTCCTCTTCGGTCCTCTCGGCATGGACCGCTCGAGGTGGAGTGGAGGCGCGAGCGACAAGAACTTCGCCGTATCCTGGCATGCGACCGTCCGCGAGATGGCGCGGCTCGGCCTCTTGCTTCTCCGCGGTGGGGAGTGGGGTGGCGAGCGACTCCTCTCCGAGGAGTGGGTGTACGCGATGACCCACCCGTCGTTCGAAGACGCGTCGCACGGCTACGGCTATCTCACCTGGCTCGCGACGCGGACCCGGAACCCGCTCTTCGGCGATTGCGTGCCCGCGCCGATCTGGCGCGAGCATCCGCACGGGCTTTCGGAGTCTCCCGACTGCGGGTATCGCCGCCACTCGTGCGAGCAGGCCTACGACGCCGGGGTCTGGGCGGCTCTCGGCCTGTTCGGACAGATCATCATGGGACACCCGGGCCTCGATCTCGTCCTGGTGGCGAAGGACGTCGGCGGAATCGCCGCACGCGGAGTGTGGGAGATCGCCCGGCCGGCGCTGATCGCGCGCGATCCGCGGTATGCGGGAGACGAGGCCGCGTTCTGCCGGGACTACGCGGCGAGCGACTATGCGCCGGATCTACGCTGACGCCGCCGTGCCGCGGCGCGCGATCGGGAGGAACGCCAGCACGCCGACTCCGTAGATCCCGAGGCCGATCGCCATCACGGCACTGAACCCGAAGCTCATGCTCAGGATGGTGGAGAGCACGGAGGCCACGACCGAGAAGAACCCGTTGACCGCCCAGCACCAGGCCACGTACTCCTGTCCGTGTTCGGTCAGGCGTGAGACACTGCCGAGACCAATCGGCATGAACGCTCCGAGACACAGTCCGAGCGGGAACAAGACCAGTACGGTGAGGAGAACCCGGAGGGGAAGGCTCCACCCGACACCCAGATCGACGATGGCCGGCAGCGCGATCTCGTAGAACGCGACCATGAGGGCAACACCCGCGAGCAGTGAGACGAGAGCCTGGCTCCCGGCGCGCGCCCAGCGTTCGGAGAGCAGGCTCCCGACACCGGTCGAGAGAAGCAGCGCGAAGAGGGTGACCGTCAACGAGTACGTCGGGTAGCCGAGGAAGAGCGTCAGGCGTTGGATGAGGCAGACTTCGAGGAACATGAAGCCGAGGCCCAGGGAAGCGAAGTAGAGCCCGGAGTTCGCCTTGTACGGGATCGTCGCCCAGACCTTCCGCAACAGGACGAGTGGGGCGAGCAGGAACGCCGCGGCGAGGATCGTCGCCGCGAGGAGGAAAACCCCGAGGAGTTGCTCACCCACGCCCTCCTCGACGTTGAATTGGTCGTTCGTCTGTCCACCGAGCAGTGCTTCGCCGAAGCCCACGAAGTGCCAGAAGAACGGTGCATCGTCGGAGATCGGGCCGACGTCGTACGGGTACTCGCGATAGAAGCCTTCCAGGTCCGCCCCGCGATCGGCCACGACCTTGTCGAGGTGGGGGTGCGGTTCGACGTATCCGGGTGCGTAGCTCGCCTTTGCTTCCGGGATCGTCTCGGTCGCTGCGAGAAAGGTCTCGACATCCTCGCGCGTGAACGGAGACTTCTTGATCAGAATGGTCGCCGTCGACATCCGCATGAAGCCGGGAGTGACGGCGACGAGTACGTGGCGCTCGAAGTCGTCGATCCCGGTCGATTCGAGGGCGGCTCGGGCGGTTCCGAGGTAGCGGAGCACACGATTCGGCGCGATGTCGTAGTCGATCTCGCCGAACTGAGCACACAGGATGCCGTCCGCGCTGAGATGCGCCACCGCTTCCTCGATCATCTCGCGGGTGTAGAGGTAGCTCTCCGAGAGTACGAACGCGCCGGCGGAGGCCGCGTTGGCGGCCGCGTAGCTGTCCGGCGCCACGAGCCAGATCAGGTCGTAGGCCTCGCCCGCGCTCTTCAGGTAGGATCGTCCCTCGGCGTTGACGATCGTCACGTCTTCATGTTCGGCGAGCTCGCCGCTGAACTCTGCGTACTCGTTTCGGAGCAGCGACACCGTGACGGGATTCAGCTCGATCCCCGTGATCTTCGACGCCTCGAACCACAGAGACGCGAGGATCTCGTTGCCCCCGGCGGAGCCGATGATCGCCACGCGCGCATCGGGGCCGAGCAAGCGGAACGGATACGACCTCTCCATCGTGTCGTAGCGTTCGAGCGATTCCACCTCGCCGTCCCAGGAGATCATCGTCGACCCCAGGATGCCATCGTGCAGCATCCAATTCGTCGGCGGGTCACTGTTCGGAATGGGCATCACGTCGAGGCGAAAGACCGGGTTCCATCGCGAGTAGGCGGGTGGAAGCGAGTCGTCCCCCTTCACGCGGTCGCGGATCGGGTTCGGGAGCGCGGTCGGGAACGCGACGGCGACGAGACACAGCACCAGGGAGGCCGTGGCCGCGGATCTCCAGCGCGGCTCCAGGGTCTTGGCGAGCAGGATGCCGGCCAGCGCGAAGGCAGCCCCGGCGAGGAAGACGGTTCCCGGCGGAGTGATCGAGGTCAGGAGGGGAATCACCAAGGCTGCGCCGACTGCGGCACCGACGAGATCGGCTCCGTAGAGGCGGGAGATGTCTTCGGTGCGCGTTGCGAAGATCGTGGACAGGGCGATCCCCGCGGCGAGGAAGGGAACGCACAGCACGAGGAGCATCGCCATCAGCTTCGCGATCTCCCACAGGGGGTCGAGGACGAACCCTTTCGGGAGCGAGACGATCATGCTGAACAAGTTCAACGGGAGGAGCGCGACGAAGAAGTAGCCGAGAATGACCCCGGTGGTGCCGGCGAGGCAGCACGCGAGGACCAACCGCTCGGGAGGCATGCGCCGAAGACGTTCGGAGAGTGCGAAGAAGACTCCGCCCGCTCCGAGTCCGAGTAGCGAGATGCCGATGACCAGGTACGTGAAGTAGTAGACGAGCTTGTACGAGAAGACGCGGGTGTAGCTCACCTCGAGGAGGACCACGGCGAGTGCGATCAGGAAGGTCTCGAGATAGAAGCGACGCATTGGGGCTCGAGGGCTCTTACGGCCGCGCGCGTCCGCGGTCAAACCGACCGTGGCGGGCGCCGGTGCCCCCCGGACGTGCCCTACGAATCCACTCGGCGGGCGCTGCGCCGTGCGCTTTACGCAGTCGTCGCCGCCCGCGGACCGAGGTGGCGGCGAGGTGGGCAGCACCCCCCCCTCCCGCGGCGGGCGCCGCAAGGAGTCGTCAGGCGGCCGCGATGCTGCGCGGCTCGGGTAGGACGACCCGGCCGGCGCGCTTGCGGTGCGACGGGCGCTTGCCCGCGCTCCGATCGACCTCCAGTCCCCTCGATGCGCCTGGGCCGAGGACGGCGTCGCGCAGCTCGGCGAACGCCTCGTCGACACAGGCGGCGAGCTCCCACGGATCGGGGACGAGTTCGGGATCGATCGTGATCCCGACGTCGAGCCGATCGAGGAAGCTCACCAGCGTGAAGTTCAGCCCCTGGGTCGTGGCGAGCACGGAGATCGGAAACACGCGCTGCACGCGAGCCCCGGCGATGTAGAGCTGAAGGGGCGGGCCGGGCACGTTCGAAACGACCGCGTTCGCGGGCACCGTGCCGGCGTACTCGGCGAGACTCCCCAACGCCCGGAAGCCCAGGTTCACGATGGATGGAGGGAAGACCTCCCCAATGGACTGGATGGGGGTTCGGCGCGCACGCGTCAGGACCTCCTTCGCGTGGACCGAGCTCTGGTGGATGGCCTCCAAACGCTTCACCGGATCTGAGACGTCGCTCGCACACGAGACCACCATGCTCGCGACCTTGTTCGCGGCCTCCTTGTCGGCCGCCGTCCGGGTGGAGACCGGGCACGAGACGGCGAGCGAGCCGTGGATCGACTCGCCGTTGCGCTCGGAGTACTTCTTCATCGCGGTGCCACAGATCTCGATCGCCACGTCATTCAGCTTGACGCCGGCGGCGTCCTTCACGGCTTTGACCTCGTCGAGTCGCAGCGACGTGCACGCGAAACCGCGATGGCGGCTGAGCTCGCCGTTGAAGCGCAGGCGGGGGACCGACGGGCTCGGGAGCGCACCCGTCCCCTGCTCGATGACGTAGGGGAGCATGCTCGCGCCGCGCCGGATCGCCTGCAGGCCGTAGCTCGCCACGCGTCCGGGAAGGCCGATCAGATTACCGAGTCCCTCGAGGGTGCGTCCGATGCCGGACGGGGCGCTTCGGTCGTCCTTCAGCTCCGGAGTGGCCGGAACGGTCGCCGGCTCGGGTTCGAGATCACAGAGGACCACGCTCAGGTCGTTCCCCTTCATGCCGTCCATGAGAGCGTGATGCGTCTTCATGTAGAGCGCGACCTTGCCGTCCTCGAGGCCCTCGACGAGCCAGATCTCCCACAACGGGCGATCGCGGTCGAGCTTCTGCTCGTGCAGGTAGCCGCAGAGAGCGGCCAGCTCCCGCATGCCTCCCGGCGACGGGACGGCGATCCGGTGGACGTGGCGTGCGATGTCGAAGGACTCGTCCCATTGCAGGATCGAAGGGATGGTGTTCTTCATGTCCTTGGTATCGACAACCTTACCATCGACCGAAAGCGTTCCGGTACCACCCTTGCCGACACCGCTGACGCTTCCATAGGCA
>JAUIFY010000434.1 GCA_030430245.1 bacterium | reverse complement strand
CGTCGTCTCGGCAGACGACCCGTCCGTGCGACTCGCTTGAGAAACTCTCGGGCGCGGTCTTGCGATCCGGCGGGCTTGGGTCTAATTGCGTTTCGCGCGTGGTGTTCCGCCGCGTCGCGTTCCATCGCGGATGACGACCGGCGAACGGTCTCGGGAGGAAGAGAGTGACGACGAACGGGCTGGCGGCGACTCCCGCACCCGTGGGGCGTGTGCCCCCGCAGAGCATCGAGGCGGAGGAGGCCGTTCTCGGCGGCATCCTCGTCGACAACCGCGCCCTCGATCAGGCCGTCGAGATCCTCTCCGCCGACGACTTCTATCGCGAGGCCCACCGCCGCATCTTTCACGCGCTGATCGACCTCGACGAGAGAGGCGAGCCGTCCGACGTCATCACGATCACAGAGGCCCTGAAGCGCCGGGGTGATCTGGAGTCGGTCGGAGGAGCGGCGGCGGTGGCGGAGCTGGTCGACCGCACCTCGACGTCGTCGAACGTCGGCTTCTACGCGAAGATCGTTCGCGACAAGGCCATTCTGCGGCGCCTGGTCGAGGCCGGGGCCGACATCGCGCAACGGGCGAGCGCCGGTGCGTCCGACGTGGGGGAGCTCCTCGATCAGGCCGAGCAGGGCGTTCTCGACATCGCGAACAAGCGCATGCGGCCCTTCGCACGGCTCGAAGAGATCATCGTGGCGACGGTCGGTCAGATCGAGGAGATGTACAAGAACCCCGACGCGCTCACGGGGGTTCCCAGCGGCCTGATCGAGCTCGACAAGCTCACCTCGGGCTTCCAACCGTCCGACCTGATCATCCTCGCGGCCCGACCCTCGATGGGAAAGAGCTCGCTGGCCACGAACGTCGGCCAGTACGTCGCGGCGCATACGGGCCGTGCCGTCGGCATGTTCTCCCTCGAGATGTCGAAGGAATCTCTGGTGATGCGGATGCTCTGCAGCCAGGCGCGCATCGACAGCTCGAAGATCCGCACGGGCACCCTCTCGGATGAGGATTTTCCCCGGCTCGCGATGGCGGCCGGTGAGCTCGCAGACCTGCCGTTCTACATCGACGACACGCCCGGGCTCTCGGCGCTCGAGCTTCGCGCCAAGGCACGCCGGCTCGCGCGCGAGAACGAGGAGCGGGGACTCGGCCTGATCATCGTCGACTACCTCCAGCTCATGCAGGCGCACCGGCAGGTCGACAACCGCGAGCAGGAGATCTCCTTGATCTCGCGGTCCCTCAAGGCGCTCGCGAAGGAGCTGCAGGTGCCGGTGATGGCGCTGTCCCAGCTGAATCGCGCCGTGGAGAGTCGGGCCGACAAGCGACCGATGATGTCCGACCTCCGAGAGTCGGGTGCGATCGAGCAGGACGCGGACGTGATCGCGTTCATCTACCGCGACGATTTCTACAACAAGGCTTCCCCGGACCAGGGGGTCGCCGAGGTGATCATCGCGAAGCAGCGAAATGGTGCCACGGGTACGGCGCGGCTCGCGTTCCGCAAGGAGTTCACGAGCTTCGAGAACCTTAGTGCCCGGGACGACGACCTGGGCGGCGACGCGGACTACGACGACTACGAGCTCTGAGGGCGTCTCGAGAGCCGGAGGAGGCGTCGTGCGAGTCCGCCGGGGTCCGCGGTGCGCGCGAGCGCACCGATCATCGCGACGGCATCGGCTCCCCCCCGCAGGACGTCGTGTGCCGTCGGTTCGGTGATGCCGCCGATCGCCACGATCGGGATGGTGACGGCGTCCCGGACGGCGGGGAGGGCGTCCGGTGCCCGGGGAGCGAGGGCGTCCGCTTTGCTGTCGGTCGTGAACATGGGCCCGAACCCGATGTAGTCGGCGCCCTCCGCGGCGGCGGCGCGGGCCTGCGCGACGTCGTGCGTCGAGATGCCCACGACGAGCCCGTGTCGGGTGGCGACTGGCCGCGCGACCTCGAGCGGCAGGTCCTCCTGTCCGAGGTGGACACCGTGTGCCTCGCTCGCGACCGCGACGTCGAGTCGGTCGTTCACGATGATCCGCGCACCATGCCCGCGCGCCAACTCGACGAAGCGTCGTGCCACCCACACGTGGTCGGCGGCCGAGGTGTTCTTCGCGCGCAGCTGAAGCCAGGGACAGCCCGCCGCGAGGAGCGCCTCGGCGAGCTCCAGGGGGCGGGTCGTCATGCCCCCATGGACGTCGACGATCGGGTAGAGCGGCGCCGGAGTGAAGATCCCCACGAAGAGGACGTTGCCGTTCCGGAGCCCGAACGGCAAACGGGGGCGGCGCTTGCGAGGCGCCGCCCCCGTGGTTGCGGGAACCGTCGGTCCGTCGCGGTCTAGCGACGGACGCCCAGGGGCCGCTTCATGCTGGGCGCGATCCTGGAACCGGTACGGCTCGGGAAGAGCGACTCGATCAGTCCGGACTTCTTGCCCCACGGATGCTTGCGTGGCGCGACCGATGCGGTCGGCGTCGGCGGCGGATTGATCGTCGGAAGAGGCGTGGGCGTCGGCGGGGTGAAGGGCTGCGTCGGGGTCGGGGTGGGAAGGTTCGGGGTCGGCGTCGCGGCCGGCGTCGGGGTCGGCGGCGTGAAGGGTTGCGTCGGC
>JAUIFY010000173.1 GCA_030430245.1 bacterium | reverse complement strand
GCAGACTCGACGAGGTGAGGACGGGAGCGAACCGCCTACGATCTTCGGTGTATCCCCCCGCGATCCGGCGGCACCTACGATCTCTCCCGCCTCACGCTTCCCCGGAGTCCATCCCCAGCCATGTCCTGCCTTCGCCCGACCCTGCTCACCCTCGTCTGGACCCTCGCGCTCCTGCCCCCCACCGTCGCGAGCGCATTCGATCCCGGCGAAGCGCTGGGGCCGCAGGAAACACTCGTGACGTTCGTGAACTTCGCGAACGACCGGACCGTCAACTTCTCCGGGGTCGACGCGTTCGACTTCGTCTACGACGCGAGCAACCCGACTTCCGCCGCCGCCTACGTCGCCGAAGCCTCCTACGGTCGAGCGTCGCTCGTGCAGAGCTTCCAGTTCGTGGTCGGGCAGTTCGAGGCGTCTTACGACGACACGAACTGCCTGGTCCGCACCGAGTCGGGTACCCGCCAACTCGTCGACGAGCTCGACAACGCGCTCGACTTCAGGACCCTAGACCGCTGGATCGTCGTGATCCCGCAGAATCCCAGCTGTGGCTTCGTCGGGCTGTCGACGCTCGGAAAATGGGACTTCGACACGGAGCTCGGCCCGGCGGAGTTCTCGGTCATCCTCCTGAACGGGCCGAGCGCGCCTTGGGGACCGCTCGTCTCCCACGAGCTCGGCCACAGCATGGGTGGGCTCCAGCACTCGGAGGATTGGGAGTGTGGGAGCGAGACGGTCGGGGCGAGCTGCTTCGCGACGGGCACCGATCGCTACGACGTGATGGCCGCCAGCGTGAACGACGGCCACTACACGCCCACCGGAAAACAGCGGCTCGAGTGGTTCGACACGCAGATCGCCGACGTCGCGGGGGCCGGTGGGACCTACCTGATCGAACCGTACGAGACGACGGGACCCGGGCTGAAGGCGATTCGGATTCCGGCGAACGGCGCCTATGACGACTACCGCGTGCTCGACGACTACTGGGTCAGCTACCGGCGCCCGCTCGGCTTCGACGCGGGGTTCCCGGAGCTCGCGACCGACGGCGCGATGATCCACCTCGGCACGCAGTTCTTCCCGGAGTTCTCGACCGTCGCGCACGGCGCCTCCCTCCTGCTCGACGCCCGTCCGAATGGCGGAGGATCCCAGGAAGTCGACTCGCAGGACGTGTTGCTCGAGATCGGCGAGACCTTCGTCGATCCGGATCGCGGCATCACGATCGAGACGCTCGGCCTCGTGGGTTCGGCGCTCGAGGTCCGGGTGACGGTCACCCAGTATTGCGGCAACGGAGCGATCGAGACCGCGAACGGCGAGGACTGCGATGGCATCGCGCTCGGGGGCGCGACGTGTTCGTCGATCGGGTGGACCGGCGGAACGTTGGGCTGCGATGCGAGCTGCCATTTCGATACGACCGCTTGCGGCCCGGAGGTCTGCGCGCCCGGCGACGTCTACGACGAGACGACCGGACTCTGTACCGCCACGTTCCTCGGCGCCGGCCCCGTGGACATGAGCCTCTACCGAAACGCGAGCACGATGTTCTGGGCGCGAACGCTGACGACGGCCACGCTCTTGACCGCGTCCCGCGGAAGCATCGGCTTCGACCAGAACTTCTCGGGAACCACGCGGACGATCATCTCGCGCCTGAACATCCCCTTCGATACCCAGGCGCTTCCCGACGGCGCCGTGATCGACTCCGCGACGCTTCGGCTGCGCTACGACGTCTTCGGCGATCCCTACTCGAATACCCATCCCGAGTCGGCCGACGATCTCGTGCTCGTGCAGACCAGCGATCCGGATCCGATGACCCGGGAGGAATCGGACTACGGCGTGTTCCTTCCCGTCGACGCCCCGCCCGAAGGCGCGCCGCGTGTCGACGTGAGCGAGACCTGGGTGGCGAACGGAGACGTGGCGTTCCCCTTGAACGCGACCGGCCTCTCCTGGATCCAGGACCAGGGCTTCACGCTCCTCGGGATCCGGACCGGCTGGGACGTCGACGACGTCGAGGGCCCACCGGGCGAGGAGCTCGATTTCGGCGTGAACTTCGTCTCGACGAACTCGCCGATCTCGGGTCCTCGCCTGGAAGTGGCCTACCAGCCGTTGCCGGAGCCGGGCGTCGCGTGGATGGTGGCTTCCGGCGCCGGCCTCCTCGCGTGGATGAGACGTCGTCGTCGTTGAGTCGATCGGCGAAGCTCGCCCTAGCGCCGACGACCCACCGCCAGCGCCAACGTCGCCAGCGCGAGCCCGACGGCGAAGCCCGGCTCCGGCACGCTCAGGAGCGCCGCGCCGCGGTCCTCCGTGCCCTTGCCCACGCTGATCACCCAGTCGTCGCCGACGTTCGCGGGGTTCGCGTCCCGGAAGTCCGCCGTGAACGGGTCGCCCGACGCGACGACGAAGCCCTCGAAGAGGACCTCCGCGTTCGACGCCGAGAGGCTCATCGAGAGCAGCCCGGGCCGACCGAGCGGCACGTAGCCCGTGTCGACGACCCGCCCTTCGTCGAAGGCCGCCGCGGTCCGCAGCTCGACGCGGCCGGCTGCGTCGACGATCGCGAAGACGCGGTCGGCCGAAGCGTTGAAGTCGCGACCGAAGAGGTCCTCACCGTCGCCCGCCGAGGGCGTCCAGCTTCCGTTGTCGACGAAGCCGAAGGCGACTTCGCCCTGCCCGAGGATCCGCTCGATCTGGAACGGGACCGCGCCATCGTTGGCCATCAGGTTCAGGCCGTCGCCGAAGGACCCGTTCGCCGTCGCGAGGACACCGTCCGGCGTGTCGAGGCCGAACGCGCCGGTGTCCGAGACGGGCGCGACCACATCGAAGTCGGCGAGCACGAGGGAGCCCGGGAACGAGCCCGTCGCGTTCGTCGTCACCTGCGGCGACGCGGCGTCGTTCGACGCGACCGGGTCGACGAGATCGCTCGTGACGGCGCCGTTCAGCCCGTAGGTCCCGTCCGTCGCCGCGCTGGCGAGGATGAAGACCGGCGCGTCGCCGCCGCGCGGGATGTCCTCGAAGAACTCACAGGTCGCGCTCGTCGTCGGGAAGCTGCAGTTGCCGGTCGTGCTCGAGGCCGTGAGGCCCGCCGGGAAGTCCGTCGTCAGGATCGCGTTGCTCGCGTCGGACACTCCGCGGTTCTGCACGACGTACTGGATCACGAAGGTCTCCCCGGTCTCGGCGGGCGCCGGCGCGGCGATGCCCTCGAGCACGAGGCCCTGGTCGCCGATCGGGTCGAGGCCGACGATCGCACCGACCTGGCCGGCGACGGCGTGGAGCGGAAGCCCGCCGCGGAGCGGGAACGCGTTGGTGCCGCCCGATCCGCCGATGATCACGCGCCCGGAGGGCTGCACCGAGATCCCCTGCAGCTGGTCGCCGCCTCCCGCCACCGTCGGGCTGGCGAACAGGATCGAAGCGCCGTCGCTCGAGATCTGCGCGACCGCGGCGTCGTCGTCGATGCCCGGCATGGGCGAGCCCGGCAGCGGGTGGACCTGCGGAAAGAGCGCGCTGCCGTCGAGGGAGACCCGGAGCGCGACCCAGGCGTTGCCCGCCGCGTCGACGCTGATCGCGTTGATCTCGTCGTCGCGGACGCCGCCGAGGAAGGTCGTCCAGAGCTGCGACGCCGCCCCCGAGACCGTCGTGTCGATCTTCGCGACGTAGCCATCCTCGCCGCCGCCGTTCGTTGCCTGCACGGCGTTCCGCAGCGGGAAGGTCGCCGCGGTCGAGTCGGTCTTCGAGCCGACGTAGACGATGCCCGAGTCGAGCACCGCGATCCGACCCCGCTCGGTCTCGTCGCCGAAGCCGCCGATGAACGTGGAGTAGACGCGCTGATTCGCGCCGGTCTGGCTCGGGTCGAGCTTGACGAGCACGTGGTCGTTGTTGTTTACGTCGCCGCTCGCGTCCTGGAAGCCCTGGCCAGCGACGACGACCTCCGAGTTGGGATTGGCGAACGAGAAGGCGTAGAGGTTCCCGCTGGCGTCGATGCCCAGGTCGAGGATCCCGCCGTCCTCCTGGTTCGCCATCATGTTCGGCGAGGTCACGTAGGTCTGATAGACACGCGCCGAGGTCGGCGCGAGGCTCGGATCGAATCCCGTGATGAAGGCGCAGGGCCCGTTCGGGCAGCGCGGGCTGAAGGCGTTGTCGTCGTCGAGGTTGGTCGTGTTCGTTCGGCTGCCGACGTAGACGTGGCCGGTCGTCGGGTGGATGGCGATGCCCCCGTTGAACTCGCCGTCCTCCTGGTCACCGCCCCACACGACCGCCCACGTGAGGCTCCCCGCGGCGTCGACCTCGAGCAGGAAGGCGTCGGTGTTGTCGACGGCGGTCTCGAAGGCCGTGCCGGCGGGGAAGCTCGCGCTCGTCGTGTAGCCGGCGACGTAGGCCTGCCCGCTGGCGCCCACCTCGACGGACCAGGGCACGTCGGCCTGATCCCCACCGAAGAGCGAGAGATGGAGGAGCTCCTGTCCCGACGGATCCAGCTTCGCGAGGAAGACGTCCTGGTTCGTCGGGCTCGTGGCCTGACCGGCCAGGTCCGTCGAGGTCGTCGTGCCGACCACGTAGATGTTGCCGGCGGCGTCGGTCGTCAGATCGCGGATCTGATCGCTGCCGGTCCCGCCGAGTACCGTCGACAGGCCGAGAAAGACCTGGGCCCCGGCGGGCGCCGCGACGACGGCCAGGACCAAGAGGCCGAGGACGCTCGCGACCCCGCAGGCACGTCCTCGGAGCGAGGCGAGGGAAACGAGAGAGGCGAGGCGGATGGCGGAACGGCTCATACGGGAATCCTCCTTGCGCCTGCGACGTGATGTCGTTGTCCGACCCACGCGGCAGCTCGAATCCGCGCGGGACGAGTGGGCGCCCCAGAGAACGGTTCCCAGCTTCACACAAAGAGGGGGGCGGGGGGTTCGCAATCGAGAGGATGCGAACCGGAGCCCGCAGAACCCGACGCGCAGACCGGCCTCGATCCGGACCGAATCGATACGACTTCGGACACATTCGGCGCGTCGTCCCCACTCTCTCTCGAACCCCGGGCACGTTATGCGCCCCCGCCGAGAGAGTGACGTGCAGCCCGTTGGCGTCGCTCGAGGAGCCTTCTGATGTCGACCGAACGATTCGCCGCGGCGCTCTGCGTCTCGCTCCTTGCCTTCGGCCTCCTGGCCGCGGCTCCCGCGGGCGCCCTCTACCTGAACGCACCCACGATCAGCGTCGAGGTCGGCCCCGGCACGTCGCCCGGCAGCTTCAACAACACCTTCGACAACGGCCAGACCATCGACAAGGTGATCGACGCCCCGAGCGCCGACGCGGAAGAGTTCCACAACCAGACGACGCACATCTGGTTCACCGCCGACGAGGTCGGCGGCGGCCTCGAGCTCCTCTTCGACTTCGGACAGGGCTACGACATCGACACGCTGCACTTCTGGAACTACACGTCGGAGTCCTACGACGTCGACGACGTCGCCTTCTCGTTCTACGACCCGAGCAACAACTTCCTCGGCAGCCTGTCCGTCCAGCCCGAGCTCGGCAGCAGCCCCGGCATCCTGGCCCAGGACATCGCGCTGATCGCGCCGCTCAACGCCCAGTTCGTGACCGCCTTCCTCACGGGCACGAACCGCCAGGTGGACTTCCAGAACATCGGCTTCAGCGGCGAGGAGACGATCATTCCCGAGCCCTCGACGGCGATCCTGCTCGGGGTCGGCCTCGCCGGCCTGGCATCGCGGTCGCGCCGACGTTAGTCGCGCGTCGAGCCACAGGGAGCGGGAGTCTCCTGGTCGCCGTTTGCTGACGGTCTTCGAAGACTCGGATCTCGGGCCGGTCGCCCCTCTCCACCCGAGTCTTCTCGGAGCCTCGAGCCCGCCGCAAGGGCCGCTCGGATCGGGTGCCGCGACCACGGGCCCTATGCCAACATGCGAGTCGCATTGGCTCCGCGCAGCTTCGCGGTGGAGCTCGACCGAGAGGATTCCATGGGACGTTTGGACGGCAAGGTGGCGCTCATCAGCGGTGCCGCACGAGGCATGGGGCAGGCAGAGGCGCGGCTCTTCGCAGCGGAAGGCGCGCGGGTCCTGATCGCGGACATCGTCGACGACGAAGGTGAGGCCCTGGCCGCAGAGATCGGGGACGCGGCGCGATACGTTCATCTGGACGTCACCCAGGAAGACCAGTGGCGGGCGGCGGTCGAGGTGGCGACGGACTCCTTCGGCAAGCTCAACGTCCTCGTCAACAACGCGGGGACGGTCATTCCGTCTCCGATGCGGGACCTGGAGCTCGAGCACTACCGCATCGTCACCGAAGTGAATCAGACCGGGGTGTTCCTCGGGATGAAGTCCACGACGGCGGCGATGGAGGCCGCGGGCGGTGGCTCGATGATCAACATCTCGTCGATCGACGGAATGATCGGGATGGATCTCGTGTTCGCCTACGTGGCCAGCAAGTGGGCCGTGCGCGGGATGACGAAGACGGCCGCCCTCGAGCTGGGGCCCCTCGGCATCCGCGTGAACTCGATCCATCCTGGCTTCGTCCACACGAAGCTCGGCAATCCCAACCCGACGGCGGAGTCGAGAGCCGCGCTCGATCGCTATTCCGCCAGGCGGGTGCCGTTGGGCCGGACCGGCGAGCCCGAAGACATCGCTCGACTCGCCCTCTTCCTCGCTTCGGACGAGAGCACGTTCTCGACCGGATCGGAGTTCGTGGCCGACGGCGGCTTCCTGGCGGGTGAAGGCCTGCCCCGCGGTGAGGACTGAGTTCGGACTTCTGAAACGACAGAAGACGGATCGCTGTGCGCCCCGCTTCGCCGACTTCGCGATCCGAGCGAGAAGCGCCTCTGAATCGATGAACTCCATCGCGCAGGGGGAGTCGGGGACGAACTCATCGCTGGGAGCGGTTCCCTGGCGTGCAGGGAAGATACAAGGAACTCCCCTCGTCGCGGCGAGCGCAAGCCCTGTCTCAGCGAAGACTCCCGTGTAGATCCAGTTGGTTGGGCAGGAATTCCCTACGGACTCCAACAGGCAATGTTCTCGTGTGAACAGGGAATCCAAGGAGCCCAACGGGAAATCATCTCCCTGATCTCCGCCTACCCGCTTTCCGGGGTGGTTCACTTTCCCTGATCGAGCACGGACGAAGAAGACGAGTGCATGCGTGCCCGCGTATGAGCGCGCCCGACCGCGAGAAGTCCTCCGAGCAGCAGGGCCATCCCCGCGAGACCGAAGACCGGGACGGCCACCGGACCGTTCGGCACGTTCGGGTCCGTTCCGTTCTGGACTTCTTCGCCGTCGGGAACGCCATCGCCGTCCGTATCGGGCACCAGCGGCTGGCTCCCCGTATCCGCCGGACTGACGAAGATGCCCGTCCCCGTCTCGACGACGTCGAGAAGCTGATCATTGTCGTCGTCGAGATCCTCGACCAGGCCCATCGCCGCCTGGCACGCAGAGCCACATCCCGCAACCAGACTGTCCGGCTGGCCGTCCCCATCCGTGTCGACCGAGGCTGCCCGCTGATACGGGAAGTCGTCCTCCGAATCCGGCACGCCGTCCAGGTCGCTGTCGACACCGGGCCCTTCGCACGCGTCGCCCACGCCAGTCCCGTCGTCGTCGGTCTGGTCGGGATTCGGGAAGAACGGACAGTTGTCGCTCGGGTTGGGGACACCGTCGTTGTCCCGGTCGGGATCACAGGCGTTCCCGATCCCGTCGAAGTCGAAGTCCGTCTGGTCGGGATTGAACGTCTCGTCGCAGTTGTCGTTCGTGTCCACGACGCCATCTCCGTCGTCGTCGCCGTCACAGGCGCCCCCGACGCCATCGCCGTCGAGGTCGAGCTGGCTCGGGTTGGGCGTCCCGGGACAATTGTCGACGCCATCCTCGACGCCATCGTTGTCGAGGTCGACGTCGCACGCGTCGCCCACGCCGTCGCCATCCGAGTCGAACTGGAGGGGATTCGAGACGAGGGGACAGTTGTCGTTGAAGTTCAGAAAAGAGTCTCCGTCCGCGTTGATGTCGCACTCGTCGCCGAGCCCGTCGCCGTCGACGTCGGACTGCGTCGGTCCGGAAGGCCCGAAGCCGCCGCTCGGCACGAACGGACAGAGATCCACGCTGTCGGGGAAGAGATCGTCGTCGTCGTTCGGATCGCAGACGTCGCCCAGACCGTCGCGATCGCTGTCCTCCTGCTGCGGGTTCGGATCGTCGACGCAGTTGTCCCGGATGTCGAACACGCCATCGCCATCCGTATCGGTCGTCTGCGCGAGCGTGAGCCCCGCAAAGACGCTGTAGTGGCCCGTCGCGGACCAGTGCTCGGGAAGCGGCTCCGTTCGATACGGGATGGCGGATGTCTGTGCCTGATCGAAGAACTGCGCCGCTGGAATCCGGCCGAACACGAGGTCGAGACCGGCGTCCAGCTCGTCCTCGAAGAGCGAGAGGAGCGCGGCGTTCAGCGCGGGGCCGCAGGGCGCCGGACTCAGCGGGTCGAAGACGGCTTCGAGGGGACAGCCCGCGAAGTTCACCTCCTCGATCAGCCCGGCCCAGGTCGCCCCGGCGCGAGTGTCGACGAGGTACGGGTCCTGCTCGATCGACGAGAACGCGAAGTCGAGGTCCCCGCCCATGTGATCGACGAGCATGCGGACCCAGATCCGACCTGTCTCGTCCTGGACCGTCAGACGCAGATGCGGCACCAGGAGCTGGAGCGGCGCCTGGTCCGTGGACCAGTCGAAGGGCATCCAGGTGAAGGGCGTGACGACGGGCTCGACCCCAATCGAGACCGCGGCCTTCCCGACCTCGTCGAAGAGCGGCACCCAATCGGCGAGCGTCTCCCCGTCCATCGGAACCGGCGCCGCCCCGGGCACGCCCGATGGCGGCGTGATGCCGAGGTCGTCGTAGGAAGGCGTAGCCTCGAGGTCGAAGAGGACGTTCGCCTGGAGCGCTAAGAGCCGGTTCAGATACCGCGTCGTGATCGTCTGACCGATGTCGTAGGGCGCGCCCGCCGGCGTCAGACCGCCGTCGTGGGTGACCAGCATCGGAAGGCTGTGGTCGTAGAGCGAGCTCGGCGGCGTCGGCGTCCCGACGTCGGGTCGAATGTCGAAGGACTGTTGCAGGATCAGCCCGTCCGCCGGATCGGTCTCGACGTCTATGAAGGCGAGGTCGCTCTCGAAGCCCGTGAACTCGGCGCTGCCCGTCTCGAAGGGGATGAGCAGATCGTCGAGCAGGTCGTCCTGCCCCTTCCCGCCGAGCGGCTCCTGCCAGGCGCCTTCGAGGAGCCCGATCATGTCCGGGTAGTACTGGGTGAGCAGCGCCTCCGACTCGTTCTCTAGGGTCGGGCTGAAGCTGCCGTCTCCGCAGACGCTCTGCGGTGGGACTTTCGTGTCGACGCCCGTCAGCATGAGCGTGTTGTTCCCGTCGTCACTGACCACGATGGCTTCGTCGTCGGCCGAGTCGATCGCAACACCGAGGGGCTCGGGATTCGACGCCGGCGGGCCCGGCGGAAAGTCCGGATCGCAGGTCGAGCACGCCGTCTCCGCCGTGATCTGCGCGTCCTCGCAGGTCAGCTGCTCGACGAGAGCGGGCACGCCGTCGACGTCCTCGCGCGTGACCTCCTCGTTCGGACGGCTCGGCACGCAGGGCGGCGAGCCTTCGACGTAGCGGATCAGCATGTCATCGAGGCGAACGTCGGCGAGGGCTTCGAGATCGCTGAAGGTCACGTCCGATTCGATCGTGTCCGCAAGGGTCGACGAGATCTCGAGGTCGATCGCCGTGAGCTCGTCCACGGTCTGATCGGTCAGAGTCGCCTCGAGCCCGGCGATGCAGACTTCGAAGTCGCGCAGGCGGGGGATCTGCTGCACGCAGATCAGATCCTTCGCACCGCAGGCCGTTGCGCAGGTAGCGGCCGCCGCGAGGCTCGAGGAACAGAAGGCCACGACCGGCGGCGAATTCGGACTCGTGCAGATCTCGTCCAGGAACTTCCAGCTGCCGAACTGGATCTGTGCCTCCCTGAGCGCTCGACCGTAGGCGTCGGTCTCCCTGAACTCAGGGAAGGTGTCGAGCGGGAAGCAGACCTCGGAGGAGAGCGCGGCGGTTTTCACGGGGTCGATCTGCGCGAGCTCCGCGTCCATCTGATCGTTGAGCGCCTGGAGCGACGGATAGGGCAGCGGCTCCGTGTGGGTCGTCTCGAGTCGATCGAACCCGGACGGCGTCAGCTGATGGACCAGCGGATCCTCGGAGACCGGCCCCCAGGCCTCGGGCTGCACGAGACGACCGTCGACGACGGTCACGCGGTGGACGTCGACGACCTCGCCCGTGTGGACGTCGATCAGCTCGGCGACCAGCGGCGCGACCGGCACGAGCGGATTGCCCAGGTAGTTTCCGAGCCGGACGTCTCCCCAGTTGTTCGGCGGCGTCGCGGGATTGGGAAACCAAGGGGGCGATCCCGCCAACCCGACTTCGACGCTCGTCGTCGCGTCGATGACCGGGACGATGCCACCCAGATCGAGAACGCCAGCCGCCACGGTCTGCGCACTCGCGACGCGATAGGCGTAGTCGAGCAGCGTCCGGTCGGCCGGCGTCCCGACCCCGACGCCGACACGCACGATGCCATCGGGGTCGTTGTTGGGCGGATCGAAGAAGCCCGGCGGGACGATCGCTCCGTCGGTGGCGGGGATCGCGCCGCCGCCATTGGCGTTCACGATCGCCTGGATCGTGATCGTCGCTTCGCACGCGTCCCCGCGCCCGTCGAAGTCGCCGTCGGCCTGGGTCGGGTTCACGTGGTTCGGGCAGTTGTCGAAGGTCGAGAGGATCCCGTCGCAGTCCGGGTCGTCGGGACTGTTGTTGAACGCGGTGCAGGTGGGATCGCAAGCGTCCCCGATCCCGTCGCCGTCGACGTCGATCTGGGTCGCGTTCGCATCGAGCGGACAGTTGTCGAGGAGGTCGAGCACGCCGTCGCCGTCGATGTCGTTGCCCCCACCGACCTGGGCGAGCGCGGGCCCGACAGCGAGCGCGGCGGCCAGCACGAGGAGAGGCAGGCTCCGACGCAGACGAAATACCCCAGTGGGACAGGACGTGGCTCCGTTCGCCGGGGAGCCGAAGCCGTGGGCGTCGGCCTGGGGAGAGCCAAGGGCCGGTCTTCCCGGAGGAAGCAGCGCAGTCATATGGGTTGCCGTTCTCTCGTCCTGCAGGGGCGGATCGCTCCATCGCTCCCGTGACAAAAGTGATTAGCCAATCATTTTTCAGACTGCCATACTCCCGCGCGGAACCCCTCCCTACGCGTGAGCCGGGCGAGCCCGTCGCGAGCGCAGCTCGATCTCTGCGCGTCCGCCGAGGGCCTCGCTGATGCCCGATTCTCCTCCCGATCCCACCCCCGAAATGCCGGCCGCGGCCGAGCCCCGCTCCCGCAAGGGTCTGCACCGAAGGCGGCTCATCCTCGAGTCGGCGGAGAGATGCTTCGGTCGCCTGGGCTACTGGACCACGACGACGGCCGAGATCGCCGAGGCCGCCGGGGTGACCCAGTCCGCGATCTACCGCTATTTCCCGAAGAAGCGCGATCTCTTCCTCGAAGCCCTGGCCTTTCGCCAGGAGGCGATCGCGGAAGCGGTCGCGGAGGGCATTCGGCAACCGGGCACCACCCGGGATCGGATCGAGCACATCAGTCGCGCCACTCTGGCGCTTGCGCGGCGCTATCCCGACATGGCCCGCCTCCGCGTCCAGGCCGTCGTCGTCGCTGCCCAGGACGAGGCCGTTCACAGAGCCGTGACGGGCACGATCGACTCGATGATCGAGGGCCACCGTGCTCTGATCGAAGCCGCCAAGACCGACGGCTCCCTCCCGCCGACCGTGGACAGTGAGGTCCTCGCGGCGACCTTCTCCGCCCTCGCCACCCAGCTCTACCAGGCGCTCGTGCTCGAGCATCCGATGGAAGGGATCGCCGACCGCGCGCTGCCGAGCTTGCTGGGCATGATCGAAGGGCGGCAGGGCGATTGAGCTCGGCGAGTGGTGCGACCGCGCCGACTCGAGTCCCGCAGAACGTCTGGTGACCCCCCTCGTCCGAAACAGTCGCCTCCACGAGATCTGCGAAACGCGGATCGTCATCCAAAGGCTTCGCGAGCCCCACCCTGTCCAGGGAGCGTGGGCCCGAGGTCGGCGCCGAGTAGCCTTGGGCCGCTCTCGGGATGGAGGGCGAGGAACCTCGTGTCGAAGAACCCCGCCGCGGACTGAGACGCGGCGTCACGCCCGCACGGCGAGAACGAGGCCGGCCGCCTCTTCCGGGAATCGAGCCTGTCGAATTCCGGCTCCGCAGCCAGGCATGCTCGTTGCACCACCGTGCCGCGAGCGCGCCTCTTCGTGAGCGGAAGGAAGAGGCCCGGCTCGCGAAGCGGAGGATCCGATGATGCGGTGGAACGGTCGACGATCGAACAAGCCTGAGATCGGGCGGGGGGCATGCGTCACGATCGCACTGAGCTGCTTGTTGGTCTCGGGGTGGGCGTCGAGCGCGGAGGCTTTCTGGGGTACGCGCGGCTACGCGTTCATCAGCGCTTCGGGCCTGGCTGGCGAGGAGTCATCCTACGGGCCCTCTGCCCGTCCAGCCTTCTATCGGAGCCTGACCACCAGACAGACCCTTCCGGACTTCGAATCGAGCGCTTTCGCCGCTCATGGTGCCAGCCTCGCACTCGGACTCATCTGGGTCCAGGCGGTGGGCGAGTCGATGTCGCTGTACGGTCGAGGCGACGCGCGCTCGAGCGCCGCGCTGTACGACTTCATCGAGGTGAGCATCCCGGCCGGGACCTATCCGGGCGGCGTGAGCCTGACCGTCACGGGCGCCTTTACGGGCATGATCGATCTGACCGGAGACATCGGAACCACCTCGGACGTGAGGTGGGACGCGGCGCTCGAGCTGGATTCATTCACCATCGACACCGTCTCCGAACGATGGCAACACACGGCCAGCGCGGACATCAACGACGACTCACTGTCGCTCCCGATCGACGAGCCCTTCAGCCTCTCGGTCGAGATCTACCCACCCGGCTATTCCGCCGCCTCGCCCTACGTCTTTCCGGTGCGCTTCTACATGGGCATCGGCTGGCCGGACGCCCCGTCGCCACTGCCCGTGCGTGCCGAGAGCGCCGAATCGAACGGCGCAGACACGACGCCCGGCGGAAGGTCCGACATCGACATGCTGACGACCGGTGCCATCACCGGCATCGAGGTCACGGGGCCGGGCGTGACCTGGGACAGCGAGTCGGGGCTGCTGCTACTGCCCGAGCCCGGCATGTCGACGATGCTATGTGCGGCCGTCGGATGGCTCGGCTGGCTCGGGCGCCGTGCCCGAACCTGAGACCGTCCGCGCGTCCAAGAGCTGGGGCGACATCGGCGGATCGGGTCGTGCCGACCGTCGGATGAATCGCTCTGCATCGGTCCGGCCCGGACTCGTTGAGTTCTTCCGATCCGACGCGCGATCGATCGATGGGCGATGGTAGTCATCTCTAGAGTGAAGATTGAGTCTCCCACTGGGCTCGGTCTTCTTCAGACTGACCCTCGCTTTGCGGCAGCTGCTGAGACTCGTCGCGATCGCCCTTCACCGTATTCCGGCTCTCTTCCGAAGCCGCAGCAAGCAGGCGATCGTCGAACTTGCCCTCCGCCAGCAGCTCGCCACCTTCGCCGAGAAGGGACGCCGCCCTCGAATTGCGCCGGCTGATCGACGCTTCTGGGTCCTGCTGTCACGGAGAGGGTCGGGATGGAAGGAAGTCCTGGTCATCGTCCAGCCCTACACCGCGGTGCGCTGGCATCGAAAGGGCTTCAGGCTCTACTGGCGTGCGATCTCGAGGCCAGGACCTGGGCGACCTCCGATCTCAGCTGAGGTGCGGGCGCTCATCCGCTGAATCGCGAACGAGAACGGCTGGCGCGCTCGTAAGGTTCGCGCCGAGATCGAGAAGCTCGGGAGGACGTGCCCGAAGCATCTGAAATCAGCGTTCCCGAGGAATCGTCAACCGCTTGAAATCTGCTCCCGACATTCGCGGGCTGCGTCCTGGCGCACTACGGCATCGACTCGAAGCAGAGAGGATCACGGTGCTTCAGTATCGGCTTCGCGGTGCGTTCGCTCGAATTCGAACCCGGCGTAGCCCTTGCCCGACACGCCTGCAATCCGCTGGTAGTACAGGTTGCCATTCAGGTACGCGGAGAAGTAGC
>JAUIFY010000172.1 GCA_030430245.1 bacterium | reverse complement strand
CGCATCGTCTCCATCGAGATGATCGAAGCGGTCGGAGCGGAGTTCTACGATTCCTTCTTCCGCTGCGTGGACGAGCGTCTCACGCCGGACGGGCTCGCCCTGCTCCAGGCGATCACGATCCAGGATCAGGCCTACGAGCGGGCACGGGACAGCGTGGATTTCATCAAGCGCTACATCTTCCCGGGCAGCTGCCTCCCTTCGATCTCGGCTCTCCTGGAATCGGCCACGCGAGCGAGCTCGATGAAGCTGACCCACCTCGAGGACCTCACCCCCCACTACGCGGAAACCCTTCGACGGTGGCGCTACGCGTTCGAGGCCAACCGAGCCCGGATTCGATCTCTCGGATTCTCGGAGGAGTTCATGCGCATGTGGGAGTTCTATCTCTGCTACTGCGAGGCCGGCTTCGAGGAACGCTACGTGGGGGACGTCCACATGCTCCTCGCGAAGCCGGGCGCCCGGAACGTTCCACTCCTCCCGCCCCTACATTCGTGACGACGACGCGCCCCACGCGGCTCTCAGGAATCCCGTGAGCTGCTGTAACGAATCGAAACGCTGCACCCCCGTGGGCAACGACCGGTCGAGCCGGAAGCCCCGTCCGCCGACGACGACGATCGAGCCGGCGCCGCGCGCGAGCTCGGTGAGCCAATCGATCTCGCGGCCCAGAACCGCTCGATCCGGCGAGACGCTCGCGGACCGCCAGACCAGGCCGGGGGCCCTCTCCGAAACCAGAGCCGCCAATGCCCGGACCGGGGTGTTGGGCCCGACGTTGATCGCACGCCCGCCTTCCTCCTCCACGACCATCGCGACCGCGAGCGACGGGAGGATGTAGGGGTCTCCCTCCACGGCCCCGCCGACGGCGAGCGGCCCCGCGGGGCGCGGAGAGAGCAGCCCGCGGATGGCGCCAAGCCCCTGCAGACACGCGTCGACGGCCCCGTGCTCGATCGCGATGCCGTCGGCGTGCCGCTCGTACCGTCGCCCGACACCCTCGAGCGCACCACGCACCGGACCGTCGCACAGCTCCGCGACCGACATCCCGCCGAGGAAGGCCCGCAAGAGCTCCTGAGCGGCCTCGCGGCCGCGATGCGCCTCGAAGAGAGCCCCCAGCTCGTCGCCCGTGAGAGGCCCACTCCGCGGCGGCTGCGGGCCCAGGTCGGGGAGGCCCAAGCGGACCGGGTCCACGACGGCCAGACCGCGCTCGCGCACGAATCGGATCGCCTCCCCGATGGCGATCCGGCGATGGCCTCCCGCCGTCCTCCGCACCTCGATCCGTCCGTCGTCCGCCCACCGCTTCAGGGACGATTCGCTCACGTCCACGGCGGTGGCGAGATCCCGAGGGCTGACGAAGCTTCGTGGCGTCGATCTCATCGGGAAAACTATGAATTGTTTGGACGATTTGAAAACAAGAAAAACTCCATGCAATGCCGCTTGACATCGTCTCCTATGGCCCGTATGAACGTTTTGAACGATTTAAGGAAATCGAGAGAAAGGAATCCTCATGTCGCTGTTTCCCGTTTCGAAGAAGGCTCCGGCGCGCCTCAATCCGGAGGAGATCGACCGCATCGTCGAGCGCATGATCATGGCCAGCTCGGTCGACCCCTCGCAGGTCACCATGAACCAGCCCACGAGCCCCGATTCGCCCGAGCTCGGGCTCCATCGCGCCATCCTGTTCGACGCCGTCGTCTGCGCCTCGCGCCACTACGGGTCGCGCTCCAGCGCCCAGCGGGCGGAGGCCCGCTCGGCTCTGCGGTGGATCGAGTCCGACGACGAGTCGTACTTCCTCTCGTTCGTCCCCCTCTGCCACCGCTTCCAGCTGAACCCGTCCTGGATCCGCCGCCTCGTTCGCCGGGCGATCCGAGAGCAATCCGCAGAGGCCACCGCAGCCGCGGCGACCACCGCCGCGGCCGCGTAGACGCGAAACGGTCAGCGCCGGGGGCGTCGAGCCCTGGCGAACCCGGCGAGCTCGGTCATCGACTCGAAGAGCTGAACCGGCGATCCATCGCCCAGGGTGAGCCCGCGCGCCACACCGCGGCCGCCGACGACGACGTCGTACGCGCGGCCCTTCTTTCGCGGCAGCGCCGCGAGGTCCCCGCGGATCGCGGCGAGAGACGAGTCGACGCTGAACGAGCGCCAGACGAGCTCGGGCGACTTGGATCGGATGACACTCGCCAGAGCTTCCGACGGCACGTCCGCCCCGAGATTCATCGTTTCGAAGCCCGCCTCGGCGAGAATCACCGAGGCCATGAGCGACGGAAGCACGTAGGGGTCTCCCGCCGCCGCACCGCCCACCGCGACCCGCGCCTTCTTCGGAACCTCGATCATGGCGCGAATCTCCATCAGCGCATCGACACAGGCGTCGACCGCGTGGTGCTCGAGCGCGATGCCCTCGGCTCCGTCTTTCCACCAATGGCCCGCATCCTCGAGAGCCGACCGGATGGGTCCGTCGCACAAGCCGCTCACCGAGGCGCCCTGGACGTAGGCCGACACCAGCATACGACACGCGGCGGCGCCGTCTCCGCGCTGAATCGCTTCGGTCAGAGCCGCCGCGCTCGGCTCGACGTCGCCACGCCCCGCCGCCGGAGCCCCGAGTCCGAGAAGATCGGGCCTGAGGACCTCCATGCCGGCCGCTCGAACGAAGCGAACGGCCTCGGCGGTCCGGATACGGCGATGTCCGCCCGCCGTGCGCACGAATTCGAGGAGTCCATCGTCTGCCCAACGCTTGACGGAGGATTCGCTCACACCCACCGCGCGCGCGAGATCTCGAGGAGACAGCGATGTCTTGGCTTTGGGCATCGGTTGGACGATTTGACGGATCCAGCAGCGACGGTCAACGAAACGCAGCGACGCTGGAGAGCGATTCCCCCTCGCCCCCTAGAGATGCTCCTGGCGCTTTGGACGTTTCCATCGGACTAGGAGAGGGGGAAGAAGGCCGGCCAGACCAACGCGTCGAGCGCCAGCGTCTGGAAGGCGAAGGCGCACGCACCGGCGAGCGCCAGCGCCCGCGACACCGTTCCACCGCCGGGGGCGGCGGACTGGATCGCGCCGATGAGGACGACGGAACTCACGCCGACGACGAGCAGGCCGAGGCGAATCGACACCCAGAGCACGACGCTCGGTGCCGCGAGCATCTGAACCGTGAGCGGCATCCAGAGCGCCGAAGGGACCAGGATGGCCGCGTAGAGCACGTTGAACGCGCCGAAGCCGAAGCGGCCGAAGACGACGACCTCGTCCGAGTCGAGACCGAAGTACGCGTACGAGGAGAACAGGAAGTATCCGACCGTGGCGAGGATCATGCCGACCGTGTAGAGCGGCCGGAGCGCCTCCGGCACCCCGCCCCAGACCGCACTCGCGTCCGGCTGGTCCCACAGGCCATACGCATAGCTGCCGAGAACCGCGCAGCCCCCGAAGACGTTCAACAGAACGAAGAACCCCTTGGCGGATCCGCTGCTTCGTGTCGTCGATGGGTACGTCGTCACGATCCGACCAGCGCCTCTCGCAGCTCGCGATCCAGAGGCTCGGCTCCGAGCCAGATGTCGAACAGGGCCTCGGCGAAATCCGCCCCTTCGACCACGCCCAGGGCCTGGCCGTTCAGAGACAGCTCGGTGCCTCGGCCGGGTACGTACGTGAGGGCGTATCGGTCGCCGGGCTCGACGTCGCGATACAGCCGGTTCAGCTGCTCGACGCGCGCCGCGAGCTCCGCGTACTCCTGCGCACCGGCGCTTCGTGCGACCCCGTCCCGCGTCGCCTCCGCGAACCCTTCCGCCGGGATGGACCAGAAGTACTCGATCTCCATCCGACGCGGGCGGTCGCCGGAAGCGTACGCCTCCTCCTCCGGAGCGAGATAGTAGGCCGCAACGTAGGCCTTCAGGAACACCCGGTAGCGGAGCAGGGCGGCCCCCTGGAGGTCCAGGCGACGCTCACCGACGTGGACGGACTCGGCGAACGGGACGCCCTCGACGACGATCGCCGCTCGAGCGGAGGGCCCCACGAAGGTGACGACTCCGACGACGACCGAGATCACCAACACGCGGTAGCTTCGCTCGACGTCCACCATGCGCAGGATCCTAGGGCGAATCGGCGGCCTGTCCAGATGATTTGTTGACGGGCCTCCGATCGGCCGTATGACGAGACCTGCGGTGGCCAGAATCGCGATTCATTGGTTCCGACGGGACCTGCGGCTCTCGGACAACACGGCGCTCGCCGCAGCGAGGCGCGCGTGCGACGTCGTGGTGCCCGTGTTCGTCTTCGACCCGAACGTCCTCGGGGCCCCGGACATCGGCGCGCCGCGGGTGGCGTATCTCCTGGACTGCCTCGCGCAGCTGCGAAACCGTCTTGCCGAGACAGGGGTTTCCCTGATCGTCCGGCGAGGCGATCCGGTCTCGGAGCTGGTGGCGCTCGCGCGGCGGATCGATGCGGACGTCGTCTTCGCGAACAGAGACTATGGTCCGTATGGCCGCAGCCGCGACGCGAAGGTCCGGAAGGCGCTCGCGCGCGAGAAGGTCGAGTTCAGCGACTACGGCGACCTGCTGTTGGTGGAGCCCTGGGAGTGCGTCAAGGACGACGGGCATCCCTACACGGTCTTCACTCCGTTCGCGCGCCGCTGGCGCGGAATCCCCAAGGTCGCGCCCGAGAGAGCCGTGCGACTTCGCTCGCTCGGTGCCGCCATCGAGAAGATCGGCGACGGAGCGATTCCCACTCTCGCCGATCTCGGTCTCGGAAGCTCGATCGAGCTCCCGGCGGGCGGCGAGCGTGCGGCACGGCAGCGCCTGAGCAGATTCGTCGCGAATCGGCTCGAGAGCTACGCCTCGAGCCGCGACCTGCCCGTCCTCGACGGGACCTCGAATCTCTCTGCCGACCTGAAGTTCGGCACGATCTCGGCGCGACAGGTATTCGCCTCGGTTGGCGAGGCGATGGGACCGTGGCTCGTCGACCGGGATCCGAGACGACCGGGCGGGGGGACCACCCGCGCCGAAGAAGAGCGGCTGACCGAGATGGGACCATTCGTGACCGAGCTCTGCTGGCGCGACTTCTACCAGGCGGTCCTCTTCCACTTCCCGCGGGTTCTCCGCGGCCCCTTCCGAAAGACGCACGCCGGGCTCGAGTGGCCCCCGGCGGACCCCGATCTGTTGCGCGCCTGGCAGGAGGGCCGCACGGGCTTCCCGATCATCGACGCGGGCATGCGCCAACTCCGCGCGACGGGCTGGATGCACAACCGTCTGCGCATGCTCACGGCGACGTTTCTCACGAAGACGCTCCTCATCGACTGGCGCATCGGGGAGCGTTTCTTCATGAGACACCTCGTGGATGGCGACCACGCCGCCAACAATGGTGGCTGGCAATGGTGCGCGTCGACGGGAACCGACGCCGCGCCGTACTTCCGGATCTTCAACCCGTGGCTCCAATCGAAGAAGATCGACGCGGGTGGCGGTTACATCCGCCGCTGGGTCCCCGAGCTCTCCGATGTCCCGGCCCCGTTGGTACACGAGCCCGCGCGCGACCCCGAAGTACTCGCACGGACCGGGTACCCGCCACCGTGCATCGACTACGCGGAGCAACGGGCGGCAGCTCTCGAGCTTCTCGGCCCGGGGAGCCGTGGACGGGCCGCCTCAGTGTAGGGACGACGGTGCCGCGCCGCGACGCAGATCCGGCGGCCAGGCGAAGCGCTCGGAGTCGACCTCGCTCATGGTCTCCCAGAAGTCCCTCTCGTACTGCTGAACGAAATGCGCGGCGCGCGCGATCCGGTCGGCTGGAACGCCGTCGTCCAACCCGTCCTGCACGATCTCGCACACTTCCGCGTAGCCCGAAGGGAACGTGGCGTAGCGATCGAGCACCTGCGTGTCCCGGGGCCCGAGACCATAATACTCGTGGAGGCCGCGACTCAGCCGCCCGCACGCGTCGGCCCAGACCGGGAGATTCACGAACGCGGCCATCGCGGCCTCCGCTGGCGATCCCTGCTCGGCGAGCCACGCGAAGTACGTGGCGTACGCGAAACCGGCGGGACGGGGCTCGTACGCGCGGAGATCGGCTCGGGACATCCCGAGGGCCCGCGCGAGCGCTGGCAGCTCCTCCCGGCACGCCTTCAACCCGTCGAGACGCCGTCCGAAGAACCGTCCGCTCGGCGAGTCACCACATCGCTCGACGAGGCGCTCGGTCGAGCGGATCAGGCTCTCGAGGATGGAGTACTGATGGCCGGGAACCGCCCGGAGCCCCTCGATCGTCGAGCGACCCGAGCAGACGGACTCGAGGAAGGCGTGCCCCCGAATCTCGGCGTCGATCGGCTCGAGCTCCTTCCGGACCTTCCTGAGAAACGTTGCTGCATCCGCCATGGCCTTGCCCTCTCTTTCGCCTCTTCCGTGCCTTCACCCGGTGAGACGTTCCTTCCGAGGGCGGATTCAAGCCCGGGAGCGCGCGGCTCGACTACCGTCGCGGCGCGATGTGGAACAGCCAGGTGGAGCCGTCGTCCTCCCAGCCGCCGAGGCCGTACTTCTCGACGAGCGCGGCCAGGATCCGGGACCGGCGCGGATCGTCCGGATCGAGCTGAACGATCGTTCGCTCGTAGATCTCGCCGTTCGTGCGGACCCGGATCCGGGGATCTTCGAGAGCCACCGGCACCCATCGCCGGATCGGCCCGCTGGCGTGGGGAACGTAGAGCTCGCCGTCGATCTCGACGCCCCACACCGTGAGAGACCAGGGCTCCTCGGGGCGGATCTCGATCTCGAGAGTATCCCCGATCCGAGACCAATCCGGGTTCGGATTCGAGCTCACCGGGCCCACGAAGGCGCCGCCGGGGATCGGTCCCAACGGGCCGTCGAGGAACGTCCCGCCGAACGAGTCCAGGAACAGAACGGCCGCAATGATCACGGCGAGGGCGATTGCGATCCAACGCAGCACCTTCATGTGGAGTTCTCTGCGCGATCCGCCGGCGAGAGTAAAGCGTGAACGGTCCGAGCCGGTCGCCCTCTCGCGCGCTTCGCCGCCATGGCAGCGACGCCGGGTGCGACCGAGGCGAGCAGGCTAGTCGGTGAGCTTCCGCTTCAGGATCTTGCCCGTCGGATTCCGCGGCAGCGTGTCGAGGAAGACGATCTCACGCGGCACCTTGTAGCGCGCGAGGTTCGTCTTGACGTACTCCTTGAGTCCGGGCTCGTCGACCGTCGCGCCTTCCTTCAAGACGACGAAGCCTCTCAGACGCTGGCCGAACTCCGGATCGGGAACACCGACCACCGCGGCCTCGACTACGTCGTCGTGGTTCGCCAGCAGGTCTTCGACCTCGCGAGGGAATACGTTCTCGCCCCCCGAGACGATCATGTCGTCGTCGCGCCCGTCGACGAACAAGAGTCCGTTCTCGTCGAAGTGGCCGACGTCGCCGCTGGACATCAAACCGTCGATGATCTCCTTGTTGCCTCCACCCGTGTACCCGTCGAACGAGTTCGGATTGCCGACGAAGATCCGGCCGGTCTGCCCCTGCGGAACCTCCTTGCCGTGCTCGTCGAAGAGACGGACGACGACGCCACGCGGAGGGCGACCCGCGGTCCCCGGCGCCGAACGAAGCTCGTCGGGCATCGCAATCGATGCGTGAGCGACTTCGGTCGATCCGTAGAGGTTGTAGACGTTGTCGCCGAACGTGTTCATCCAACGCAACGCGAGCTCGCCCGGAAGCGCCGAGCCGCTCGCCGCGACCATCCGGAGCGACGACGTGTCGTACTTGCGGATCACGTCGTCGCCGAGCTCGAGGATGCGTTGCATCATCACCGGCACGACGACCAGACCCTCGGGCCTCTCCCGATCGATCGTCGCGAGAGTGTCTTCCGGATCGAAGCGCCGCCGGAGAATGATGGTCTGGCCGAGGATCCCGCCCATGAGGAGGTGCAAGCCGCCCCAGGAGTGGAAGGTCGGCGCGACGTCGAAGTTCCGCATCCCCACGCGCAGCGGAATGCGCCCGAACAAGCCGATGAGGCTATCGAGCCCCTGGCTCTTCGCCTCGCGCTGGGCCCCCTTCGGGGTGCCCGTCGTACCCGACGTGAGAATCGTCATCCGACCGGGCTTGGCGGGGGCATCGACCTCCGCGCCGTCGTGCGACTCGATGAGCTGCTCGAGGGTCGGCTCGGGCCAGTCGGTCGTGTGATGCGTCAGAAACCGGGTCAGCTCGGGCATGCCCGCCTCCACGATCGGCCGGAACTCTTCGTCGTAGAGGAGAACCCGGGTTCCCTCGCGCTCGCACACCTCCTTGAGCTGCGGGCCCGCGAATCCCGTGTTCAGCAGCAGCGTATTCGCGCCGAGCTTGTCGAGCGCCATCTGCGCCTGGACGAAACCTCGGTGGTTGCGCGCGAACAGCCCGACGCCATCGCCCGCCTTCACTCCTGCCTCGGTCAAAGCACGCGCGATGGCGTTCGTCTGACGGTCGAGATCGCCGGCGCTCAGCGGCCCGGCGTCGTCGATGATCGAGATGTGGCTCGGATCACGAAGCGCCTGCGCATGAAAGCCGGCGGCACCCGTCGTGCCGAACTTCTTCGTGCCGGCGACGAACGATCTCAAGAAGCCGAAGTCGATGAAGCCGGCATCGCTCAAGACGCTGAATGCCTCGACCGCTCTCGCGAGCGGCCCCCCCTGGCCCGTGCCGCGCAGACTCATGCCGGTGATCTACCCTGCATCGCTCGCGAGGTCACGCCTTTCACTCGAAGCGCCGCCGTCCGCTCCGGATCGGCCCGACGCGCCGCACCACACGGGAGGCTCCTGGCAGCGACGGCTCCGACCACCTCATGGCCCCGCGTGATCACGGCTTGCTAGAAGCACCATATGCACGTCGCTCGGGTGGCCGTCGCCGCGGCATGCGCCGGAACGCTGATGCACCTCTGCGCCTGTAGCCCCACGACGGTCGAATCCCCGGCGCCGGCGGTCACCGACGAGCCGGAAGCATGGCCCGCTCCTCCCCCCGACTCGGAGCTGGTCCGAGTCCGGACGGGGATGTCGCAACAGGACGTCATGGCCGTGCTCGGCCCCCCGACCCGGATCACCAACGAAACCGCTCTGGCGCCCGAGGGCGGGCGACGGCCGCCCGCCGAGAGGACGTACTACGTCTACGAGGGCCTCGGCGAGGTCGTGTTCTCCTCGGCCGCCGGAGGTGCAACGGCCGCCCTCGGGGTCTATCCGGAGCCGTCGACGACGCCTTGACAGACCGCGCTCCGAATCAGGCCTGGAACCCGAGCTCCCGATCCGCCTGATCCGCGTCGAAGTCCTCGAACTTGATCAGATCCATCCTCGTGTAGGCCTCGCGTACGCGCGGAGTCAGGAGACCGAGCTTCTTCAGATTCGGAACGATCCGCTGAAAGAGCATGCTACGGAAGAGCTGGCCGGCCGGCGACTGGAGAACGAGATCCTTCACGTCCTCGGGATTCCACCCCATCGCATTCGCGATCTCCTTGCCGACGAGGCGATCCTTCATCAGCTCGGACGAATAGATGATGAAATCCTCCCGGTCGCGCAGCTCGTTCTCCGGCATGTCGTCGTAGTAGCTGCGCAAGGAGAGGACACCGAAGGCGACGTGTCGCGACTCGTCGCGCATGACGTAGCGGAGGAGCTCCTTCAACAGCGGCTCCTGGCAGAGCTGGAACAGGTTCCCGAACGCCGCCATCGCGAGGCCTTCGATCATCACCTGCATGCCGAGGTACTTGAAGTCCCACCGACTGTCCTGAATCGTCGCGTCGAGGAGCTCCTTCAGACTCTCGTTGATCGGCCACTCCCACTCGAGCTTCGACCGAAGGTAGCGGCTGAAGACCTCGACGTGGCGAGCCTCGTCCATGGTCTGCGAGCCGGCGTAGTACTTGGCCTCGATCCAAGGCACGCCCCCCACGAGCTGCGAAGCGACGATCAGGGCGCCCTGCTCGCCGTGAAGGAACTGCGAGAGCTGGAGCGCCATCTGCGCGTGGCGCAGGCGGTGACGCTCCTTCTCGTTCAGCTTCTTGAACGGCCCGTACTCCGCGAGCGGGTTGATCACATCGGGGACGATCTCGCTCTCGGGCTCGACGTGCGTGTCCCAGGCGAGCTGGGTGGTGCTGTTCCACTGCTCACGCTTCGCCTTCTCGTAGAGATCCCCCAGACCGGCCTTCACACTCGCGTAGTTCCAGGCGTAGTTCGTATCGAACGACGTGAGGATGGTCTCGAGCTCCCGATCGAGCCCTTCGAGGTTGTTGACGACGGCACCAGCCATGACGATCTCCTTCCAACGCTTGACCTACGGCCTGCGCGAACCCCGAGCAACCCCGGAGGACTCCCGAGCGAAGTCGACGATGGCCTGGCTGAGCTCCGGGTGGAGGAAGATGTCGTTGTGCCCCGCGCCCGAAATGCGCATGAAGCGTTTGGGTTCGGGAGCGGCATCGAACAGGGCCCGTCCGAGGTCGAACGCGACGATCTCGTCGCGGTCGCCGTGCGCCGCGAAGAAGGGGACGGAGAGCGCCCCCACCCTCGACTCGGAATCGAACACACCGGAGGTCAGGTATCCGATCGGTCCGTAGTGCCGCCGCGCGACGTCCGCGATTTTCGTGAAGGTGGACACGACCGCAACGCCCGCGCAGGGTCGTGCCGTCGCGAGTTCGATCGACACTGCGCCGCCGAGCGATTCGCCGAGGCACACGATCTCCCCGGCCCGCACGCCAGACGCGAGGAGAGAGTCGAAGGCCGCTCGCGAATCGAGATAGGCACCCGCCTCGCTCGGGCGGCCTTCGCTCCTGCCGTAGCCGCGGTAGTCGTACGCGAGAACGTTCGCCCCGCGTCGGGCGAGATCGGCCTGGATCTCCCATCGCCCACCGATGTTGCCCCCGTTGCCGTGCGCCCAGAGGATCGTCGGCGCACCCGGGTCGGAGGCGGAGGCATGCCACGCGTGGATCCGCACGCCGTCGTCCGTCTCGATCCACCGATCCTCCGCGCCGGGAGGTGTCTGGGGCATGTACCGATCGGGGAAGAAGACGAGCCGGTCCACCAGGGGCAGCGAGAGCCCCACGGTGAGCACCGCGGGCGCGACGATCCAACCGAACGACGACATGAGTCGGGCCCCGTCCTATCCCAATCGGACCGTCTCGTCAGGGGGCCACGGCATCGTGGGGACGTTCCGAGCCGGAGCGGTTCAGGGCGTCACGATGTCGAAGGCACCATCGAAGTTGTCGAGCAACCCGAACAGCCCCAGCAGCGCCTCGCCGTTGCCCTCGATCGAGAGGTCCCCCGAAGCGAGCAACTCCTCGAGGGGACGACGGCCGAGAATCAAGTCGTCGAGCGCGGTGCGCTTGATCCGCATCGTCGCGTCGGCCGAGTCCACCTGCGTGTTCGGTGTGTGCGAAAGCACGCCGTCGACGACCCGAAGGACGTACTTCTCCTCGGTGTCGGTGAAGTCGAAGTTCACCGAGAGGTTCTTCCCGGCCGCCCGGGGCCCGTTCAGGCGCACCGCCATGCTGTCGAAGATCATCTCCACGGACATCGACGGGAGGATGCCCCCCGCATTCTCGGTGATGTTCGGGGCCGCGCCGCGATCCACACCACGCCGGAGCTCGAGGGCCGCGGTCAGATAGAAGGAGCGCCAGGGGCCCGATTCCGCTTGGTACCCCATCTGCTCGAGCGCATCGGCCTGGAGCTCCTTCGCTTCGGCATTCTCCGGATCCGCGAAGACGACGTGATTCACGACCTGCGCGACCCAGCGGTACTCCCCGGCGCCAAAGGCGACCTTCGCCTTCTCGAGCGTGGCCTCGGGCCCGCCCATGAACTCCACGTACTTCCTGGCCGCATCCACGGGAGGCAGCTCGTGCAGGTGTGCCGGGTTTCCATCGAACCAGCCGAGGTACCGTTGATACACGGCCTTCACGTTGTGATTGACGGTGCCGTAGTAGCCACGGACGTGCATCTGGGTGCGAAGTCCCTCGGGGAGCGTCATCTCCTCCGCGATCTCGTTCATGGTCTCACCATGATTGGCGAGGCGCATCGTCTGGTCGTGGATGTATCGATACGCATCGCGCTGCTGGGAAAGGAAGTCGCGCACCGTCCCCTGACCCCAGCGCGGCCAATGGTGGCTGGCGAAGACCGACTCCGAACGATCGGCAAAGAGCTCGATCGACTCGTCGATGTACTTGCTCCAGGAGAGCGAGTCGCGCACCTGGGCACCCCGAAGCGTGTAGAGATTGTGCAGGACCGCCGTGCAGTTCTCCGCCATGCACAGCGATCGATGCTGGGGAAAGTAGAAATTCATCTCCGCCGGCGCCTCGGTGTTGGGCGTCATCTGGAAGACGATCTCGACGCCGTCGTAGACGCGCTCGGTTCCGGTCTCTTCGATGTTCTCGGTCGGCGCGATGAGACCGACGGACCCGAGAACGGGCCCCTTGCCGAGACCGGAATCCACATAGCCCGTCGGGTCGGCGGGGAGGAGGCTCCCGTACATGTAGGTGGCACGCCGTCCCATCGCGACGCCGGCGATCACGTTCTCGCTCACCGCCGCTTCGAGAAACCCGAGTGGAGCCACGACCCCGGTGCGCCCCGCCGCGACGTCGTCGTCGGACACGACGCCGCGCACGCCACCGAAGTGATCGATGTGACTGTGCGTGTAGATCACGGTGTGAACCGGTCTCTTGCCGAGCTTCTCGTCTACGAGATCGAGCGCGGCGCGCGCGGTCTCGGCGCACGTGAGGGGATCGATGACGATCCATCCGGTCTCCCCCCGAATGAACGTGACGTTCGCCAGATCGAATCCGCGGACCTGATAGATGCCGTCCGCGACCTCGAAGAGCCCATGGCGCGCGTTCAGCTTGGCTTGTCGCCACAGGCTCGGGTTCACCGTGTCCGGCGCGGGCCCCTCGAGAAACGAGAAGCGTTCGAGGTCCCACAGCACGTCGCCGCCGGCGCTCGCGATGCAGGGGTCGGCCCTGGTCGCCAGGAACCCTCGGTCGGCGCATTCGAAATCGCCGGGGTCGTCCAGGGGGAGAGTTCGCGCCACCGCGGCGTTCGCCTTGCGCGTGGCCTCCGAGGCGGGCTTCGAGCCATGGGCGTGTTCTGCAGTCATGGCCCCAATCTTTCCCGCCGATTGAGGTGGATCGCAACTACCCGCCTGGGTATGAAGGAGGAGCCATGCCAGGCTCTCTGGGCAGGGCGGCGACGGTCACTCATCGATGCTGAAGATCTTCTTCAAGATCGCGGCGTTTGCCGTGTTCGTCTACCTGCTCTCACGGAGCGTGGACCTCTCCTGGATGCAGAACGTCGAAGAGGCCCAGAAGTACTTCGAGAAGCTCGGCCCGTGGGCGCCCGTGCCCTTCCTCGCGCTCTTCGTCGTCGGCGCCCTGGTGCATGCTCCGGAGATCCTGACCGTCGCCCTGGGCGGCCTCGTGTTCGGCGAGGTGCTGGGCTTCGTGTACGGCTGGATCGGAGCGCTCCTCTCGGGCTCGACCTGCTTCCTGATCGGTCGGTACGTCTTTCGCGACGCGTTCCGGAAGGCCCTGATCGAGCGATTCGCCGCCCTGCAGCGCCTCGACGTACACTTCGAGAAGCACGGCATCCGCACGGTGATGCTCCTGCGCTTCGTGCTCTTCCTCGCGCCGCCGATGAACTGGGCCGTTTCGGCGACCCAGGTTCGGTTCGTCGACTACGTCGTGGGTTCGGCGGTCGGCGTGATCCCGGGGCTGCTCCTCACGGTGGCCTTCGCGAATCAGCTGGCCAAGATCACCTCGCCCGAACAGCTCCTCACACCGGACGTGCTGGTGCCGGGCTCGCTCGTGTTCGCGTTCGTCGTTCTCTCGATCTGGGTCGTGCGCAAGTACTTCTCCGAAGCGGAGGAGAAGACCACCGAGGCGTCCACGCCTCGGGAAGATCCTCCCTCCGACCGCATGGAAGCGTGAAGCATGGAAAGACTGAGCGGGCTCGACGCCTCGTTCTTCTACGTCGAAACGCCGAGCTGCCACATGCACGTCGTGGGCGCTCTGGTCCTCGATCCGAGCACAGCTCCCCAGGGCTACGACTTCGAGCGCGTGGTCGAAGGCTTCGAAGCGCGTCTGCATCTGATTCCGACGTTCCGAAAGCGCGTCCACATGGTGCCGTTCGGGCTCGACCATCCCGTCTGGGAGGACGATCCGGACTTCGATCTCCGCGAGCACTTCCACCACGTGGCGTGCCCGGCGCCCGG
>JAUIFY010000433.1 GCA_030430245.1 bacterium | reverse complement strand
GGAGCTTCTCCTCGTCCATCACCTTGATGGACAGGCGCCCCTTGCCGGCGTCCTCCACGAGGACCTCGGCGATCTGCCGCTCGATCTCGTTGAGCGACGCGACCAACATCGCCTTCGGATCGATCCGGTCGGGCTCCACGTAGTTGTCCTTCACGTGGAGCGCGACGTTCGAGAACACCGACAGCGAAGAGATGCGGTAGTTGCGGTCACTGCTGCTGCCGTCGCTCCCGAGGAGGAAGCCGCTCTCGCCGCCCGCCGCCGCGAGCACCTCGGAGAAGGGCGCCGAGCGCATCCCCGCCCTCAGGTGCGAGACCTCGTAGCCGCCCCAAGCGAGCGCACCGCAGACCGCGGCCAAGAAAATCGATTTGAGCTGCATGCGTTCAGGCTCCTCGCTCAGTTACCACCGGGGCCCTCGGGGCAGCCGCCCGCGATGCGAACGGGACCGCTCCACTGCGCCGTCGCCCGCTGCGTCTCGTCGAGCTCGAGCGTGAGCTGGACGTCGAGGGACATCGACTTGCCGGTGCAGGGCGTATTGATGTCGTAGAGAAGGATGAAGGATCCGGAGAGCTCCTGCTGCACGTCGGTGAGCGTCTGGCGGATGTCCGCCGCGGACTTCGAGGACGCCCAGTAGCGGCCACGGGAGAAGTCCGTCACGTCCTGGACGAACGAGAAGTCGTCCTGACTCTGATTCACGAGGCCGAGGCCGATCACGTGGGTCGGGAATCGCACTTGGAAGAGCTCTGCTCTTCCTACAACAGCGTCGAAGGCCGCATTCCTCCGGTCGAAGTACGCCTCTTCTTGGGACTGCCCGGTGGAGGTCTCCTCGAAGCGCGCGCTGGGCGCTTGGGCGAGCAACATCACGATCTTGCCGTTCGCGCTGCCCGCGCTGCGGAGCATCGACCCGGCTTCCGTCAGGCCGGCGAGCGCGCCCGACACGGAGTCTTCCTCCGGGTTTCGGATATAGGCGTCGAGCGCGGCCTTGAGCGTCCCGCGCTCCTCGAATCGGTGCATCCCCGTGTTCTCGCCGATGGTGGGGTTCACGCGCGTGGCGACGTCCCAGCCCTCGACGACGACCGCGCCGATGCGGTCGCGTGCGCGGATCTGATCGATCATGCGCTTCACTTCTTCGATCTGGATCTGGCGATCGGTGCCCGTCGGCGTGGCGGACTCCGAGAGGTCGAGGACGATCACGATCTCCTGCTTCGCGCTGCGGACGTCGCCGATGACGCCGGTGTTGTACTGGAGCGACGCGGAGCCCGCGACGGTGGCCGTCGGCGTGGCGTCGAGCACCCCGCCCGACGACACCTCGGTCATCGTGAGGCCGGTGATCATGTCGTGCGTGACCCCGCCCGTGTAGCAAATCCAGTCGCCGGGCTGGCCGTCGTCCGGGCACATCCCCTTGAGGTCCAGGCCGTACGGCGCGATGTGCAGCGCGAGCGGCCCGCGCTTGTACGCCTCGAGGTCCTCGTAGGCGTAGACCCCGACGATGTCGAGGCCGACGAGCTCGGCATCCGGCACACGCTTACCAATCGGCGGAGATCGGAATCCGTTGAGGTCCTGAACCTGCACCGACAGCTCGTCGTCGCCGGAGGCCGGGACGCGCGTCAGGCTGAAGTTGCCGTTCTGATCGGTGATGGTCGCGTGGCGGCCGTCCGGCGAGGGGAGGCCGAGCGGCGAGAGGCCGAGGTTCCGCACGCGCACGAGCGCGCCGGGGTAGCCCACGCGCCCCTCGATGCTCACGCGACCGGACGCGTCCGGCGAGCTCACGATGATCTGTTCGGGCTCGAGATCGAGGTACTCGCCCTCGAGGACGCCGCAGTGCGTGTCCTCTTCGCAGGTCGCGACGCCGGTCGCGGCCTCGGGGCACGGCATGCCATCGTCGTTGTTCTGTTTGGACTGACAGGTGCCGGTCGGGAAGCAGCAGACGTAGTCGACCGGCGGCAGCGGCGAGGCCGGGACGCGCGTGAACGCGGGCGCGCCGCGGACGCCACACCCGGTGCCGAGCGCGCCCGTGACCTCGAGGACGTCGTTGTCGATCGCGACGACGCTGAACTGGAACGAGCCGTCGTCCTCGACTTCGGCGCAGGCGCCGGTGCTCGTCGGATAGGCCTGCACGGCGACGTGGTCGACGCCCTCCGGCGCGGCGCCGGGCTCACCGAATCCGAGCACGAGGCCGTCGACGGGATAGAAGACGGAGACGAGGTCGAGGTCCGGGGGGTCGATGTCGTTCTTCGGCGACCCGCTACACCCGGCGAGCAAGAGGACTCCAAGACCGGCAACCGCCCCAAATCCCTTGCTCAATTCGCGTTCCCACATGGAACATAGATAGTATCGGAGGCGGCCCTTCGGGCTCAACTCGCGGCCGGTCGGTTTCTCGGACCGGGCCACGCGGCTGGAACCGGCGGTTTTTGCTTGCAGATCCCCCCGGCGCGGGATACCTCCCCGGCCTCGCCATGCCGGGCTTCGAAGTCTCACCCGGCCCGCGAGAAGGAGACGAACGATGCGTCCTACGCCACTTCAGACCGTGAAGAAGAACTTCGAGAGCCGCGAGAAGCTCGCCGCGGAGCTCGCCTCGATGGTGGATCAGCACCACGGCGACAGCTCGAC
>JAUIFY010000171.1 GCA_030430245.1 bacterium | reverse complement strand
GCGCCGAGCCGTGCGTGCGCGTCCGCTGTCCGCGAAGATCCGCGCCGGCTACGACGACGCCGACAACGTGGTCGCCATCGCGCGGACCGTGGAGCGAGCGGGCGTCGACTACATCGCGGTGCATCCGCGTCGCCGCTGCGACTTCTACGGTGGCGTCGCCGACTGGCGCATCATTCGCGTGCTGGTGCGCGAGCTGGGCATTCCCGTCATCGGCAACGGGGATGTCTGGTACGCGGCGGATGCTCTGCGCATGCGCGACGAGACGGGCTGCGCTGCGGTGATGATCGGGCGCCCCGCGATCCGCAATCCGTGGATCTTTTCGGGGCTCGCGCTCCACGGCGTCAGCTTCTTTCTCTACGTCTTCATCCTCTCGAGGCTCCGGCTGAACATCGTCTACCCGGTATCGACCGGAGCGACGATCGTGATGATCTCGGTGCTCTCCGTCTTCCTGCTGTCCGAGCCGCTCAACTCGATCCAGGCGATCGGCATCCTGACGATCATCGTGGGGATCGCGCTCGTGTTCGTTCCCGCATGACCCAGCCCTCGGTCGCTCTCGAGTCGCCCGTTCGAACCTACAACGAGTGGGATCCGCTCGAGGAGGTCGTCGTCGGGAGGTTGGAGGGGGCGACGATTCCGACGCGTCATGTCACGTTCGACGGGAATCTGCCTGCGATCGCGCGTCGGTTGTACCGGCCGCTCGCGGGGCGGCGGTATCCGCGGATCCTGGTGAAGCGCGCGCAACGCGAGCTCGATGGGCTCGTCGGGCTGATCGAGCAGGCGGGGGTCCGGGTGCGTCGGCCGGACATCGTCGACTTCTCGGTGTCGTGCGCGACGCCGAACTGGCGCTCGAAGGGATTCTGCGTCGCCAGTCCGCGCGACGGGCTGATCGTCGTCGGCGACGAGATCATCGAAACGCCGATGGCGTGGAGGTCGCGCCAGTTCGAGATGCGGGCGTACAAGACGCTCCTGAAGGAGTACTTCGCGGCGGGAGCGCGTTGGACGGCGGCACCGCGGCCGCGGCTGCTGGATTCCCTCTACGCCGGCCGCGACTTCCGTCCGTCCGCCCCGGGGGAGCCCGTTCGCTACATCGTCGACGAGTCGGAGCTGGTGTTCGATGCGGCCGATTTCGCTCGTTGCGGTCGCGATTTGTTCGTCACGCGGAGCAACGTGACGAACCGGACCGGGATCGACTGGTTGAGGCGTCACCTCGGCGCCGGATTCACGATCCACGAGGTGGAGAGCCGGTGTCCGCAGCCGATGCACATCGACACGACGTTCGTGCCGCTGGCGCCGGGCAAGGTGCTCGTCAATCCCGAGTACGTCGACCCTTCGCGCCTCCCCGCGATCTTGAGGTCGTGGGACGTGCTCGTGGCGCCCGAGCCCGATCCGATCCCGGGATTCCTGAACGCCCATCTGTCGCTCGTGAGCAAGTGGATCGCGATGAACGTCTTCATGCTCGACGAGAAGCGGGTGATCGTGGAAGCTTCCCAGGTGAGAATGCAGAAGGCCCTTCGGGATTGGGGATTCGAGCCGTTGCCGACGCCATTCATGAACTACAAGCTCTTTGGCGGTGGCTTTCACTGCGCCACGCTGGACATTCGCCGGCGAGGTGAGCTGCAGTCGTACTTCTGAGCATCGTGCGGGGGCGGACGCTCGAAGTGTGGACGGGGCTCGCCGTCGTCGTCCTGTACCTCGGGGCGGGTACGTTCGATCACGGAATCTGGTCGCCCGTCGAGCCGACGGTCGCGGGTGTGACCTGGGGGATGTGGGAGAGCGGCGAGCTCGCGGTGCCCCGCATCAATCTCGAGCATCCTTTTCTCGACACCCCACCGCTGTACTTCTGGATGGCCGTCGCCTCGGCGAGCGTGCTCGGCGAGCTCTCGCCGGGAGCGATTCGCCTCCCCGCGGTTCTTCTCGGATTGGGGTGTCTCGGAATCGTCTTCTGGATCGTCCGGCGCGCGTACGGGTCCGGCGTCGCGTGCATCACCGTGCTGTTCGCGGCGGTGACCGGGATGTTTTGGGACCTCGCGCACCGGGCGGCGACGGACATGGCCGGAACGGCGTTCGCGTTCCTCGCGTTCGGGGTCTTCGCGCGCTCGCTGGAGGAGGGCGAATCGGATCGGCGTCGTTGGGACGCGCTGGTCGCCCTCGTTCTCGCCGCCTCGTTCTATGGCAAGAATCTCTACAGCCTGTTCGTGGCGTTTCCGGTGATCGGGGCGACGTTGCTCGTTCGCAGAGAGGCGGGCCGGCTCGTCCGGCTCGCGCTCGCGACGGCCGCGGGCACCGTCCTCCTCGCCCTTCCGTGGGCGTGGGCTCTGTACGAGGCGGGAGGGGGCGAGTACGTCCGGATTGCGCTCCTGGACAACACGGTTGGGCGGCTGCTGCCCCTCGAAGCCTTTCAGCCCGACGGGGTCGACCCGATCAACGACGCATGGATCGCCGAGAGGGAGTCCTGGGCGTACTACGTGTTGCCGATGTTCGCCTATCCGCTGCCCTGGACGCCGCTCGCGCTCGTGGCCGCCGTGCGCATCTTCCGGGCTCGTGGCGGATGGTCGGCTCTGCGCACGTTCCTGGTGATCGGGCTGGCCGGTGTGCCCCTCGTCTTGTCGCTCTCGAGCGCCAAGTCGACCGACTACCTCGCGCCGGTTCTCTTCTTCGTCTTCCTGCTTCTCGCGGACGTCGTCGCCGAATGGCTCGAGATTCCCGACCAGTTCCCCCCGTGGCAGCGTTGGGTCCTGGTCGGCAACGTCGCCGTGCTCGCCGCCGCAACGTCACTCGCGCCGCTCGTGGTGGCCGCCCTGACGGAGCACGCTTGGCCCGCGTTCCTGGGGTTGCCGATCTTCGCCGTCGGGTGGTGGCTGGTGTCCCGGGTGGGCGACGGCCCGGCGGACGCGACGTGGCTCGCGCGGTCCGCCCTCGCCGTCGCGGCAGGCGTGGCGGTCTTTCTCTTCTGGGGGGTGCCCGGCCTCGACGCGCGGAAGAACTCGAGGCCATTCTTCGAGGCGATCCGCCCGGACCTCGAGGGCCGAGCGCTTCACACGACGTTTCGAGACGCGTATCGACTACCGCTGGTCAATTACTCGCTCGGCCGCGCCGTTCCTTTCGTCGCGCGGGACCGCGTCGCGGAGGTGCTCGCGGCGGACGCGCCTGCGGCGGTGCTGGTGCCGGTGGAAGAGCTCGAGCGGCAGGAGGACGTCCTGCGCGCGATCCCCGGGCTCGTCGTGCGCGCGGAAGGCGGTCAGCACCGCTTCCGGCTCGTGCTCAACGCGCCGGGCGGCTGAGACGGCTCAGCCGACGCGCGCGAGCTGGCCGGATTCGAACTCGACCGGGATCGAGATCGTGAACGTGGTGCCCCGGCCGCGCTCGCTTTCGACGGAGATCTGGCCGGCGAGGCGTTCGGTCACGCGCTTCACGATGTGAAGACCGAGACCGACGCCCGGAGCCGACGCGTCCAGCTGTCGGAACATCTCGAAGATGTTCGCGAGATCCTCCCTCGAGATGCCGACGCCGGTGTCCCGAACCTCGAGGGTGAGGTGTCCTTCGGCGCCGCTGGCGGAGACGTCGATGCGACCCCCCGGTGCGAACTTCAGCGCGTTGCCCACGAGGTTCTGTAGGACGACCTTCACCTTCCCGCGGTCGACGCGCAGCGGATCCGTCGCGAGTCCGCTGAGATGGAACTCGAGGGAGATGTCGGCGTTGCTCGCCGTCTCCTCGTTCTCCGCGGAGAGCTGCGCGAAGAGCTCCTGAAGATGAATCCACTCCGGCTCCAGGGTGTCGCGACCCGCCTCGAGCCGACCGAGGTGGAGCGTCGTCTCGATCAGCTCGAGAAGCGAGGCTGCGTTGCGGTTGATCCGCCGGACGAGGTCGAGCTGATCCGGCGCGAGCTCGCCCATCTCGGGATCCGAGAGCATCTCCGCATAGCCCGTGATGACGTTCAGAGGGGTCCGCAGCTCGTGGGACATCGTGGAGACGAACTCGGACTTGAGCCGGCTCGCAGCCTTCAGGTTCTGCACGAGCCGCTCGTTCTCGAGTGCGATCGCGGTCGCGTTGCCGATGCCCGATGCGATCCGGCGCTGCATCGGCGTGAATGGGCCCGTCCGGTGGCGGTACCCGTTGACGAGGGTCCCGATCACCGTGTTCCCGCGCCAGATGGGCACGTAGAGGGCCGAGGCCGTCTCGAAGCGTTTCATCAGCTCGACGGGAATGAGGTCCTGCGCGCTCGCGTCCCGAACCTCGATCAACTCGCCCGGACGGAAGTGCGCGAACAAGGGGAGGCTGCCGGCCGGAAACTCGAAGCTGCGAAGCTCCGCATCCACCCGGGGGCGTACGCCGGCGCTGGCCTCGAGACGAAACCCACCGGCCGATTCGTCGAGCACGAAGGTGCTGCTGAAGTCGCATCCGAGGATCTCGCGCGACAGGCGGTTCACCGTATCGAAGACGTGGGTATGGCCCGCGCTCGCGTGCAGCGTCGCGCCGACGTGCGCGAGTGCCGCCGAGATCCGGGCCTCCTGTTGCGAGAGTGCCGACACCTGCTCGAGCAGCGCGGCGCGTGTGAAGGCTTCGTACCGGTAGCGATCGAGGAACGTCGCGCCGAAGATCGACGTCGTCGCGCCGGTGATGAGGCCGACCCAGCAATAGGCGGCCTGTTCGATCGTGATGTGGGTCCAGCTCGCCGCGAAGAAGCTGACGAGGGTCACCACCGACAGCACCGTTTGCGCCGCCCAGCCGAACGGGATGAGCACGGCGAACGCGGTCATGAGGCAGACGAGTCCCAGCGCCTGGATCTCCGGCGCGAGGTCCACGTGCGAGAAGTAGAGGTTCATCAAGATCGCGAGTGCCGAGCCCATGGCGGCGATGATGAGGCCGACGTAGCGTCGTACGGCCTCGACGCGCGTGGCCGTCACCGCCATGGCACAGACGAGGATCTCGATCGCGTAGATCGACAATCCGGGCGCACGGCGCTCGGGATGGACGACGAGGTCGACGGCCAGCGCCAGTCCAACGAAGCCGACGAAGAGCCCGACCGCCAGATCGATGCGGCGTCGCAGGAGTCGGACCGTCTCGTGGAGGTACTCGTCGCGCAGGGCTGCCGTGTCGTGCTCGATGGCCATGCGCGTAGGCGCCGCCCTGTCGCATTCCTGCCGGTCCTGCTCCACCGACAGAACTATCGGTTCGCTTGCCGCAAATCTTGATTAATCGAGGAATTTCGGGCGTTTGCGCCCTCCTCGGATCAGAACAGAGCGGCGAGCGGGCCGCTTCGGTCGTACCCCATGCCGTTCCAGAACCGGCACCGCGCCTCCAGGTCCAGGCGCTCCCCGAGAGGCTCGTCGAGGACGAGCCGGAGGGTGTCGTGCTCGGTGAAGCGACGCCACGGCGGGGTCGTGTCGGGCGGTCGGAGTGCGTGGGCGAAGCCCGTCCAAAGGCGCATCATCTCCGCCGAGAGCCGCCGCTCGGTCTCCGTGAACGAGGCACGCTCGGCCCACAGGTCGGGTGAGAACGGATTGCCGAAGACGAACGGGAGCTCGGCGCCGTGGCATACGTTGCCCGTCGAGGGAGCGCAGAGCGGATAGGACGGCCAGATCGGGAACGACGGCGCGTGGGTCATCTGGTACGCCCATACGGGGGCGGTCGCACGCTCGAGTACGTAGCGGTTCGCGCAGACGAAGAGATCGTCGGTCACGATGCGCGAGAGAGCCGCCACCGGCTCCTTCTCGCCCAACGTCCCGTAGAAGCGACGCACGGCTGCTCCGTGTCGGCCGTACGCCACGTCCGTTTCGAAGACGTACTTGGCCTCGCCGATCGTGCCGATCGACTTCTCTTGGGTCTGGACGAAGAACGGTCCCTCGTTGCGGTTCGTGCCCACAATGGCCGGCTTGTCGATCCGGACCTGATTGGGTTGTCCCTCGAGGGGGGCCGCTCCGACGACCGGGCCCCACGGAACGAACGAGGCGAGTCCCAGCAGAAATGGCTCGAGCACGGAGACGCTCGCCTGCGCGGTGAGGATGTCGTCGACGGACTTGCGCCGCAGACACGCGAGCGTGTCGTCGGTCTTCCGGCAGTCGAGGTGGTCGAGGAGGTCGTCCGCGTAGCGGCGGGCTTGCGCGAGGGTCTTGAACGGGATGCCGTAGGGGTCGCTCTCGAGAATCGCCGCCCGGAACAGGTCTCGACTCGACGACGCCCCGAGGTGAATCCCGACCGACATCGCGCCCGCACTCTGTCCGAAGAGCGTGACCTTCGAGGGATCGCCGCCGAACCCTGCGATGTTGTCGCGCACCCAACGAAGCGCGAGCGTTTGGTCGAGGAGTCCGAGGTTCGCAGGAATCGTCTCGATCCCGGCCAGGAAGCCGAGGGCTCCGATCCGGTAGTTGAGCGTGACGACGACGACCGGCCCGATCGCCGCGAGGTTCGCTCCGTCGTAGAGGGGAGCGGCGGAGCCGCCGTGCAGGAAGGAGCCTCCGTACAGGAAGACCATCACGGGGAGCTTCGCGGTGGGATCGGGGGTCCAGACGTTCAGCGTGAGACAATCCTCGGAGGCGTCGATCGTGACGCCGTCCGGTACGCTCTGGGGACACGCGGGGCCGAACGCGACGGCCGAGCGCGCGCCGCTCCACGGCGGCGCGGGTGCGGGCGCCGCCCACCTGCGCGCACCGGTCGGCGGATGTGCGAACGGGATCCCGAGATAGGCGTCGACGGGTGTCGCCGCGTCTCCGGGCGCGCCGCCGCGGGTGCGTCTGCCGCAGACGTCGCCTGCTGCCGTGTGGACGATAGGCGTGGCGCAGGTGGGTCGTTCCGACCCGCCCGCGGAGGCGCTCAGGAGGAGGATCGCTGCGAGCACGACGAGTCGCCGCATGCCTCTCCGGTACCGCAGTGGTGTCCCGCGTGTCGACCGGAGTGTAGGATCCTCGGCGTGTCCCAGCGTTGGATCCGCGTCGACGTCGCCCGCCAGGAGCTCGAGCTTCACGAGGGAGACCGCGTCCTGCGGCGGTTCCCGGTCTCGACGGCGGCGAACGGCGTGGGAGAGACCGAAGGCAGCGAGCAGACGCCGCGCGGGACCCACGAGATTCGCGAGTGCATCGGAGCCGGTGCGCCTCCCGGGGCCGTGTTCGTCGGGCGCGAGCCCACGGGCGAGGTCCTCACGCCGGCACTGCGGGCGGCCCATCCGGACCGGGACTGGATTCTCTCCCGCATCCTGTGGCTCTCGGGCCTCGAGGAGGGTCGGAACCGGGGCGGAACCGTGGATTCGCATGCCCGCTACATCTACATCCACGGCACGCCCGACGACGAGCCGATGGGCGTGCCGCGTTCGCATGGGTGCGTGCGGATGCGCAACGAGGACGTCATCGCGTTGTTCGACGAGATCGGGGTCGGAGCCCGTGTCGAGATCGACGGCTGACTTGACCCGCACGTGCTGCGTTCGGGAGACTGCCGCATGCGTCTCGTCGTCCTCGTGCTCGTCCTCCCACTCCTCCTCTCGGCCGGGTGTTCCGACACGGACACGGCGTCGCCCGACGGCGAGCTCGCCTTTCTCTACGCGGAGCCGGACGCGAACGAGGGTGGCCGGATCGTCGATGCCAAGGGCCGGGAGGTGCTGCTTCGCGGGGTGAACGTCAACGCGTTCGTCGAGTACTGGAGCGGCAACGAGTTCCCAACGGTCTTCCCCTTCACGGAGTCGGACGCGGAGCGGATGTCCGAGATCGGCTGGAACGCGGTGCGCCTCCTGCTGTCGTGGTCTCGGGTCGAGCCCGAGCCGGGTGTCTACGACGAAGCGTATCTCGATCGGATCGAGGATGCGGTCGAGGTGCTGGCGCGCAACGGGCTCTACACCATCCTCGATCTACACCAGGACGCATGGAGCGCGACTCTCGCGGCGCGTCCCGACGAGGTCTGCGAGCCACCGGCCGAGCCGGCGCTCGGTTGGGACGGCGCGCCCGCTTGGGCGACCTTCGACGACGACCAGCCGCGCTGCATCCTCGGCGGGACTCGCGAGACGAGTCCCGCGGTGACGTCGTCCTGGGACTCGTTCTTCGCGAACGAGCCGGGACCGGGCGGCGTCGGGCTCCGCACGCGGTATGCGAACATGCTGGGTCACCTTGCGAGGCGGTTCGCGAACCAGCCGGCGGTGGCGGGCTACGACATCTTGAACGAGCCCGGGGCCTTCTCTCCTTCGCAACAGGAGGGGCTGAGCGCTCTGTATTCCGAGTCCCTCGCGGCGATCCGGGCCGGAGAGCGAGCCGCGGGCGGCCCCGCCCATCTGGTCCTCTTCGAGCCGGCATCGTTGTGGTCGGCGATCGGCCAGGGCCCGCCGCTCGACTTCGTGCGCGACGATGGCGTCGTCTACGCGCCGCACGTCTACACCGGCGGCTTCTCGGGGACGCCGATCACCCGGCGCGCGTTCGAGATCGCGGTCGAGGAGGCGGCCTCGTTCGACGGTGCGCCCGTTCTCACGGGCGAATGGGGTGCGAGCCCCAGCCGCGCGGGGCCGGACGGCGACGGCTACTTCGTGGACCACCAGGCGCTCCAGGACGAGTTCCACGTGTCGGCGACCCTCTGGACGTGGCGCGAGTCGTGCGGCGATCCGCACAAGGTGAGCGACGCGCGCAACGGGGCGAACCCGCCGGTCCCCTGGGGGGAGTTCGAGGTCGATTGCCTCACCAACGAGATCCTCGGCGAGCGCGAGGACCTCGTGCGCGACCTGATGCGCGCGTATCCGCGCGCGGCCCCGGGCCGCCTCGCGTCGACTCTCTACGACCCCGCTACGGGCTCGCTCCGCGTCTCGGGCACGCATGCATCGCCGGACACGGAGCTCGTCGTCTTCCATCCGGCCGCCAAGCACGGTCGGCCGACGATCGTCTCGTCGTCCGGCCTCCGCGACGTCGCCGTCTCGGACGCTCCGGGTGGCGCCGTATGGGTCACGGGCCGCACCACGGCGCCGGCGTGGCACCTGGAGCTGGAGTAGGACGCTCGGTCCGGAGCCCCGGGGCCGGAAGTCGCGACGCGACGCGGTCCGCCCGGTCGGCGGGATCTCGCATCGGGATCTTCCTCATGACCGGCGTCATCCTTCCCGGGAGCGGCGAGCGCGCGGTTCGGAGGGCGTTTCTCACGGGTGGGAAGCGACGGCTCGGGTGCTCCCGACTCCCGGGAGGGGCGCCGTCGGCCGCAGCGCGATACGGACGGCATGGGAATTGCGCCCCTCGAAGGCATGCCCAAGCATTCGATGCGCGTTTCCCTCGCCGTCCTCGCCGTCGTCTCCGTGCTCGTGACGCGAGCGGCCGGCGCGATCGTCGGCGTCCTCGAGACCCCGGACACGGTCGCGTCGCAGATCTCCAATCTTCAGGGCTGGGCCTACACGACCACGCCTGGCGCCGAGCTGATCCAGCCGTTTCAGGTTCTCATCGAGTTCGAGCCCGCGTTCGAGGTGCCGTGCTGCTCGGATCGCGGTGACGTTCAGGTGGCTCATCCCGACGCGCCCCTGCGCACCGGCTTCTCCGCCGTGTTCAACTGGGCCCTGGTCGCGGCGGACCTCGGCTTCGATCCCGCCGTCGCGCGTCCGGCGGGAACCGCGATCACGATCTCGGTCGTCGTCACGGACACTGCGGGCGGCAGCGCGTTTCTGACCAAGGAAGTCACCGTGCATGCGCTGAGCGACCAGGTCTCCTTCTTCCGCGATGCCTCCTGGGCCAAGCCGGGGAGCCTCGCCGGGGACCTCAAGCAGGGTTGGTGCACGGCCGCCAACGGCAGCGCTCCGGGCGGTGGCCCCCTCGCCAGGCTTCGGTGTCATCATCTCATCGCGACGCGGAACGACGACGTGCTCGAGTGCGGCGCGGTCATTCTGGAATGGGATCGCGCTTCGCAGGGCTTCAAGCAGGTGTCCGACTGCATCGAGACCTCGCGTTGGGCTCACTTGTCGTTCGATGGAGCGGTGATCGACGGTTGGACCGGCCTCACGTGGGAGCTGAAGACCGGAACCCCGGGCGAAGCAGTGCGCTGCGACGACGAGGCGGCGCCGGATCCGCTCTGCGACGACCCCCACCATGTGAACAACATCTACAATTGGGGCGGAACGCCCGCGGCGGACGACCCGGCGCCGAGCGGCTCGGTCTTCACTCGCTTCCTCGCGCAGCTGAATGGCGCGGTGACCGGCGCCGACCCGAGCATCACCACGGGGTGCTTCGCTGGACACTGCGACTGGCGGCTTCCGACCGCCGAGGAGCTCCAGACCCTCTACGATCCGATGGTGCCGGACTGCGGTCCGCCGGCACCCCTGATCCCGTGCACGACGATCCCCGGAGGGATGGCGAACGGATTCTACTGGACGCTCACGACGAACAAGGACGACGCGACCGAAGCGGTGTTGAGGTCGCTGACCTTCGACGCGTTGTTGACGGAGGGGAAGGGCGAGTCGAGCTTCGTCCGTGCGGTTCGTGGCGGCAGGTAGGTCGCGTCACTTCGCCGGGACGCCGGTGCCGAAGACGTTGATCCCCTTCGCGAAGGGGGCGTGTCGGTCGGGGTCGTATCCCGACGCCGCGGGTAGCTCCTCCCACAGAACGGCCGCCTCGGCTTCCGGAACGTGCCGGAGCACCTTCTCGCGAGCGGCGTCGTCGAGCTCGTGCCACGCGCGCCGAAGCTCTTCGAGGCACCAGACGCGGTAGCGTGAGCTCGGTACGTTCGTGTAGCGCACTCCCTGGATCGTCTGCGCGTAGCGCTTCTCGCCGCGGGCGTGAGCGCGCGCGTTCTCGCGGAGCTGTACCAGGTGCGTTTCGGCCGCCTCGCGAACGAGAGCGGACAGCGGCTCGTCGATCTCGGCCACCAGGGCCGGAGCGATGCCGGACGCGCGCGTGTTCCACATGCGCGCGACCCACGCATAGACGCCCGACGCGCGGTTGCGCATGATCTCCTGAGGTGTCGGATCCTGGCCGAAGTGTCGCAGCATCGGCCCCATGAATCCGAAATCGGCGATCGTCGGCTCGTCGCCGAGAAGGAAGCGACGATGGCGGAAGACCTCCTCCATGTGGTCGAGGGCCGTCAAGTATCCCCGCTCGACGTGCTCGCGCGTCGCATCCGAGACGCCGTCGCCGCGTACGAAACCGCCGAGCTGCCGGCGGATGACCAGGATCTGCTTGAGGAGCCGGGGCTGTCGGAGGTGTTGCAGCTGGTCGTCGACGATCGCGCCGCTCGCGTACCAACGATCGGCGACGTAGCTCCACCGATAGTGCATGGCCGGGCGCCAGAGGTACTCGTCTGCGTAGTCCTCGAGAAGGAGCGCGACGAAGCGGAGCGCGGGATCGGTGGGATAGATCGACGGAGCATCCTGCTCGTTCTCGAACCAGCAGAGGATGGGGGTCGAGTCCGACAGCCACCGTCCATCGTCGAGTTCGACGACGGGCATCTGCAATGCGCCCGCACCCTGTCGAATCCGCTTCACGTGCCCGTACGTCGGGAGCGACTCGTAGGGGATGCCGCGGTACCGAAGGTACGTTTCGAGCTTTCCGGTGTAGTACGAGATTCGGCAGCCGTAGACGCGATGCATCGCGATCCTCCTACTTGACCACGTTCTGCTCGCGCAGGGCGGTGACGCGTTCCGCGGAGAGACCCAGCTCGTCGAGGATCTCGTCGGTGTGGTCGCCATAGAGGGCGGGTGCCGACGTGTCGGCGGTCGGTGTGCCGGAGAAGCGCACGGCGGGACGCGCGCGCCGGTAGCGACCGTACACGGGGTGCGTCGCCTCCATGATCGTGCCGTTGTGCGTGAGCTGCGGGTCGATCAGGACCTCGGGGTGCGAGAGGACGGGGGCGCTCGCGACCTCGTTCTCGACGAGTCGCTCGTAGGCCTGCGCCGTCGTCATCGCCGCGAGTCCGTCGCGGAGGGCTTCGGCTCGTTCGATCTGGTTGGCTTCTTCGAGCGACTCGCGGCCCTTGTGGCGCGGCGCATCGGCGAGGTCGTCGCGCCCGACGGCCCGAAGGCTCGCGTGGATCTGTGCGGTCGTGCTCGTCCAGATCACGATCTGCCCGTCCGACGTCGGGATGAGCTGATAGCGCTCGCCGGGCACGGAGTAGTTCTCGACGTCGTCTCCGATGAGGGAGTGTCGCAGCATCCCGTCGGGCCAGAAGAACGCGAGACCGGCGTCGAGCATCGAGATACGGACGTGTTGTCCCTCGGCGCCGCGCTCGCGCGCGAGGAGCGCCGCGGTGATGCCTTGCGCGAGAGCGTACGACGTCGCCTTGTCGACGACGGCGTTCCGCACGAGGTCGGGGATCGGGATCTCGGGGTTCAGCTGGGCCGTGACGAATCCGGTGAGAGCCTGGAAGATCGGGTCGTACCCCCGGCGGTCGGAGTACGGACCGTCGAAGCCGTACCCCGAGATCGAAGCGTAGACGATCCGCGGATTGACCTTGCGCAGGTCCGCTTCGCCCACCTTCAGGCGCTCGGCGGCGCCCGGCCGCCCCGCGGACGAGCTCGTAGAGGAGCTCGAGGCCCTCCTCGGTCTTCAGGTTGATCCCGATCGAGCGCTTTCCGTGGTTGACGTTCAGGTACATCGCGGCCATTCCGGCCCGATAGTTCGCGAGCTGGCGGCTCTCCTCCCCGTACTTCGGAGGCTCGACCTTCACGACGTCCGCGCCCTGGTCGGCGAGAATCATCGTCGCGAGGGGGCCCGAGATGACCTCGGTGACGTCCACGATTCGAATTCCACTCAGTGGTCCCGGCATGGGGAACCACGCTACCGACGGCGGCCCGGGTTGTCATGGGCCGGGGCGGCGGAGTACGGAGGGCGCCATGACCATCGGCTACGGAAGTCTCGCGAATCTGGCTCGTCTCCGGAACTTCAAGCGCATGCGGCTCTCGTCGTGGGATCGCAGTGGAGGCAACTCCGACATGGTCCTCGTCGCTCCGGGCGAGACGAAGGTCTTTGGCGAGATCGCCGGCGCGGGCTGCGTCAAGCACCTCTGGATCACCATGATGTCCCTGCCCGAGGAGCCGCACGATCTCCTCCGCACGGTCCTGCGCATGTTCTGGGACGGGGAGGACTCGCCGAGCGTCGAGGCGCCGCTCGGTGACTTCTTCGGCGTCGGCTTCGGGATGCGGCGAAACTTTCAGTCGCTGCCGCTCCAGATGAGTCCGGAGGACGGCAAGAGCTTCAACTGCTGGTTCCCGATGCCCTTCGCGCGCGGGGCCCGGTTCGAGGTCGAGAACCAGGGGGCCTCCCCGCGCGTCTTCTACTTCTACGTCGACTACGAAGAGTACGGGTCCCTCGAAGCCGACCTCGGGAGGTTCCACGCTTGGTGGAACCGGACCCCGGTCACCGCCGGTACGGCGAAGGAGCACGGATACGGGCGCAAGGACTATGGGCTCGGAGAGGAGCGGCCGGCGGGGCCGGGCTTCGGGCTCGGCGGACCGTGGCAGCGGCCGAACCTCACGGGCGATCGCAACTACGTCATCCTCGAGGCGCGCGGGAACGGGCAGTACGTCGGATGCAATCTGGGCATCGACGTCTTCGAGCGTCAGGTGAACGATTGGTACGGCGAAGGCGACGACATGATCTTCATCGACGGCGAGCCCTGGCCGCCGAGATTGCACGGAACCGGCACCGAGGACTACTTCGGTACGGCCTTCTGCCCGAAGCAGGAGTTCTCGGCTCCCTACCACGGCCTGACCGTCTACAGCGGCACCGAGGAGTGGCCGTGGGGCGGAAAGAACTCGATGTATCGATTCCACGTCGAGGACCCCATTCGTTTCGAGGAGGAGATTCGCGTCACGATCGAGACGGGGCACGACAACGCGCTCGCCAACGACTACTCGAGCACCGCGTACTGGTATCAGCTCGGCCGTCGCGAGCCCCTCCCGACCCTGCCGCCCGCCGAGGAGCGTCTTCCTCGAGAGGATCCGCCGGAGCTCCGGAAGTAGCCGCGGAGCGCTCAGTCACCGAGTCGGAGAAGGCGCTCGACGAAGTGCGCGCGGAAGCGCTCGGCGTCGACCGCCGTAGCCACGCGCATCGTGCGCGCGCTGGTCGTGCCCGGCGGCCGCTCGATGGTCCGGAACACGCCGTTTTCGATCGTCGGCTCGATCGCGAGCGTTTCGAACGTACAGAACGACTCGTCGTGGACACAGGCGAGCGTGAGCGGGTCGTGGAGGAAGGCCGCGTTGTCGGCGTCCATGGAGGCGCCGAGGCCGCCGAAGATGCCGTTCTGGATCGGCGTCCAGA
>JAUIFY010000170.1 GCA_030430245.1 bacterium | reverse complement strand
GGCCTGATCGAGGCCCTGAAGGACATCGGTCGGTCGCTGGGAGGGCACAAGGGCGTCCTGATGCCCAGCGGCGACCTGAACGTCCAGATGATCTCGCAGTACCGCGAGGAGCTCGACGAGTGGTTCCTCTACCGGCTGCCGTCGAAGGAAGTCCTAGAGCTCTTCATGGACAAGAAGTCCTTCTACAAGATCGCGATGGAGCGCGACTACCCGCTGCCGCGCACGTGGTTCACCGACGAGGAGCACGACATCGACGAGATCGTGCGCGACATCGAATACCCGTGCCTGATCAAGCCGTTCCAGCCGACGGCGGTCTGGCGCGATACGTTCGATACGCGCCTCTTTCTCGCCGACTCGGCCGACATGCTGCGGTCGCTCTACGATCTCATCTTCCCGGTGCACCAGGATCTGATCATCCAGGAGTACATGCCCGGCGACGACAGCCAGGTCGTCTGGGGTGTGACGTATCTCGATGCGAACCAGGAGCCGCTCGCGATCTGGAGTGGTCGCAAGCTGCGCATGTATCCGCGGGGCTTCGGCACGGCGACGCTCGCCGAGAGCCTGCACCAGCCGTGGGTCGCGAACGAGGCCGTGCGAATCCTGCAGGGCGTCGGTCACGTGGGGTACGGGGTCGTCGAGTTCAAGAAGGACCGTCGCGACGGCAGCTACAAGATGACCGAGGCGACGGGGGGTCGGACGTGGTTCCCCCACGGGCTCGTCACGCGCTCGGGCATCAATCTGCCGAACATCTGGTACCGGGACGTGCTCGGCCTTCCCGTCGCGAAGCAGACGTCCTTCGAAGAGGGCATCAAGTGGATCCACGAGGAGCGGGATCTGAAGACGGTCTCGCTCTACTTCCTGCCCGAGAAGCGCCTGACGCCATGGTCGTGGCTTCGCTCCTACCGGGGAAAGCGGACGTACGCGTACGCGGCGTGGGACGACCCCGGCCCGCTCCTGAACTCCCTCTCCCGGATCCTCGAAGCGGGGATGGGGCGCCTTCGCCGGCGCGCCAAGCACAAAGAGCCCGAGCGCGAGAGGACGCGCCAGAGCCGGCCCAAGCACCTCGAGGAGCTCCTGCTCGCGGCCGACCCCACGGTAGGGCACAGCCTGCGCAAGGTCACGGTCGACTGAGGGTTCGCTTGAGTCACGACGAAGAAAGCTCCCGAGCGAAGGGCCAGGGCGAGGGCGCGCGTCTGAAGGAAGGTCCGGCGCCGGAGCTGGTCGACGCCGCCTTCGGTCGAGAGATCGCCGACGCGCCCATTCTGTACCGAGGTCTGAGCCTCTCGGATCTGGCGCACGTGCTGATGCTCATCGACGTCGGCGTCGTTCCGGACGGTCCGGGTGCCGAGCTGTTGCGGTACCTGCTCGAGCTCCACGACGTTCCGCTCGAGGACTTCCCCTTGAACCCGACGCTCGAGGACGTCTACTCGAACCGCGAGGCCTGGGTGAAGGCTCGCGACGAGGCGGTCGCGGGGTGGATGGGAGCCGGGCGCCCGCGTCGTGAGCCCGCGACGGTCGCCTACCGCATCGCCGTGCGCGACCGTCAGCTCGAGCTCGCCGCCGAGACGATCGCGGCGGCCGAGGCGCTCGTCGCGCAGGCCGAGCGGCACGTGACCTCGGTCATGCCCGACTACACGTATCTGCAGCCGGCGACGCCCACGAGTCTCGCGCACTACCTGCTCTCGTTCGTCTATCCGCTCCTGCGAGATCTGAACCGGCTTCGGGAAGCGTTCGCGCGGAACAACCGCTGCCCCGGAGGGATCGGCAACATCAACGGCTCGCGGCTGCCGCTCGACCGGGCACGTCTGGCCGAGCTCCTCGCCTTCGACGGGCCTGTCGAGAACACGCGTGACGCGATGTGGCAGGTCGATCAGCCGGTCGAGATCCTGACCCAGGTGCTCACGCACCTGCTCCATCTCGATCGCCTGGCCGAGGATCTGCAGATCTGGAACACGCAGGAGTTCGGGCTGGTCGAGCTCGCCGACCGCCACGCGCGGATCAGCATGATCATGCCGCAGAAGAAAAACCCTTACTCGCTGGCGTACGTTCGTGGCATCACGGGGAGCGTGATGGGGCGGCTCGTCTCGATGACGGCGGTGGGGAAGACGCCGTCGGCGCAGATGGACAACCGGATCTTCGCTCTCGGAGAGGTGCCGCGCGCGCTCGACGACGTCATCCGCACGACCCGCCTCATGGCCGGCGTGCTCGGCGCGCTCCAGTTCGATCTGGACCGGATGGCGCAGCGCGCCGGAAGAGGCTTTACGCAGGCGATGGACCTGGCCGAGCTGGTCATGCAGACCGAGGGCCTCTCCTACCGTCAAGCGCATCGTTTGGTCGGGCTCGCGGTACGCCTGGAGCTGGAGGCCGACCCGTCTTCCGATCACGTGAGCCGCGCGTGGCTGGACGAGGCGGCGCGGCAGGTGCTCGGGCGGGAACTCGCGATCGACGATGCGGCGCTGGAGTCGCTCCGCGATGCGGCCGATGTCGTCGGTACGAGGCAGGGCCTCGGCGGGGCGGCGGCCGAGCCGGTCGGCGCGATGATCCGTGAATGCCGCCAGGAGCTCGGCGAGCACGAGGGCTGGCGCCGGGAGACCGCGGAGCGCCTACGAAAGCAGGAAGCGGCTTTGATCGAGCTCGCCCGCGCGCGTGCCGCGGCAGCCTGACCACCGGACGATGACCACCCACACCGACAACCCTGGAGACACGACGATGCTGGACTTCTTCTCCCTCCCGACCCGAAGCGAAAAGCCCCGCGACGTGGGCGTCACCCACGTGATGGACAAGGGGATGGGGCTTCGCCAGGTGGAGGACCTCCTCGACACTTGCTCCGACTACATCGACATCGTGAAGCTCGGGTGGGGCACCGGCTACGTCACGCAGAACGTCCTCGACAAGATCAAGGTGTACCGGGAGGCGGGCATCCCCGTGTGCTTCGGCGGAACGCTGCTCGAGGTCGCGATCCTGCAGAAGCGCTTCGATGCCTTTCGCGACATGGCGCGGGCGGCCGGCATCACGCACGTCGAGATCTCGAACGGCGTCATCGACATGTCGATGAAGGAGAAGGCGCGCTACATCCGCGAGCTGGCCAAGGAGTTCACGGTGCTCTCGGAGGTCGGGAGCAAGGATTCGGAGAAGATCATCCCGCCGTTTCGCTGGGTCGAGCTGATCCAATCCGATCTCGACGCCGGTGCGTGGAAGGTGATCTGCGAGGCGCGCGAGAGCGGTACCGTCGGTCTGTATTTCGGGTCCGGCGAGGCGCGAGCCGGACTGATCGACGAGATCGTCGCCAAGGTCGATCCGGCCGATCTCATCTTCGAGTCGCCGCAGAAGGCTCAACAGGTCTACATGGTCCAGAAGCTGGGTTCGGAGGTGAACCTCGGGAACATCGCGTCGAGCGAGGTGATCGCCCTCGAGACGCTGCGCCTCGGTCTGCGCGGCGATACGATGGCGGACTTCCACGACGTCGAGATCTGGAACAAGCGTCGCAACGCCGAGCTGCAGGCGGAGATGCCGCGTCCCGAGCGTCGGTCGCGCGGCGCGAAGGCCGAGCCGAAGGCGAAGCTCAAGCGCGTGCGCTAGGCCTCCGATCGGGACGTGCGGACGCGCGTCTCGGCCGGGACTCCCGGTCAGCTCGACACGCGCACGATGACGACGCTCGCGTTGTCCGAGCCCCCGGCCGCGAGCGCGCGGGAGATGAGCCCGGTGCCGATCTCGTCGACGGTCGCGTCCTGGGCGAGCTCGCTCTCCATCTGGGTCGGCGAGATCATCCCGGAGATGCCGTCGCTGCAGAGCATGTAGACGTCGCCGTCGGCCCAGTCGTCGGTGCCCCGTCCCGGGCGGACCCAGGATTCGATGCCCAGTGCGGCGAGAAGCTCGTTCGTATGCGGGAGGTCGAGTGGGACGTCGGTGCTCGCGGCGAACGGGCCGCCGTAGCGGGTGTGGTCCGCGGTGAAGAGGCGGAGCTCCCCCTTGCGGTAGCGGTACAGCCGGCTGTCGCCGACGTACGCCCAGCTGACGTGCCGGGGCGCCATCGAGAGGGCCAGGGCGATCACGGTCGTGCCCATCGGACGCGGCGAGATGCGTCCGCTCGGTCGGCCGGCGTGGTAGATCGCCTGATTGGTCGCGCCGACGGCCGCGACGAGGCGTTCCTGCGGCTCGGCGGCGGTCGCTTGCCGGAACGAGGCCTGGAGAGTCTCCACGGCCATGCGGCTCGCGACTTCGCCGAACTCGTGGCCGCCCATCCCGTCCGCGACCGCGAAGAGGCCGAGGTCGGGGAAGCATCCGATCGCGTCCTGGTTGGTGGCCCGGACGTTGCCGATCTCGGTCCTTGCGAAGCACTCGAGTTGCATGGGCGTTGTGCGCCGAAGCCGCCCCGTCGGGGAGCGAGGTCGCGCTCGACCTTCGGCCCCGGGGCCGTCGATGGTATATCGGACCGGGGCCGAGGGAGAAAGGCGGTTCGTCGGAGGGGCCGGCGCCGTGCCGGGCGAGGACCCGGGCCGCTCGGGAAAAGGGGAAGGAAACGGGAATGGCCGCGATGGAATCCAAGATACGAAGGCGGGGGAGGGGCCCGCTCCTGGCGGCCCTCGTGGCTCTCCTCGCCGCCTGTGATTCGAGCACTCCCGACCCGCTCTCGGTCGACGTCGAGGATGGCACTCCGGGCCACTACGGTGGTCCCTGTAACGCGGACGGGACCTGTGGCCCCGGTCTCGTGTGCGATCATCACGTCTGCAAGGAAGCCCCCGACTGATCGGCGGCGCACGCCGTGCACCGTTGCAAGGAGCGGATCGGGCGCGCGTGCACGAAAGGTGTCGGAAAGTTGACACATCCGTGATTCGCATACATGCTGCCAAAGTGGAGGTTGACGCCCCGGTTCCGATCGGACCCGGCGAGCGGCGACCGCGAGGTGGCGATGGCGGAGCGAGGGGAGGTGCGACCCGGTGGTCGCGCCAAGACGGCGAGGAATGGGGTAGGTCTGTCGAAGACCTCGCCGCGCTCGGCACGGGGCAAGGCCGAGGTGACGGGGTTGGAGACCTTGCCGCTGGCGCCGCTCTACGAGGCCTCGCCGATCGGCGTGCTGCTCGTGGGGCGTGGCGGCAAGATCCTGGCGGCGAACCCCGCCCTGCGGCGGCTGCTCGGAATGGACGAGGCGACCCTGCGCGGGCGCCCGGTGGCGTCGCTCCTGGACGAGGAGGACCCGTGGCCGGGCGCGGCCGGCGGCGACGTTCGCCTGCTTCGTAGCGACGGCGCGTCGGTCTGGGCGCACGTCTCCGAAGCGGACGCGACGCTGCCCGGCGAGGGCTCGCGGGCGCGTCTGGTCCTCGTTCGCGACGAGACCGAGGAGCGGCGGCTCGCGCGAGAGCTCGAGGCCGCCCGTGCGCGGTTCCAGCAGATCGCGGACAACGTCCACGACGGCTTCATGCTCCTCTCCCCGGATCTCTCCCGGGTGCTGCATGCGAACGCCGCGCTCGTCGGACTTCTCGCCGGTGGCGATGCGGGCGCCGTCGAGGGGCCGGCATCGCTCGACGCGCTCCATCCGGACGATCGCGCGCGCCTCGAAGCGGAGACGGCGCGGGTCCAGAAGGAACGAGTCGATCTCCAGCTGCGGCTCGTGAACGACGATGGCAGCGTCCGTGCGTGGTTGCAGGTACGAATGTTTGCCTTGAACGACTCCGCGGGGGACGCGCCCCGCATCGCGGCGATCGTGGAGGACGTCACCGGCCGCAAGAAGGTGGCCGAGATGCTCGCTCAGGCGCGCCAGCACGCGGCGCGCCTCGTGCAGACGGTTCAGGATCCTCAAGGGATCGTGCGCGGTGGGGATCCGCGCGGACTCACCGCGTCGGGGCCGAGCCCCCTGTGGCTCCAGGGCGAGGAGAACGCCGAGCGAAGGGCATTCGCCACGCGCTCGGCGTCCCTCACGCCGCGAGAGCGCGAGGTCATGGAGCTTCTCGTGGCGGGAGGGACCACGAAGGCGATCGCGGCGGAGCTGGCGCTCTCTCCGAAGACCGTCGAGGTCTACCGGGCGCGCGTCATGAAGAAGATGGAGGCGCCGTCGGTCGCGGCGCTGGTCCGCCTGGTCCTGCTCGGAAGTCCCCAGAACGGCCAGTGATCCGGCCGTCGGGGCGGGGGCTCACGCCCGCGCCGGAGTCGGGAGTCGCACCGCCCCGAGCTTCTCCGTGGCCAGCACGCTCAGAATCTGGCGGACGTGTCCCGCGCGATCGAGGATCACGTGCTGCGCCATCGCCGGCGCTTGACCCGGCGCATCGTCGTCGAAGCGGCCGAGCAGCGCCGGTAGCCCGTTCAGGTTGCGGACCTCGAAGTGGGCCGTGCCCAGCCGCGCGCGGGCGATGTTCGAGTAGAACCTGAAGACGCGCTCGCGGCCGACGACCGGCACGCGGGCCGCGAAGAACTCGCCGCCGCCGTCGCTGAGGGCCACCACGGAATCGGCCAGAAGCCGCTCGGCGCCACGCATGTCTCCGGTCGCCAGCGCCCCGAGGAGGCGGTCGATCGCGGCTCGGGTGCGCTCTTGCATCTCGACCGTGGGGACGCACCGCTCGAGGTCGTAGTCGGCGAGCGCGCGCCGGGCCCGGTGGAGCGTGACCTTCACGTCGGACTCGGAGACATCCAGAGCGAACGCAGTATCGGCGACCGAGTAGTCGAACACGTCGCGGAGCAGGAGCACTGCGCGCTGCTTCGGCGTGAGTACTTCCAGCGCCAGCAGGAACGCCATCGACACGCTCTCGACGAGGTCGTAGCGCCCTTCCGTCGTCTCGTCGCCCGCGAGCGTGGCCTCGAAGCTCGGCGGGGTGCGGTCGTCGCCGGTCTCGATCGGCGATGGGAGCCACGGCCCGATGTAGCCACGCGTCCGGCGCCTCCGGAGCACGTCGCGTCCGAGGTTCATGGCGACGCGCGTGAGCCACGGGCGCCACGGGCGGTCGCGATCCGGAGGCGGGTGCTCGAGGGCTCGTACGAACGTCTCCTGAACGAGGTCGTCCGCGTCGGCCGCCGAGCCGAGCAGGCGATAGCCGAGGCCCCAGAGGAATCGCGCGTGCTCGGCGTGCAGCTGAGACAAGTCGGGCATGGTCAGCTCGGGCGCGTCGCCTCAGGCCGCCTTGGCCGCGATCCGCGCGGCCGCGGCGAGGCTGCCCGCCCGTCGGCCACTGGCCAGGCTCGCGTCGGCGAGCATTCCCTCGGGGCCGACCCAGTCCCCCGCGACGAAGACGTTGCGCGCGCGCGACACGCTCGGTCCCGGGCGTCCGCCCACGCCGCCGGCGGACGCCAGCGGAAGGCCATGGGTCACCAGCATCTTCGGCAGGAACCTCGTGTGGGTGACCGCCGCGCGCCATCCCGGCTGGAGGAGATCCATCGCGGCCTCGAGCTCCCGTTCGTCCGCGCCCGGATCTCCACTCGGACACGGCCCGAGGTACTTCATGCAGTGGACCAGGCTCTTGCCCTCCGGCGCGAGGCGGGAGACGGCGCTGTGGACCGAGAGATAGATTGGCTGGTCGACGCCGAGCGCGAACGTCGCGCGCGGCACGGGCAGCTCGTCGAGACACACGTCGAGGCACGCCGCATGGGCGGGTGCGGCCTCGCTCGCCCAGCCGCGCAGCGTCTCCGACACGTCTCCCGTCGTCAGCTCGGCCGCCTCGCGGGGGCCGGTCGCGAAGACGACCGCGCCGGCGTGAATCGTGCGCGACGACGCGTGGGCTTCGATTCCGCTCGGTGCGACGTCGACGCTGTCGACGCGGTCGCCCGCGCGGATCTCGACGCCCGCCTCGTTCGCGGTCTGTCGCAGGCCCTCGACGATCGTCGACCAGCCGCCATGGACGTAGAGCACGCTCGCGTCGAACGCGAGCTGCAGCTGCGCCAGCGCATCGCCGCCGCTCTGCCTCTCCGGGTCGTTTCCATACGTCGACAAGCGCACGAGAGCGTGGAGGAGATCCCGCGCCTCGTCGCTCTTCGTCAGGGCGGCGATACTCTCGGAGACCGAGGCTCGCTCGTACGGGCGGGTGTCCAGACGCGGGAGCGTCGCGAGGATCCTCGCGACGTCCATCTTCGCGGACCACGGGAGCAGGCTCGTCGACAGCAGGGAGAGGAAGCCGCCGGGAAACGTATGTTTGTCGCCGCCCGCGATCGCGTACCCGCCCGAGAGCGACGGGACGCCACCCTCCGGCTTCACCCCCAGCTCCCGGAGAACTTGGTGGCCGATTCCGGAGCGGTAGAGCGCGTGCGCGCCCTGGTTCAGGGAGAATCCGTCGCGTGTCTGCGTGGAGGCTCGGCCGCCCAGGTCGCGACCCTTCTCGAGGAGGGTCACCGACGCCCCCCGGCGGGCCGCGTAGGTCGCCGCCGCCAATCCGGCCAGTCCACCGCCGACGACCAGGACGTCGACGGAGCTCTCTTCGTGTGTCGCGGGTGCCATGCGTTCCTCCCGTTTCGGGGTGGCCGGAAGCGACCACCTGCCAGGATCACGGGCGACGCCCCGGATTGGTTACAGCGTCACTCGAGCGTGGTGCATGGGTCGCCTCCACAGACGTCGATCACGGCCCCGTCGGGCCGGAGGAACTCGGTCACGAGGACGAGGACGTCGACGACCTCCGAGGCCTTTCCGTGGGGATCCTCGCCGGCGCGTGGCGGCAGGTTCTCGTCCGGCGGGGGCGGGGTGCCGAAGTCCCACGTGACGAGCGCCGATCCGTCGAAGGGGAAGCTCTCGATGGGCTCGAGGCCAAAGAACGGCTCGACCGCGGTCGACCGCCCCGGTCGGAGCGCCGGCTCCCGATTCGCCGCGCCGATCGTGCGGGCCGCGACCTCCGTTGCCACGTTCGCCACCTGATGATCGCCGAACGCCATGAAGTAGAGGATCTCCTTCGGCGGCGTGTCGGCATAGGGATCCCGCGTCAGGTGGTGGAGATACCCGTTCGCCTCGCCACGATCCCAGAGCATCTGGGCCAGGCCGAAGCCGAGGCGGCGATCGAATGGGTCGGGATACGATTCCGCGAAGAGTGGGTCGAACTCGTCGAAGTCGACGCTGCGCGGAATCAGCAGGCTGTAGTTCGCGGCGCCCACCGCCATCACGGCTCGGGTGAAGTCCTGGGCGACCGCTGCGGTCGCGCCGCCGACGATCCCTCCCTGGCTGGCGCCCAGGAAGGCGAGCTCGTCGGAGAGCACCGATCGGCCCTCGACCTGGAAAGCCGGGTGGCTGCCGAAACCGTCGGGATGGATCATCAGCCGGCCGAGGAAGAGGAAGTTCAGGTGTCCCTGCTGCAGTCGGTCCGGGAACGAACGGAACGTCGAGAGATCGCCGAGGATCTCGATCGCGTTGGGGATGTCCGCCGCGGACATCCCGATCCAATCGCTCGCGCACGACGACACGCCGATGCTCGCACCCAGCTGCCCGATCCCGAGGACTTCGGCCGCCGATCCGAGCAGCCCGTGCCCATAGAGGAAGCTCCGGCCGGACGAGGCGAGCTCCGGCGCGGCCGGAACGACGCAGATGAAGTTCGCGGTCTGCGTGCCGTTGCGACGGGGTTTCGGATCGTCGCCGGCGTTGTTCAGAACGCTGCCGGGCGATCCGTCGCCGGTCAGGTACCGGGGGACCTCGAACGTGCCGGTCACGCTGCGAGTTGCACCGCCGTCGGACACGCTCTCGACGGTAAACGCGGGTGCGGCATTCCCCAGAGCGAGGAACGCGTCGTCGCGCATGTGCAAGAGTCGCTCGGAGAGGTTTCGCGCGCTCGCGACCGTGAAATCCCAGGCCAGGTCGAGCTCGGAGCGGTCGACGCCGTGCGCCTCGAGGTCGGCGAAGACGCGTTCCATCGCCGGGCGACGGTCTTCGATCGCGGGATTCGTCGTGGCGACGCCGTCGCGGAACGCCGCGAAGACGTCCGAGCTGGCGAGGGCGTTCCCATCGGCGTCGACCAGGTTTCGCAGCGCGACGACGTGCCGGTGGCCTTCGCGCAGGTTCGTGGCGGGGTGGATCAGGAGCGCGCGTCGCGCGGGGTCGTCGGCATGCGAGTCGACCTCGGCCCACGCGAGGATGCGCTCCCCGGTGTCGGCGTCGAGCAGGAGGAGCGAGGAGCCCCCGTCCAGGGAGCGGCCGAGGTCGGTCACCGGTGCCAGGCCCGACGCGGCCGGGTCGAGTCCCGGGAGCATCACCATGATCTGGGCCCCGGGGCTGAAGCCGTCGTTGCGATTCCACTCGGACGGGTCGACGTGCACCCCGGCGACGTTCTGCGGCATGGCCTCCCGTGCGAATCGGACGCGTCGACCGGTGTCGGTCGCAGGATCGGAGGTCGTGAGGGCGTCGCTCGGGAACGGAAGGAGGCACTCCTCGAAAAGCAGGATCTCGCACCGGTCGGCGTCGGGCGTTTCGAGATCGATGGGATCGGGCCCGGGCTCGACCGGAGGCGCGTCGCTCGTGGATCCGGCGGTCGAGCCGTCGCCGCAGGCGACGACGAGCGAGGCCACGGCGAGCAGGGCCGTGGCGCCCAGGAGGAGGTGGAGGAGGTGGTGGCGCGAAGCGGAAGGCGTCATGGCGGGAGGCTAGGCCACGAGGCGCTCCGCAGTCAAAGGCGCGGCGTCACGGCTGCAGCCGGTTGCGACGCGGACGGCCATCGCTCTGTCGGCGCTCCGCGGCGGCAGGTCCTGGGAACCGATCGTCCGACGCGTGATCTGCTGCGAATGGCAGGCTAGACGGACGGGATGACGGAAGGTCCCCGGTCCGACGCAACCGTGCGCCTGCTTCTCGTCCGCCATGGCGAGAGCGAGGGGAATCGGCTCCGTCAGTTCTCCCGCGACAACGACATCGACCTGACGGAGCGCGGGGCCGAACAGGCGCGCGCCGCCGGTCGTTGGATCTCGCAGAGGTTCGCGCCGACGCGAGTCGTGGCGAGTCCCTACCACCGCACGCAGCGGACCGCTCGACTCCTCGCCGAGGCCATGGGGCACCCGGGGCCGATCGCGACGGAGCACGGGCTGCGCGAGAGAGAGATCGGTGCACTCGCGGGCGCTCCCTACACGGCGATGCGTGACGACCCGACGTTCGATCAGGCCCGCTTCTGGGAGTGGACCCCGGAGGGCGGCGAGTCGCTCCTCGACGTGGTGAAGAGGGCCGCACCGGTGGTCGATCGGCTCCTCGCGTCGGGAGAGCAGGCCGTCGTGGTCAGCCACGGAGGCGTGATGCTCGCCCTGCGGGCGTACATCGACCGGCACTGGAACCACTGGGCCGTCTCGGGGAACTGCGAGATCCTCCTCGTCGTCTCCGACGCCACCGGGCGTCTGCGGGTCGTTCACGCGGATGCGCACGAAGAGCCGGACGGCGCGAGCGGGGAGGGGACGGGATAGACGCCTCCGACATCGGTCTCGCCCGCAATCCCGCTCGTCTGTGCGTCTTCCACGCGCTGCAGATGGCGCTCTTTCCGGTCGCGATCATCACGCTCTTCTGGAAGCACTCGGTCGGCCTCGACATGGTCGAGATCATGCTCCTTCAGGGGGCGTTCGGTCTGGCGATGGCCGTCTTCGAGTTCCCGTCGGGCTACGTCGCCGACCGCGTCGGGTATCGACGTACGCTGATCGCGGCCTCCGCGGCCACGGCCGTCGCGTGGGCGATCTATGCGGTTGCCGACACCTTCGCGTCCATTCTGCTCGGCGAGGTGCTGCTCGGGCTGGGGTTGGCGCTCGTCTCCGGCTGCGACAGCGCGTTGCTCTACGAGTCGCTCCGCGAGACCGACGACGAGGAGTCCTTCACGCGATGGACGGGGCGGGTTCGGTTCTTCGGGCAGACCGCGGAAGGGACGGCGGCGCTCCTGGCCGGAGCGTTGTACGCGTGGTCGCCGCGCCTGCCGTTCGTGCTCGAGATCGGCGTGTGGCTCGCGAACCTCGGGGTGGCGTGGTCCCTCGTCGAGCCCCGACGGCATCTTCCCGAGACCACGGGGCACCTCGACAACGTGCGCGCGATCGTTCGCACCGCACTCGTTTCGCATCGGCGGCTGACCGCGGTGATCGCGCTCGCGATCGTGCTCGGCATGTCGTCGTTCCTTCCGGTCTGGCTGGTGCCGCTGTACGCGCAGGACGCCGGCGTGCCCGTCGTCTGGATCGGGCCTCTGTGGGCGGTCGCGAACTACACCGTCGCGCTCGGCGCCCTGTGGAGCGACGGGGCACGAAGGCGGCTCGGGCTCGCGCCGTTGCTCGGCCTCGGCATCGCTCTGATCGCGGTGGGATACGTCGGCCTCGGGCTCTCGCACGCGTTGTTCGGGTTCGCCTTCTATTTTTGTCTGACGACCGTGCGCGGCTTCGTCGGGCCGGCGCTGGCCCACCAGGAGCAGCGCCTCATCCCCTCGGGCGACCGAGCCGGGTTTCTGTCGTTTCGGAGCCTCTTGTTCCGGCTCTGCTTCCTGGTCGTCGGCCCGATCGTCGGCGCAGCGGTCGACCGCTACGGCCAGCACGACGTGTACCTCGTGTCGGGCGCCGTCCTGGTCGTGGGCTCCGCGGTCACCCTGGCTTGGGCCCAGAGGCTACGGGCGCTCGGGCGGCGACTCTGAGGGGGGCGCGTCGACGCATCGAACCCCTTTCGATGCGACACGATCGGGTCGGCTCGTGCTACACACGGGGCGTGAAGACGACGCTCGGATACCTCGTGGCCCTGTTGTTCGCCGCTCTGGCCGCGGGGTCGGCGGACGCGCGCGACTCGGGGCTGCAGACGACGCCCGACGGCACGCAGGTCCTCATCAACAAGGACGTCGGTGGCGAGCGCTGGGCGATCGCGCGTAGCCTCGAAGACGACACCGTCACGGGCAACGTCTACCGGGGCGACGATCCTCCTCGCTACGTCTGGTGCGACGAGGTGTCGCGCCGCGCGGACGACGTCACGCTCGACTGCTTCGGAGCGGACGAGTGCTCTGCGGCGCCGTGTACGCCGGGCCGGTGGTCGTTCGTTTCCCGGGTGACGGTTCCGATCGACTTCTTCGAGCCACCCCCGCCGCCGGGGTGCGGCGACGATGCCGACTGCGGTCCGTCGGCGTGGTGCGATCTCGGGATCGGGGGCTGTCTCGTTTCGGACGCCCGCGGAGAATGCGTGGCGCGGCCCGAGCAATGCACGGACGAGTACGTGCCGGTATGCGGCTGCGATGGCGAGACCTACGGAAACGGCTGCGTGGCGAACTCGGACGGGGTCAACATCGCGAGCCTCGGCCCCTGTCATGGGACATGCGAGACGAACGACGACTGCGCGGCCGATGAGTACTGCGACCGACCGGGCTTCTCCTGCGCCGGACCGGGCGTCTGCGAGCGGCGGCCGACGGCGTGCACTCTGGAGGAGGCACCCGTCTGTGGGTGTGACGATCGCACCTACGCGACGGCGTGCGCGGCCGCGGCGGAGGGCGTCGACGTGGCGCACGACGGAGAGTGTCTCGACGAGCTGACGATCTGCGGAGGGATCGCGGGACTCTCGTGTCCCGCCGGGTCCTTCTGCACGATGGCGCTCGGATTCTGCATCTTGCCGGACGCGTCCGGCGAGTGCGCCGAGCTGCCGACGCCGTGCGTGTGTCCACTCGTGCTCGAGCCGGTGTGTGGGTGCGACGGGCACACGTACGACAACGAGTGCGAAGCGCGCTGCGCCGGCCAGGCGGTCGCGACGGTGGGGACGTGCGCCTGAGAGGTTCTCGGGTGTACCCGGCCCGGCGAGCCGGGGGTGGGGTCTTCCCGGCTCGCGTGACCTCCCGAGAGAGCTACGCCGCGTGCGCCGCGGTCGCGGGCGACGTGCGGTGGATCTGCTGCTCGACCTGGAGCCGGATCCAGTCCGGATCGAGATCGAAGCGCTGGCAGATCGGCTCGAACGCGAGCCAGTAGTGCTCCTCGTCCGACTGGATCCACTCGAGCGCGTCGGCCGCCTCCTGCTTCTGGGCGGATAGCGGCGAATCGGCATGACGCACTGCGCAGCGCAGCGCGTCTTCCAGGATCGCGAGGGCGAGTCGACTCTCGCCGGTCTCGAGCGAGTCCCGGTGGTAGACGGGCGCCTGCCGAGGATCGACGAACACGAATTCGGGCCGCACGCGCTCGAGAATCTCGTCCATCTTCGCGAGGTCGCGCCCGCGGCCCGTCGGGATCAAACGGTGAATCTGATTGCTCATGGCTCCTCCCTAAAACTTTCAAAACTGTCACTATGAAAGCTTTCTGGGAGAGTCAAGCGTTCTAACTACGTTGACAGAACTTTGATATCCTTCAGTACTGAGAGCTCGTGGAAGTTTCGGAGTATCTCTCTCCGCGAGATCTCGGGCGGGCCGTGGGCCTCTCCGAATCCTCGGTCCGGCGCTGGGCGGACGATGGACGCCTCCGCGCGGAACGGACGGCA
>JAUIFY010000169.1 GCA_030430245.1 bacterium | reverse complement strand
AAGCAGCCTGCCATGAGGGGCCGCGCGACGGTCCTCCGGTTCCTCGCGGAGGCCCCCGCGTCGTTCTACGAGCCCGGCTCGATGTCGATCGAGCCCCACGAGCTCGCCGTCGAGAACGGGTTCGCCGCCTGCCTCGCGACGATGCGCGCGACGACCAAACACGGCATGCCCTACGAGAACCGCTACGGCTTCTTCGCCCGCCTCCAGGACGGCCGGCTCACGGAAGTCTGGGAGCTCCTCGACAGCGCCGTCCTCCTCGACCAGCTCCAGGCCCGCCCGTAACGACGCCCGCGCGACATGGCCCCCGCGCCGGCTCCCACGACGGAGCCACGAGCGTACCGGAAAGACTCACTCCCCGGCCGTCTCCCAGTGCACCTCCCAGAACTCCGGCACGGGCGGCTTCAGCTCGAAATGCCCCCCGAAGCAGTCGAAGCTCGGCCGGTGCATCAGCCTTTCTTGCAGCAGGCGCATGTACTCGTCGAGAGGCTGCCCCGCGGGCGGCGCACCCATCTCCATGCGCTTCTTCTGCCCGCACTTCTTGCACGTTACGTCGACCTTCATTCGTACCGCACCCATTCCAGAAACAGCCCCTGAGGAGGCGCCGGCGGCGCCGCGCGCTGTCGGTCACACGCCCGGAGGATCTCCGCCACCTCGTCCGCCGTGCAGCGCCCCTGCCCCACTTCGACCACTTGCCCCACGATGTTGCGGACCATGTGGCGCGCGTACGCGTTCGCCTCGATCCGATACGTCAACCACTCGCCCTCCCGCACGATCTCGCTCCGATCCACGCGGCGCACGCTCGGGCGCTCGATCTTGTCCGCGCCCTGAAAGCTCGCGAAGTCGTGCTGCCCGACGAAGACCCGGGCCGCCGCCTCCATCGCCTCCACGTCGAGCGGCCACCGCACGTGCCAGGACGTCCGGCGCTCGGTCGGCGAGCGCACGGGGGCGTTCCAGATCCGGTACTTGTACGCCCGTTGGATCGCGTCGCGACGAGGGTCGAAGTCGTCCACCGCGCGTTCCAACTGCCGCACCGCGACGTCGTCCGCGAGGATGCCGTTCACCGAACGCTCCACGGCGGCCACGTCAGACGGCGCGCGCGAAACGTCGAACGCGATCACCTGCCCCGTCGCGTGCACGCCCGTGTCCGTCCGGCCCGCCCCCACGATTCGGACCGGCTCGCGCAGCGCGGTCGCGAACGCTTCCGCCAGGGTCTGCTGAACGGTTCGGCCGCGTCCCCGCTGGGTCTGCCAGCCCACGAAATCGGTCCCGTCGTAGGCGACGAGCGCGCGGTAGCGCATCGCGGACGCCTCAGGACCGCACGTCGCGCAGTGCGACCTCGAGCGCCGACACCATGTTGACGGCGGTGCCCTTGTACTGGTCGTCGAGGCAGAGCCAGAACGCGAGCGCCCCCGGGCGCGTCGGATCGGCCCGCAGGCGAGCGACGTGCACACCATCCGAGCCCGCGACTTCGACGGGGCCCGGAGCCGGATCCGTCACTTCCGCGATCGGAGTCTCGCCCGCGGCCGTCGCACCGCCCTCCTCCGGGGCCGTCGAGCCCGCGACGAGCAGCCCGCGTCCGCGCAGCATCAGGCGCGCGGCCTCGTCCGGATCGAGCGGCGTCTCCGTCTCGACGTAGACCGACTCCGCGATTCCGTAGAACACCGGGGCGCGCACTCCCGTCGCGACGACCTCGATCCGCGGCTCGCCGAAGATCGCGCCGATCTCCTGGGCGAGCACGACCTCCCCGGCCGACCACGGCGTCCCGAGATCGCCCTGGTCCGGCCGGAGGTTGAACGCCAGATGTTCCGGGTCCGTCTGCGCGTCGAGAGACCTGCCCTGCATCAGCTCCACCGATTGACGCGACAGGCGCTCGATCCCGGGGCGTCCGGCTCCCGACGCGGCCCGAAGAACCGTCGCGACGACCCGGCGCACACGACCCGCGTCGTGAAGGGGGGCAAGCGCCACCGCCAGGCCGACCGTGGCCGGACTCGCGAGTGCGATCGCGCCCGCACGACCCAGGGCACCGATCCTCTCCGCGTTCACCTCCGGCACGACCGGAGTCACGCCGAGACGTGCCGAGGCCCCCCACGTGCCATCCAGGACCAGGCTCCCGGCGGGACATGCCGGCACCAGCGCCTGCGCCAGCGCGCTGTCCCCGAAGAACAAGGCGGCCTCCGTCTCGGCGAGGGCGGCCTCACTAGCCCGGTCGACGCGCAGCCGCGCCTGGTCGACCTCGATCACCTCCCCGTGGCGATCCTCTCCGCCCAGCGCGCGGATGTCCCGGAACTCGAAGCCACGCTCGAGGAGCGCGCACAGGATCTGCTCGGACAGCTCCGGGTCGTCGCCGACGAGCGTGATCCTGGCCCTGTTCATCCCGCCAGTCGCTCCCGCACGGCCTGCCCCATCTCGCTCGTCGAGAGGCTCTTCTCACCGGGACCGGCGAGGTCGCCCGTCCGAAGACCGTCGGCGAGCACGCCAGCCACCGCCGCCTCGAGACGCGCGGCCGCCGCTTCGGCGCCGAGCGACGTGCGCAGCATCATCGCGGACGACAGAATCATCGCGAGCGGGTTCGCGATGCCCTTCCCTGCGATGTCCGGCGCGCTCCCGTGGATCGGCTCGTAGAGGCCGAAGATCACGGAACGCGACGCCCCCTCGACGTCGCGCGTTCCGCGTCGGGTTCCCAGCGAGGCCGACGGGAGGAGGCCCATCGAGCCCGGAAGCATCGCCGCCTCGTCGGTGAGGATGTCGCCGAACATGTTCTCGGTCACGATCACGTCGAAGTCGCGCGGGCGCGAGATCAAGTGCATCGCCATCGCGTCGACGAGAAGGTGCTCGAATTCGATGTCCGGGTGGCGCGCCGCCACCTCGGCCGCGACCTCGCGCCAGAGTCGCGAGCTCGAGAGCACGTTGGCCTTGTCCACGGACGTCACTTTCCTGCGACGGCCCTTGGCGAGATCGAACGCCACCTCGACCACGCGATCGATCTCCCCCTCTGTGTAGAACAAGGTGTCGACGGCCTCCCGGCCACGCTCTCCGGTGCGGCGCTCGCTCGGCTGCCCGAAGTAGATACCGCCCGTGAGCTCGCGGATCACCAGGATGTCGACACCCTTCACCACCTCTTCCTTCAGCGTCGACGTCCCCAGGAGTGCGTCGACCGGCTTCACCGGTCGCAGGTTGGCGAAGAGCTCCAGCTCCTTTCGGAGTCCGAGGATCGCCTGCTCCGGGCGGACCTTCGCGTTGGGGTCGTCCCACTTCGGACCGCCGACCGCGCCCAGGAGGGCCGCGTCCGCTTCGCGCGCGAGGTCGATGGCTCGCGCGGGAAGCGCCTCGCCGTACTCGTCGATCGCATGGCCGCCGACGATCGCCTCCTCGAACTCGAGTCCGAGACCCGCCTGCTCGTCGAGCGTACGCAGGCATGCGATGGCCTCGGCCGAAACCTCGGTGCCGATTCCGTCACCCGGGAAGACTGCGATCTTTGCGGACATGGAACGTTCTCCTCTCGTTCGTTCGGATCAGGGACCGTGCCGCGACTCGGACGGACGGTGCGCCTTCAAGTACTGCAACTTGTTCAGCGCGGCGACGTACGCCTGCGCGCTGGCCATGATGATGTCGGTGTGGCTGCTCTGGCCGATCGCGCTGTTGCCCCCGTCTCTCAGGAGACACGAGACGTCGCCCTGCGCATCCGTCCCACCGGTGATGGCCTTTACGATGTACCGCTCGAGCGCCGGACGCTGCCCCCCGAAGCGCTCCACCGCGGTCGCGAGCGCGTTGTAGGTCGCGTCGACGATCCCGTCGCCCGTCGCCTCGCACTCCACCTCCGATTCACCGACGCGGATCTTGAGCCTGGCGTGCGGCGTCGCGCCGCTCGCGACCGACGCCGCGAGCTCCAGCAGCTCGAACTGCTTCGGAACGCGCGTCGACTCCTCCGCGACGATCGCGACCAGGTCTTCGTCGTAGACGTTTTTCTTCTTGTCGGCGAGCGCCTTGAACGCGGTGAACGCCTTGTTCATGTCGAGCTCGGGGTACCACAGCCCCAACGACTTCAAGCGATCGAGGAACGCGTGCCGGCCGGAGTGCTTGCCCAGGATCAGGCTGTTCGAGGGTCGCCCGATCGTCGAGGGCTCCATGATCTCGTACGTCAGCGCGTTCTTCAGAACCCCGTCCTGGTGGATCCCCGCTTCGTGCGCGAACGCGTTCTCGCCGACGATCGGCTTGTTGATCGGAACCGCGATGCCGGTCACCTGCGTGAGCAACCGGCTCGCACGATAGATCTGTTCGGTCTTCACGTTGGTCCGAATGCCCTCGAAGTAGTCCTGCCGCGTTTCGATCGCCATCACGCACTCTTCGAGCGACGTGTTGCCGGCGCGCTCCCCAATGCCGTTGAGCGTGCACTCGATCTGACGCGCACCACCGCGAACGGCCGCGAGCGAATTCGCCACGGCCATGCCCAGATCGTTGTGGCAGTGCGCACTCCAGCGGACGCCCTTTCCACCTTCGACGTTCTCGCGGAGATAGGCGAACTGCTCGCGCGTCTGCTCCGGGATCGCGTAGCCCGTCGTGTCGGGCACGTTGCACACGGTCGCACCCGCGCGCACTGCCTCGTCGAAGACCTCGACCAGGAACTCCCGACTCGTCCGCGACGCGTCCTCCGCCGAGAACTCGATGTGGTCCAGATGCTTCTTCGCCAGCCCCACCGCCCAGCCAGCCGCCTCCAGGACCTGCTGCTGGCTCATCATGAGTTTGTGCTTCAGGTGGATGTCGGAGGTCGCGATGAAGATGTGAATGCCCGGATGCTTCGCCTTCTCGACCGCCTCGATCGAGCGCAGGATGTCGGCTTCCTTGGTGCGCGAGAGGCTCAGAACCACGGGCTTCGTGACGGCCGACGCGACGGTGCGAATCGACTCGAAGTCGCCCTCGCTCGATGCGGCGAACCCCGCCTCGATCACGTCGACGCCGAGCTCCTCCAGCTGGCGCGCGATCGCCAGCTTCTCCTCGACGTTCATCGTCGCGCCCGGCGACTGCTCGCCATCGCGCAACGTCGTGTCGAAGATCTGAACGACGTTTTCTTCTCTTTCCTCCATGGTTCCTTCCCTTTCTCGCCGCCGAGACCGGGCTGCCGCCTCCGGGACCCACCAGACCCCGCACTCGAGTATGGCGCCGGATACAAAAACGCCACGGGGTCCTGCGAGCGCCCGTGGCGGATCCGGCGGAGCAGCGAAGCTCCCCGCAGATGTGCGGAGAGTTCCCTCAGCCAGCCGGCGCCAGGGGCGCGCTGGTAAGGGAGAGGCCCAGCAATGATGCCTCCGCCCGGCCCAACCGATCCTGGCTCCGTGCCGTCATTACAGATTCGAATACGGTTCGGGTGGAGGGGAGTCAACGGGCCCGGTGCGACAATTTGTCCCACCCGGGGTTTATTGCTAGCTGCAGACGGATCGATCTCGAAGAGGACCGACCTCCCCGGAGGCCGGATCGACACCTCTCGGGCATTTAGGTGTACTTATCCTATCGGGGGCGGAGAATTTCTTTGAAGCATACTCCACCCCACGGTACGCAGACGGAAAACGTCGTCAACAAGAGGCCTTTTCGGCCGGAAGGAGCGAGCATGATCGGGAAGTCGTACTGGCGCTTGGGCGCCCTGGCAATTCTGGCGGCCGCCGTGGCGCTGCCGTCGGTCGCATCGGCCGAGAGCAAGGTCTCCGGCAAGGCCACCCTCGAGGGCGACGCGCCCAAGCAGAAGCGGCTGCGCATGGATGCGGATCCGGTCTGCGCCGGGTCCCACGACGGGCCCGTGCTCGCCGAGGAGGTCGTCGTCGGTGACGGGGGCGGCCTGCAGAACGTCTTCGTCTACGTGAAGGACGGCCTCTCGGGCGACTTCCCGGCGCCGAGCGACGCCGTGGTCCTCGACCAGAATGGCTGCAAGTACGAGCCGCACGTCATCGGCGTGCAGGTCGGCCAGCCGCTGCAGATCCTGAACAGCGACAAGACCCTGCACAACGTGCACGGAATGCCGAAGACCAACCCGGGCTTCAACTTCGCCATGCCGAAGTTCGTGAAGAAGAAAGATCACCAGTTCGACTCGGTCGAGACGATGGTCGGCGTCAAGTGCGACGTGCACCCCTGGATGTCGAGCTACATCGGGGTCGTGGACAACCCGTTCTTCGCGGTCACGGGTCCGGACGGCACGTTCGAGATCGACGGCCTGCCCCCGGGCGAGTACACGCTCGTCGCCTGGCAGGAGAAGTACGGCACCCAGGAGGCGAAGGTCACCGTGGCGGCCGACGGCACGTCGACGGTCGACTTCACGTTCAAGGCTTCCTGAAGCCCTCCGAGATCCCGCCGGGTCTCGTGATCCGGACGGGGCGAGATCGCGGCCCGGCACCTCCAGGGTGCCGGGCCGTTTTCGTTCGGCAGACGACATGGACCTGCAGACAGCGCTCTTCTGGGCGACCGGCGTCGCGTTCTTCGCGGTACAGCTCGGGATTCTCCTCACGGTGATGCGGCAGAGTCGCGCGTCGGATCCGCGCGTCGCGGCTCAGGGCCGGCTCGAGATCGTCTGGACCCTGGTCCCCGCCTCACTGATCGCCGCCCTGGCGCTGATGCTGGGCGGCCTGACGACGGGCTCGTGGACCGACGCGGAGCCCGACGACGAGCCGAAGCCGGGCCTCACGTTCCGCTGGGCCGGCCCCGAGACGTCCCCCGACGAGGACGTGCCGAAGTGACGGGCGCGCCGCGCGGGAAATCGCTACCCTTTTCGGGGTGAGCCGCCCGATGGACAGGAGCGTCGCGATCCCGACTACCGCGACATGGGCGATGGACTACGTCGAGCTGACCAAGCCGCGGATCACCTTCATGGTCATGATCACGTCGGCCGGCGGATACCTGCTCGGAGCCCACGGCGGGGCATCCCTGCTCGGCCTGCTCCACACCGTGGTCGGGACCGGCCTCGTGGCGGCGGCCGCGAGCGCCCTCAACCAGTGGATCGAACGCGACACCGACCGCCTGATGGAGCGGACGCGCGATCGTCCCCTTCCGGCCGGGCGGATGGAACCCGGCACCGTCCTCGCCTTCGGCATCGCCGTCGGCGTCTTCGGGACGAGCTACCTGGCCCTCTTCCTGAACGGGCTCACGGCCGGCCTCGGCCTCGGGACGCTCTTGCTGTACGTCCTCGTCTACACCCCGATGAAACGCGTCTCCTCGCTCTGCACGATCGTCGGCGCCGTGCCCGGGGCGCTGCCCCCCGTGATGGGCTGGGCCGCGGCACGAAACGATCTCTCGACCGGCGCCTGGGTGCTGTTCGGAGTTCTGTTCCTATGGCAGATGCCACACTTCCTCGCGATCGCCTGGATGTACCGAGAGGACTACGAGCGCGGGGGCCAACCGATGCTGCCCGTTCTCGACCCCGAGGGCATGCGGACGGGGCGCCAGATGATCCTCTACAGCCTGGCCCTGCTTCCCGTGAGTCTGCTCCCGACCGTCATCGGCCTCACCGGCGAGACCTACTTCGCGGGCGCCTTCGCACTCGGCCTCGCCTACCTCGCCGCGAGCACGTACGCCGCGTTCCGGCGCACCACGGACGCCGCGCGGGTCCTGCTCCGCGTGTCGGTCGTCTACCTGCCGGTGCTCATCGGATTGCTGGCGGCGAGCAAGGTGACACCCTGACCGCCACCGCGACAGACGGTGCCCGCCAGAGCATCCTCGAGGTCGAGAACCTCGGGCACTCGTACGGCGACACGCGCGCCCTCGACGGCCTGTCCTTCGAGGTGGAGCGCGGTGAGATCTTCGGGCTCCTCGGGCCGAACGGCGGCGGGAAGACCACCCTCTTTCGCATCCTGACGACCCTGCTCCACCCGAGCGACGGGCGCGCGTCGATCGCGGGGCACGACGTCGTCCGCAGCCCCGACGAAGTCCGTCGACGAATCGGAGTCGTCTTCCAGGCGCCGAGTCTCGACGCGAAGCTCTCCGTCCGAGAGAACATGGTCCATCAGGGCCACCTGCACGGTCTTCACGGTGAGGGACTCGAGTCACGCATCGACGAAATGCTGGGCCGGGTCGGCATGACGGACCGCGCGGACGACATGGTCGAGACGTTGTCCGGCGGGATGCGCCGCCGGGTCGACCTCGCGAAGGGCCTGATGCACCGACCCGATCTCGTCCTGCTCGACGAACCGACGACGGGTCTCGACCCGGGCGCGCGACGCGACCTCTGGAGCTACGTGTCGAGCGCACGCGATCGCGACGGGCTCTCGGCGCTCATCACCACCCACCTGATGGGCGACGCGGAGCGCTGTGACCGGCTCTTGATCATCGATCGGGGACGCATCGTCGCACTCGGCACCCCCGACGCGCTGCGAGACGGCGTCGGGGGCGACGTGATCGCGGCGCAGACGGCGGATCCCGCGGGCCTCGCGAGCGACATCCAGGCGAAGCTCGGCCAGTCCGCGCAGGTCGTCGACGACACGGTCCGCATTCGGCGACCGCGGGCGCACGAGTTCGTTCCCACGTTGTTCGAGGCCTTCCCGGGTCGCATCGACGCCCTCAGCGTCGGGAAGCCGACACTCGAAGACGTCTTCATCCAGCACACCGGCCATCGCCTCTGGGAAGAGAGCGACGAGAGCCCGACGTGAGACCCCGATGAGCCAACCCACGACCTCGTCCGCGATGGATACCCTGATCCGCCCCACGTACACCCTTTGGTGGCGCGAGATCGTACGCTTCTATCGCCAACGGAGCCGGATCGTCGGCGCGCTCGCGACCCCGGTCCTGTTCTGGATCCTGTTGGGCTCGGGCTTCGCCGAGTCGTTCCGCGCGGACGGCACGCCGGACGGCGTCGGGTACGGCGAGTACTTCTATCCCGGCGCGATGACCATGGTCGTGTTGTTCACGGCGATCTTCTCGACGATCTCGGTCATCGAGGACCGAAAGGAAGGCTTCCTCCAAGCCGTCCTCGTAGCCCCGGTCGCGCGGTCGACCGTCGTACTCGGGAAGATCCTCGGCGGCTCCACCCTCGCTCTCGGGCAGGCCCTCCTTCTGCTCGCCGCCGCCCCGCTGGTCGGTCTGCGACTCGGCATCGGCGACGTCCTCGTCGTCACGCTGATTCTCGCGGTCATCGCGTTCGGCCTCACCACGCTCGGGTTCATGATCGCCTGGCGAATGGATTCGACGCAGGGTTTCCACGCGATCATGAACCTGCTCCTGATCCCGATGTGGCTTCTCTCCGGGGCGTTCTTCCCCGCGGCCGGCGCCTCGGGCTGGCTCAAGATCCTGATGATGTTGAACCCGCTCACCTACGGGATGGCCGCGCTCCGACGCTGTCTCTATCCGTCGGGCGTGACGGTCGGGCCGGACGTCCCGGGGCTCGGTTTCGCCCTCGTCGTGACCATCGGCTTCGCGGTCGTCGCGTTCTTCGCGGCCCGCTCGCAGGCGTCCCGGCCCCTCGACGTGGGCGTCGCGTGAGCGACGCACCCACGGCGACCGGCCCGGCCCCGCCCCGAGAAGGGCGATCGATGCTGCCCCTCCTCGGCGGCGCGGCCGTCGTCGGGATCGTGCTCCTGTTCGTGGGCCTCCGAGCCCTGCCCGATCGCAGCCCTCCCCTTCCGGTGATCGGCGAGCTGCCCGCATTCTCGCTCGTGTCGTCTCGCGGAACGCCCGTCTCTCGCGCGGATCTGCTGGGACACCCGTGGATCGCCGACCTCATGTTCACGAGCTGCGCCGGCGTCTGTCCCCGCATGACGACCGAGATGGCGCGACTCGAGGAGGCGACGCGCGATCTTCCCGACGCGCGCTTCGTGTCGATCTCCGTGGACCCCGAGCGCGACACGCCGGAGGTCCTCGCCGCGTACGCGCGGAAGCTCGACGTCGTGCGGGACCGCTGGCTCTTTCTCACCGGCGAACGCGACGACATCTATGAGCTCGCGAGCGCGGGCCTGTACCTGCCCGCCCAGGAAGGCAATCCGGGTCGCGGAGAGGAGGCCGTGATCCACAGCTCGAGGTTCGTGCTCGTCGACCCCGCTGGCCGCATCCGCGGCTACTACGACTCGCGCGACGTCGGCGACCTCACGCGCCTGCAGAGCGATCTGCGGCGAGTCCGGTCGACTCCCGCCGGCTGAGGCGCGCACCGGTCCCGAGAGCCCGTGCCCACCGACGCCCGACCCAGAAACGGCGAGCCGCGCGGCCTGGGGCCGTTCATCACCCACGTCGTCCAGCCCCACCCCGGCGGGGGACATCTCGTGGCCGCGTCGCGACGACACCGCAAGGGGCTCGCGCCCCACCACGTCACCGAATCCCACCTCGTCGACCGACCGCACGCGACGCGAGCGAGCGCCTTCCTGCACCTCTGGGCGCCCCGCCGTCTCGCCTGGTGGATCGCCTGCCTGTTCGCGGTCGGCGCTTCGCTCTTCGCCATCGCGTCCGCGAGCGGCGCGTGGCCGGGTCTGGCCCCCGAGGCGCTCCGGGGTGGGCCCGATCGGCTCGCCGCCGTGTTCTTCCTGGGCTCGCTGTTCTTCACGACTGCGGCATGGCTCCAATGGCTCGAGTCCTTGAATGGCGACGTCGCCCTCGCGTTCTCCGGCCCGCCGACCGGATTCCGCTGGCACGGCTTTCTGCCCCACAACCTCGGCTACCTCGCGAGCCTGGCCCAGCTGATCGGGACGCTCTTGTTCAACGTGAATACCGCGGACGCGGCGTTGACCGGACTCGGATGGCTCGGCGAGGACCTGCTCGTGTGGGTGCCCAACATGATCGGCTGCGCCTGCTTCCTCGTCGCGAGCGCTCTCGCGTTTCTCGAGGTGACGCAGGGTGCGGTGGTGTTCGCCCCCCGGAGCGTCTCGTGGTGGATCGCGGTGGTCAACCTCCTCGGATCGGTCGCGTTCCAGGTCTCGGCACTCTACAGCTTCGCCGGCCCGGCTCCGTCCAGCGCACGCGACTCGTTCTGGTCCGACGCGTGGACGTGCACGGGAGCGATCTGCTTCGCACTCGGTGCGTATCTGATGGTGCCGGAGCTCTTCGACGAGGCGGAGGTCAGCGACGCATGAACAGCGCCGACCGGCCCGGAGTTCCGGGTACGCGCCGAAAGCGCTTCCGGAACTCGGCCGACGACAGCAGGCTGGCATCGACCCCGTCCCTCACCGCGCGCCGGCCGGGGACGCTCACGTCCTTCATCACCGAAGGGCTCAGGAACACGTAGTCGACGCGCAGGTAGTCGCGATCGATCGTCAGAAGATCGGCTGGGGGATCGGGCAGGCGAATCGTCTTGTTGCCGCAGTAGATCGTGATTCGCGCGGACACGTCGGAGACGACGATCGCGTCGGGCTCGAGAAAATAGCAGAGCTCGCGCATCTTCGCGGCGATCCTCCGTGCGTGGCGCGACCCACCGACGGGAGAGTGGCCGCCGAGCGTATCGGAAGCGTACGCGTATGCTCCGGAGCCCAAGAGCAGCACCGCGAGGACGCTGCGGACCGTGGCCGCGCGCGCGGGCGCCGCGATGCGATCGACGAGCTGCACGACCCCCACGACCGCGACGAGCAGCAGCAACGGACGGAGCGGCACGTAGAGACGCGAATGGTCGACGGAGAGACACTGGAGCGCGACGTTCGCGGCGACGAACAGCAGAGCGCCTCGCTTGAAGAGCTCGACGTCGGTTCGCGCGCGGATCCCCCAGAACAGCGACCCGACGGCGACCCCGAGGACGACCACGTACGGCCAACCGCGGAGGAGCTTCACCCATTCGTCGAGCGAGGTGAGCTTGTCCCCCAGGCACCGCGCGCACTTTCGGACGAGTGCGTCTCCGTGCACGGCCAGCACACCGCCGAGGTCGACCGGCGTGTGCAGCTGCATGTCCGCGTCCCATCCGAAGCCCTTGAGGAGGCTCCGCGTGCTGCTGAGCGAGAAGAAAGGGCGGCCGACCACGCCGATGTCGCGCAGCGCCCACGGGAGGGTCACGACGATCGCCGCGGCACCCAGGACCGCGAGGCCACGGAGAGCGTCCCCCGGCGGGCTCCGGAGGTAGACGAATCCGGCGACGAGCGGCAAGAGCAGTGCGGCCTGAAATCGGTTGAGGACGGCGAGCCCGCACAGAACGCCCGCGACGAGACAATGGGTGGCCGTGAGGTGCTCTTGAAAGACGACGAGCAACGCCGCGAGCATGAGAAGCATCGCGAGCGCCTCGGTGTAGCCATTGTACGAGCTGAGCCGCACCGGCCCGTCCGCGAGGAAGAGAAGCGCAACGGCGAACGCGAGCGCTCGCGGAGCGAACCGTCGCGCGAGCGCGAACAGCACCGGCACGCTCAGCAGATACGCGAATCCGCAGGCAACCACCGCGCCGACCAGAACGTCGCCCGTCACGAACTCGCCGAATGCATCGACGATCGTCGGAAGCGGGTATCGGTGCAGATTGGGCCAGTCGGTGGCTTCGAGAAAGCCGTGCTCGGCGAAGAACGGTACGTGGCGCGGAAAGATCTGTCGGGTGGAGAACCCACGCCCCGCGGCGATCTCGTGCCCCATCTGCGCGTAATCGTACGCGTCGTTGCCATGGACGAATCCGAGCGAGAAGCCGCCCCACCACGCCGCACCGGCGAGCAGGATCAGGACGACGGCGAGAATCCAGTCGAGAGATCGACGCTCCTTCCCCCGGGCGTGGCTGGACGCTGGAACGCTCATGGACCCGCAGAAGCCTCCTAGCCTGCGCCGGCCGGAGACGCGAGGCCGATCGCGCCCGGAGCCTCCTCGAGCGCGTTGCGACCGGTCTGACCGGGGGGCCGGGCGCCAGCGCGTGGCGCGGAGCGGTCCTGTCCTAGCTTTGCGGGCAAGACGGACAGTGCCCGCGGAGCGCCCTACAGAGGCCGAGAACGGGGCGGCGGATCGTCGCCCGGCTTCCACTCGACCGGAGGCCGCTCCGAGGTCTCGTAGATGCGAACGATCAGAATGCCGACGCCCGCCGCGAGAAACGGCATGACGGCGGCGAGGCCGCCATGGCCCTCGTCCCACGCCGCTGCGCTCAGAACCAGACCGACCACGAAGCCGACCCGCCCGACCTGCCTCTCACGCCCGCTCTGCTGGACCACCGGTCCGCGGAGCGTCGGTTCGGGGATCCCTCCGGGCTTGCGCCAGGCGTCCCCGGGGCGCGGCCCGACGGCCGCGGCTCAGCCCTCCCCGGGGGAAGCCGTCTCGGCGGCAGCCTCTTCTGCGTCGTGGCGCTTGATGGAGCGATAGATCGTCACGCCCGCTCCCAGAACGATCGCCGGGGGAAGAGCCAGCATCATCACCGTGCCCGCGACGAAGCCCGCGGTCCAGTCGTCTTCGCTCCCGCCGAAGCAGACGGCGCACGCCTCCGCCGCCTCCGGCCAGAGGCAGGCGGACGAGGCTGCGAGGATCAGGAGCGCGCCCGTCCAGCCGCCCGCGCGACGCACGGGGACCACCTCAGTGCCCACCCTCGTCGGGAGCACCGACGCCCTCGGTCGCGGCGTGGTGCATCTGTGCGTACGGGTTCTGCTTCAGGGCCTCTTCCTTCTGGAGCTCCTCGAGCTCGTGAACGCCGATGTCCGGCAGCACGAAGACGATGAGGATCAGTACGAGGCCGAGACAGACGGCCAACGAGACGTTGATCAGCCGCCCCTCGTCCTTCAGGTGCATGAAGAAGCTCGCGATCAGGTAGATCTTGGCGAGGGCGATCATGAGGGCGATCACCACGCCCGGCCCTGCCGGCAGGTCCATGTAGGCCACGCCCACCGTGAGAATCGTGAGGAAGGCCAGGGCGCCGAAGATCGTCAGGTACGTCCGTACCGCTGCCTGTGGATCGTGTCCGCTCATTGATCGTTCTCCCAGATCGCTCTCAGAGGATCCCAGACTACAGCAGGTACAGGATGGGGAAAAGAAGGACCCAGACCAGGTCGACGAAGTGCCAGTAGAGTCCGGCGCACTCCACCCGGTCGTGGTTCTTGGCGTACATGCCGCGGGACCCCTGAGACAGGACCACGAACATCAGGCCGATCCCGCCGATCACGTGCAGGACGTGAAGGCCCGTGAGGGTGTAGTAGAACGACCCGAACAGGTTGCTCGAGATCGTGATGCCCTCGTGCCACTTGTGCTGGTACTCGTAGGTCTTGACGAGCAAGAAGCCGAAGCCTCCTCCGATCGTGCAGAGCATCCAGCGCTTGAACTTGTCCAGGTCGTCCTGCTGGATCGCGACCAGGGCGAGGACCATCGAGACCGAGCTCGAGATCAGCAGGAACGTGTTGAAGGTCGCCAGGGGCACGCCCATCATCGAGCGGGGCGGAACCCAGAAGTGGCTCGAGCCGCTCCGGGTGATCACGTACGCGCTGATCAGACCACCGAAGAGCATGATCTCGGAGGCCAGGAACGCCCACGT
>JAUIFY010000432.1 GCA_030430245.1 bacterium | reverse complement strand
CAGGCTCCGCCGGCCGGGCAACCGGTCGGTCGGGCGTTGGGGAAGGGGCTGCCCTACTGTCCTGCGGCTCGGGGTCGTGTAACGCTCTTCTCCGGGAAAACGACCGAGGGTCGTCCTCGCGCGTTGCCACGTGGGACGCGAGACGTATGGTCTCGTGCGGAAGGGACAGCTCGACCGCACGCGGTCCGCCTCTCTCCCCGCCCCCGGGAGAGCCGCCCGAAGGACCGCCAGGGAGAAAGGGAACGTCCCATGCTCGCGAACCAGACAGTCCTCCACCGGCTCCCGCTCGTCCTCCTCGCCCTCGCAAGCGGCACGTCCGCAGCCCGGGCGCAGAAGCTCGACGTGCGATTGGACGCCGAGATCCTCGAGTTGCACGACGCCTTCTCGTTCACGGTCGTGGCCGAGCGGGTCGATCCGCCGCCGTTCCACGTGAGGGTCGAGCTGGGCGGAGTCGACGTGACCTCGGTGGTGACGGTCGAGCCGACGGAAGAGATCGTGGACGACGTCGACCGGGACGGGGTGTTGGAGGACTACTCCGCCGCGTACCGCGTCGCTTGGAACGAGATCGACCCGGTGGCCGGCGATCGCGTGAAGGTCACCGTCACGGCGACGCACCCGGGAGGCCGGGAGAGTACGTCGGACGTGGCGTCGGTCGTCCCGCACGTCGAGGTGATCTTCGGGACTCCCGAGGTAGGGGAAGGGAGGGTCGTCGACGTCGCGGTGAAGATCGAAGAGGCCGAGATCGTGGCGCAGGGGGTGACGGTCGAGCTGGACGGCGTAGACATCACCGCGCAGGTGCGGATCAGCGGGCCGACGATCGCGGACGACGTTGCTTCGGGGGAGGATCCCGCGGTCACGCATTACCGGCTCGAGGGCTTCGTCGTCGACTTCCAGAACGTGACGCTGGAGGTGGACGACCGACTGCGGGTGACGGTCGAGGTCACGACCCCGCTCGGCGTCACGTCCTCGTCGAGCGTCGTTCCCGTCGCCCCGCCCGCGAACCTGACGCCAGCGCAGCAAGCGGCGGTCGACACGTTCATCGAGAAGCTGAAGATCGTGGACGATCCGAACCACCCCGGGACGCTCTGCCTCGGTGCGACGGCGGACGAGATCAAGGACGCGGCCGACGAGCTGCAGGCGGCCGTGGGGGAGGACTTCCCCGCGGGCCAGAAGAAGGTCGAGAGCGATGGCCGCGCCGTGACCATCGAGATCGGCACCGGGGGCGGCGGAACGGTCAGCGCGAACGGCGGGAGCACCTCCCAGGTGACGGTCGCGATCGGGGGCGACGGCACGGGAACCTCGAACGGCCAGAACGCGAAGGCGATCTCCACGGGTGCCGGCACCATCGCCATCGCCGTCGGTGGAGACGCCACGGGCGGCGGGAAGAAGGGCGGCTTCGGGGACGCGACGTCGGCCGGTGAGAACGGCGGCACCGCCGCTGGCCTCGGAGGGAACGGGACGACCGGCGCCGAGGGTGGCCACGGAGTCGCCAAGGTCGGCGACGAGGGCGGAGGGAGGACGCTCGCGGACGACGGCAAGGGCGGCATCACGATCGCGGGCAAGGACGACGCGTCCGGAAATCTCGGGTCCGGGGGGAGCTGAATCCCGCGCCCCGAGCGCTCCGCCGGGGCGGGGAGCGCGGCTGCGCGATCGTTGGAGAGCGCGCGGCCGCGTTTCCCCTCACTCCCACCGCGGCTCCACCCCCAGCAGATGCCGCACCAGGAAGTCCGCCCGCCGCCGGCTCCCGTACGGCGTCTCCGCCGCGCCGTGCCCGACGCCCGGCATCACCAGCGGGTCGAAGTCCTTGTCCGCGTCGATCAGCGCGTCGACGACCTGCATCGTCGAAGCCGGGTCGACGTTCCGATCGAGCTCGCCGACGATCAGCAGGAGCTTCCCCTGTAAGCGGTGGGCCTGGGTGACGTTCGACTGCTCCTCGTAGTGGGGGCCGCATTGCGATGCGTTCGGAGAAGGCGGGAAACGACTCACTGTGGCCGGCGCGCGTCTCAATAGAGGCGAGTTCGGCCAAGAAGAGAACGACCTGGAGCAAACTGGCCGTCGCGCTGGCCAGAGTCGGTAGTTCACTGACTTCGTGCGCGAAGCTTCCGCCGAACAAGCGCCATTCCGCCGCGGCTGGGAAGAGCGAGGCATTGACAGGCCGGACCCCCTCGCGATGGAGTATCAGGTGTTGCAGACACCCTTTTGGAAGGAGGGCCCCATGTCTCGTGCTCACTTGTGCTCCGTCTCGCTCGCTGTCTTCTCATTCGCCTCCCCGCTGCTGGCGCAGACGACCACGTTGGCGGTGAAGTCGCCGACCAAGTCGGGCGACGACACGATCAACGTCACGTACAAGGACGCCCAGGGAGTGAGCCACGCGCTGCCGGCGCCGACCGGTCAGCCCGGCAACTCCTCGGACGATCTGACGAAGGGGATGTCGGAGGTCGACAAGGCGACGCGGTACGCCGAGGCGATCAACGATGCGGCCGCGGCGGCCGCGGAGGCGAACGGCACGCCCGGGCAGCCACCGGTCGCGGCGTCGTCTCTCGGGTCGCACGTCACCGTCACCGGTGCGAACGGATTCACTCTCGACCACGTCAACGTCTCCTCGAACACCTCCCAGAAGGTCAAGGGACTCGCGACTCTGACCGTCGGCTCCT
>JAUIFY010000168.1 GCA_030430245.1 bacterium | reverse complement strand
CGTTCGTGAGTCGCACGCTTCTGGTCGGCGACGAGCCACGAGACATCGTCTTCGCCGGCACCGGCGGCAACCGGGCCTTCATCACGACCGCCCACCGCGGACAGCACCGCACCCATTCGTCGATCTCCGGGGTGTTCAACGCCGGCAATCCCGCAAGCCCACGCTTCACCACCCCGGGAATCGACCGGGCGGACGTGTGGGTGTTCGACGCCGCCAACCTCGGCGCGACGATCGGCGGCACACCGGTCGGTGTCGTCACCTTCTTCGCCGACACCCCGCGCGCTCTCGCGACCGACGGGACGAACGTCTACGTCGCGGCCTTCCTCTCGGGCAACCAGACCACGGTGATCAACGAGACGCAGATCCCGAACGGCTTCGGCGCAACCGGCGTTCCAGGCCCGGGCACGAACTGGCAGTCGATCGCAGCGCCCGAGGTCGGGGTGCTCGTCAAGCTGATCGGGGGCAACTGGCTGGATGCGGATGGCGTGAATCGGAACTCCCTCGTGCCCTTCGACCTGCCCGATCTCGACGTGTTCACTCTCGACGCGAATACTCTCGCCAAGGGGACGAGCTACGCGTCGGTCGGGTCCGTGCTGTTCAACATGGCGGTCAACCCCGCGAGCGGGAAGATCTACGTGACCAACACCGAGAGCCCCAACGAGGTTCTGTTCGAAGGCCCCGGCGACTTCGCCGGCAGCACGGTCCAGGGGAACCTGTCGCAGGCGCGGGTCACGGTCCTCGATCCGTCCGGGCTGTCGCAGGACGTCCAGCATCTGAACCAACACATCGCCTACGGCGATCTGCACACGGACCCCGGCGCGAACCACGCGGCGATCGACGCGCAGATCCCCCACAGCCTCGCGACGCCGCTCCTTCCCACGATCTCGAGCGACGGCGGAACGATCTACGTCCCGGCGTTCGGCTCGCAGAAGATCGGCGTATTCTCACGGGCCGAGCTCGAGGATCCGAGCTTCGAGGCCAACTACGATCCGACGACCGAGAGCGCCGACTACCTCTCGACGACGGGCGGGGGGCCGAGTGGCGTGGCCCTCGACGAGGCGAACGACCGCCTCTACGTGATGACCCGCTTCAACAACGCGATCGAGGTGATCGAGCTCGCGGGCGGTACCACCACGGCGGTTCACCCGCTTCACAATCCGGAGAGCCCGGAGGTGGTGGACGGCAGGCCGGTTCTCTACGACGCCCTGAACACGTCGGGGAACGGCGAGGCGTCGTGTGCGAGCTGCCACATCTTCGGCGACCTCGATGGGCTCGCGTGGAACCTGGGCGATCCCGACGGGGTGCTCGGGACCAACAACCAGCCGCAACCGGATCCTCTCCTACAGTTCACGAGCCCGACCGGCCCCTTCCACCCGATGAAGGGCCCGATGACGACCCAGACCCTTCGGGGGATGGGCACCCACGGCGCCATGCACTGGCGGGGGGATCGCGTCGACGGCTTCTTCGGAACCGACCCGTGCAACGAGCCCGGCTACGCGGCCGCCAACAGCACCAACGCCCCCTGCGACGAGGTGCACTCCTTCCGAAACTTCATCGTCGCCTTCGAAGGACTCGTAGGCCACGAAGGCCTGATCCCCGTCTCGGAGATGGACAAGTTCACCGAGTTCATTCTCCAGGTCCAGCTCCCGCCGAACCCGGTGCGGAACCTCGACAACTCCCTCACCGCGGCGCAGCAGGACGGCGAGGATCTGTACTTCAGCTGCGGGCCGCCTCGCTGGATCCAAATGCGACCGACACCGTCGAGGACTGCGATGGCTGCCATACGCTGGACCCGCTCAACGGGTTCTTCGGGACGGGCGGCGAGGAGAGCTTCGAGGGTGAGCCCCAGCACATGAAGGTGCCGCACCTGAGGAACGTCTACCAGAAGATCGGCATGTTCGGGACGGCCGGAGACCAGGTGCGCGGCACCGGGCTTCTCCACGACGGCTCCGTGCCGACGACGTTCAACTTTCTCAGCGCCGGCGTGTTCAGCCTGACGAACGCCGAGCAGCGGGACCTCGAAGCCTTCATGCTCGCGTTCCCGACCGACCTGGCGCCCATCGTCGGTCAGCAGGTCACGATCTCCCCCGCGAACTTCGGCGTGGCGGACGTGAACGCTCGCATCTCCCTGATCGACACGAGGGCGGGTGTGGCGTTCCCGTCGGCGATCCTCGGAGGCACCGTCACCGAGTGCGACGTCGTCGCGAAGACGGTCGAGGGCGGGGTCGAGAAGGGCTACGTTCGCCAGAGCGGCGGCGCCTATCTGCCCGACGACGGTGGACCCGCGATCACCGAGGCCGCGCTCCGGGCCAAGGCGAACGGCGCGGGCGCTGGCCAGACGATCACGTATACCGCGGTCCCGCCCGGATCGGGCGTCCGCATGGGGGTCGATCGCGACGAGGACACGCTGCTGAACGGTGTCGAGACCAACACGGGCACGTTCCTCGGGCCGAACGACACGGGCACCGACCCCGCACGGGCCGACACCGACGGCGACGGCTTCGAGGATGGCGACGAGGTCGCCGCGGGCACCGATCCGACGAACCCGGCCTCCTTCCCCGGATCCCTTTGCGGGAACGGCGCGCTGGATGCCGGCGAGGAGTGCGACGACGGCAACCTCGCGAGCGGCGACGGCTGCAGCGACGCGTGCACGAACGAGTTCTGCGGCGACGGCATCGTTCAGGCCGGACTGGGCGAGATCTGCGACGACGGGAACACGGCCCCGGGCGACGGATGCGGCCCCACGTGCCTGCCAGAAGCCGCAGTGCCGACGCTCGGCGACCGGGGCGTACTGGGCCTCGTCCTACTTCTCGTCGTGGCAGGCTCCCTCCTCGTCCGGCGCAGACGGGCTTCCTGACCCGCGCGAATCCTTCCCCGACCTCGCGGTCCGGCTCGACCGGGTCGCGAGGTCGGGAGCTCGGAAGCCGAGGGCGCGACCTGCGAGCGACGCTCGCGCACAGCGCCGAACTCAATCGACTTCGAGGACGTAGCGCCGAAGGGGGAACGGGCCACCTCCGACGATCTCGACCTCGATGAGGTACCGCCCCGGCCTCAGCCACGCAGGATCCAGGTCGAGTCCGAGGCCCCCGTCCGTGCTCCGCAGGGGAAGGGCCACCGTGTCGAGAACCCTTCCCGAGCCCGCGTCGACGACGCGAACCCGCCGGGGGCCGGTGCCGCGGAGCTCGCGCGCCAGCTCGAGCTCGAGCGCGAGCACCTCGCCGTCGCGCAATGTCTCGCGCGAGACCCGGAGGCGCCCCTGGTCCGCGATGCGACGCGCCGCTGCCGCTTGCCGTGGCATTGGCGCGACGCGCTCGAGCGATGGCGGCGACGTGCCCGCGCTCCCGACTCCGCTGGTCGATGTCTCGGCTGGGTCGTTTCCGCGAACGAGCCACAGGGCCAGGGCAAGAAGTACGCAGAGCAGAGCTCCTGCGACTCCCAGGGCGGCGAAGCCCCTCTTCTTCCGGTCTTTCGTCGCCACGCGCGGAACTCCGGCTACTCCGAGTGTCGACGATTCTACCGTGCCAGCCACGCCGTCGTCGAGGTCGCTTGCCGGACTTCGCTCGTCAGTCATGCGCGCAGCGCCGGCGACGTGAACGCCGCACTCCATGCAGAACTCGGCACCGGCAGGAAAATCCAGTCCGCAGCCACCGCAACGAGCCGGCATCGTCGTGCCGCACTCGAGACAGAACTTGGCCCCGTCCGGATACTCGTGGCGGTAGGAAGAACAGATCATGGGCGGCTGGCGGACCCGCACCGTCGCGACCTGCAGGGTCCGCGCGCGCCGCCATACACGACTGCGAAGGAGAAGTAGGCTTGACCCGCGCTGCGAGAGCGCGATATCTGCCGCCTGGCTCGGCGACGCTTCCACGTCCTGTCGCGGCGCCGACGTAGCGCGTGTGGTGGCAGCGACATGACGAGCTCCTCCCCGAACGAGTTCGACGCGATCGTCGTCGACTCCGGGATGGCGACACGATGGACGAACGAGACGCGTTGCGCGCCGTGGAGATCATGCCGCCGAAGCTCGCCACCCCGTGCCACGACAACCTCCCGGCGTTCTGCACGCGAACGCTCTGCCCCGCGGATGAGGCGCTGTTCGTGCAGGAAACGGAGCGGCTCGGCGTGACGTGTCGCGTGCTGCGCAGCGAGACGTGAGCGAGGTTCGAGCAGGACGAGGAGAACACGAATGCCGGCGCCCATCACGACGGAGCTCGTCTGGAGAGAAATCGAGAGGCGATCGTTCGCCGTGCTCTCGTATGTGACGCCGAGAGGTGAGGCGCGATCGGCGGGGATCGTGTACGTGGTGGTCGGCGGCAAGCTCTCCATCCGGGTGGCGGCTGATTCGTGGAAGGCGAAGCACATCCGGCGCAATCCTCACGTCGCGCTCAACGTGACGATCCCGAAGCGGGTGCCACTGATGCCATGGATCCGAATTCCACAGGCGACGATCGCGCTCGAGGGTACCGCCCGCGTGCTCGGTGCGGACGAGGTGGGTCGAGAGGTGCTCGACGCACTCGGTCGCGCGACGGCGCACGAGCCGGAATCTGGGGTGGCGATCTGCTTTCTCGAGGTATCGCCGCACGGACACTTCGCGACGTACGGCGTCGGCGTACCGCTCCTGGCGATGCGCGATCCGACGAAGGCGCGCGGGAGGGTGCCCGTGGCCGCCTAGTGCGGATGCCGGGAGGGGCACGACCTCGCCGTCCTGCAGGCGCCTCCGTCCACGCATGCCTTTCCGCTTCGTGCGGTCCACCCGTGGCGCAAGGCGCGACGACCATGCAATAGGAGGCCGTGGCTTCGGATCCGAAGGAGACGCAGGCGCTGGCACGTGAGGCCTTCGTCTACGCGTACCCGCTGCTCTTCAACTACAAGACCCTCTACCAGCAAACGCAGCGACCGGACTTCGCCGGGTACGTCGGAGGGTTCAACCGCTTTCGTCACTACGCGCGGCCGTCGTCGCCCGACGACACCGACATCGTCACGCCGAACAACGACACACCGTACTCGTGGTGCTGGCTCGACCTGCGCCGTGAGCCGATCGCCCTGTCGGTGCCGGACGTCGAGGCCGGGCGCTACTACGTCCTCCCCGCCCACGATCTCTACACCCACTACCTGCCGATGGTCGGGACTCGCGCGCGCGGGAACCACCGGGGAACCTACCTCTTCGTGGGGCCGACGTGGGAGGGCGAGGTTCCCGCCGGAGTCGTCGAGATCCGTGCCACCTCGTGGATCGTCGGATGCCTCGGGCGCACGAGCCTCGACGGCCTCGATGACGTGGACGGCCTCCGTGCGGTGCAGAGGCAGTACCGACTGATGCCGCTCTCCGAGCTCGCGGCGAGCAAGCCGCCGCCGCCCGTGCCGCCAATCGCGTTTCCCGTGTGGGACGAGGAGCGGGCCCTCGGACCGGGCTTCGTCTCCTATCTCAACTTCATTCTCTCGCTCGTCCAGCCGCATCCATCCGAGGCGGACCTCCTCGCGCGTTTCTCGAGGATCGGCATCGGCCCGAACCGGCCGTTCGACGCCGAATCCCTCGACCCGTCGACTCGCGCGGCGATGGCGGCCGGCGTGGAGGAAGGTCTCGGAAACATCCGGAGCGCGCTCGTCGCCGCGCGCGGCTCCCGCGGCCTGTTCGGAGACCGAACGCACCACGGCACGGACTTCGTTCGCCGCGCCGCCGGCGTGATGGTCGGGATCTACGGACTTCCCGACGAGGAGGCGATCTACGAGGCCGTGGGGCTCGACGACCGCGGAGAACCTCTCCACGGCTCGCGGCGCTACCAGCTGCGCTTCCCACCCCAGCCCCCGGCCCGGCTCTTCTGGTCGGTGACGATGTACCGGCTGCCCGAGCAGTGGCTCGCGGCAAACCCAATCGACCGGTACTCGATCGGCGATCGCTCGCGGGGAATCGTCCGGGACGCCGACGGCTCGCTCACGATCCGTATCCAAACCGAATCGCCCGGCCCCGAGCACGGGGCAAACTGGCTGCCCTCGCCTCCAGGTCCGTTCTACCTCGTGATGCGCTTCTACGGACCGACCCGGGAGGCGCTGTCCGGAACGTGGACGGTGCCGCGAGCCGTGCGGGTGCCCGCGCCTTCGTGACCCGACCTTGGCCGGGCGCAGGAGGCCTCGGCGCTGGACCTGAGGTCGAGACCGACGTGACTTCGAAGCAGCCGCGAAGCTCGGGGAAAAGAGTCCCCTCGACTTGGATCGCATCCCGCCGTGCACGCATCACGCGAAGCTGGAGCCCCCCGACTACGGCAGGAGCTTCTCGGATCGCAAGCAGAGCTCCGTCTCCTTGATCGTATCGAGCTGGTCCTCTCCCAGCTGGCTCGCGACGTAGAGGCCTTCGATTCTCTGGTGCTTCTCCGGCGCGGGATCGATCTTCGGAGCCGGCTCGTCGGACGGTGCCGGGCCGCACCCGTCCTGTTCGATCGCCTTCTTCGCCTGCTTGGCCAGGTAGCAGACGAGATGATCCTCGGGGTTGCGACGACTGGCCGGCGCGATGGGCTTCGGCTCGCCCTTGTTCGGTCCCGCCAGGTACGCGGGCGAACCCGACTTGTCGACCGGGTTGCAGAGCCTCGTGATCTTCTTCAGGTCGTATCGCCGTGTCTGGAACGCATCGGAGACCTCCACCTGAATCCCCTTGGGGAACTTGGGGAGCTTCGTTCCGTCTTCGAGCTTCGTCTGCGCCTTCGCCTGGTAGCAGAGGAAGTGGTCCACGCCGTGGATGGCGTCGTCCGGCGCCGCGACCGGCTGCGAGACGCCGACAGTTGTGGGCACCAGCAAGCTCGTGGGCTTTCCGACCTCGACGAGCAGATCGCTGCATGGATTCGAGATCCGCACGCCCGAGAGCCCATCGAACTTCGTCTCGCCCTTCATCGGCTTCACGAGGTACTGCAAGAGATGGGTGACCGGGTCTCCGATCCCGTCGCCGTTCGTACTTGCCGGAACGGCAAGGCCCAGTGGCTTGTCGATGCGGTAGGCGGCCGAGCGGAACTGATCCGTCAACTGGACGGGGCCGAAGGCGAACGACTTCGGTGCGCCCTTGGTCCGTTTCACCTTGTACACCAGGAAGGGATCCAGCGGCGATGCGGCGCTCGTGCACGTGGAGGGCTCACCCCCGCAAACGTAGCCGGACTCGATCTCGCACGTCGCCGAGCAACCGTCGCCCGAAGCTAGCGCTCCGTCGTCACACTCCTCCCCACCTTCGATCACCCCGTCGCCGCAGGTCTCGGAGTCACACACGTCGCCCAGACCGTCTCCATCGGCGTCAGCCTGGTCGGGGTTCGGGGCCGCGGGGCAGTTGTCGACCGCATCGTAGATCCCATCCGAGTCGCTGTCTTGCGCGCCCGGGCACGCGTCGAAGGGATCGAACGGACACGGGTCGCAGACGTCGCCGACGAGATCGAAGTCCGAATCGAACTGGTCGGGATTCGAGACGAGTGGGCAGTTGTCTTCGCACGACAGCTCCGGACAGAACTCGAACTCGGGGTCACAGCATTCCTCGAACTCCGGATCACAGCACTCCTCGAACTCGGGGTCGCAGAACTCGGGCTCCCCACTGTCGCACTCGTAGTCGTATGCGCAGAGACCGTCCTGATCGGGATCGTTGATCTCGTCCAGCGGACAGGGATCGCACGCTTCGCCGAGGCCGTCCTCCTCCTCGTCGTACTGGGTGGGATTGTAGTCGTCCGGGCAGTTGTCGACGTCGTCGCAGACGCCGTCGGCATCCGTATCCGCGCCGGTGCAGGAGTCGCAGACATCGCCGAAGCCGTCGGAGTCTCCATCGGCCTGATCGCCGTTCGGATCGAGCGGGCAGTTGTCGACGCCGTTGCAGACACCGTCCGAATCGGAATCCACGGCGTTCGGCGGGCATTCTGCGAGTGCGGTCACGAACGTCTCGGAGCGATTGGTCTGCGCCGTTCCCTGGTGCACGACTTCGACGACCTCGCCGTCGGCGTCGTAGGTCCGCAAGGTCAGGGTGTAGGGCCCGGTCTTGATCCCGATGATTTCGACGACGTAGCGATCGGGCGGGAGCACCATGTCCCAGTCGACGGTATCGTTCGACGGATCGAAGAACTTGTAGGCGAAGAAATTCTCGGAGAGCTCGTTCGCGACGATGCGCGATCCGTTGGTTCGGATCTGCTGCCCGACGGAGTTCGTGATTCGCAGCTCGACCGGGCTCCCCGTCGAGACGCCCGTCGCATTCGGGGCGGCCGCGCAGAAGCCGACCATGGAGAGCCCGGCGTCCACCGGCTCGCTGTCTCCGGGATACACCCCCTCGAAGTACATTCCTTCCGTGCCCGCGTTCTGGTGCACGTCCTTGTCGGCGGCCAGAGGCGTGATCCCGGCCCCGCTTCCCTGCTGCCAATCCTGGATGGGCGTGGCGAAGTAGTCGTCGGTCCACGCCGTCGGGAAGAGGACGGAGTACTGCGACGGGGCGGCAGTGCCGTGGAGAACCACTCCGGTGTTGCGGTAGTTCGTTCCCGTTTCGTACACGACGACGCCGTTGTGGCCCTCGTCGGTCACCGGGCCGTAGGACAACCCGGGCAGGCCGCTACCGTCACCGCGGAGCGCGTTCAGCCGGGCCAGAAGCTCACGCTGGTAGCCGGTGCAGCTCTCGTCGCTGGTCTCCGCCTCGAAGAACCCGGCACCGACGCCGCTCGAAAGGAGCTGCAGGGTGTCTGCGGTGGACCCCGGCGACAGCAGCGGCTGCACGGCGAGGACCTTCTCCTGCGAGTTGTTGGTGTAGTCCGACTCGAGCAACCGCGTGGAACCCGGAGCCTTCGGGTTGGCCTCGACGAAGAGGCTCCAGTACGGCCGCGCATCGGAGGCGAGATCCACGTCGGTGCGCTCCCGACCGAGATCGGCCGAGTTGGTGACCTCCGTCTCGATCTGAATCAACACGCTCCCGTTGCCCGGCACGTCCACATTGCAGACCAGGAATCCACCCGCAGGGAAGATCTTCCGAGTCTCGATGGGATCGTCCGGGCCTCCGGTACGCACTCCGTTCTCCTCACACGGTGCGCCCAGAGCCAACGACGATACGTACTTCACCTGGTCCGGGAGTCGAATCTCGATGCGGGCCGCCGAAGCGTCGGCCGGACCGAGGTTCGATACGGAGATGTCGTACCGAACCTCGAAGTCGTCGCCGACGTCCGTCACCGGCGAGACCACGTCGACCGTCAGGTCGACGGCTGCCTTCGCACCCCAGGTCGGGCGAACCGCATGCCAGACCTTGCCGGAGGACGAGGGCATCGTGGCGACGATCTCGGGCGGATCCGAGCCACCAACCTCGTAGGTGTAGAGGGCGTTGCCATACGCCCCGAGACCCGCGTCCTCGTTCAGCACCGTGTACGCGATCTTGTCGCCCTCCGGAGACCAGACCGCACGGAAGCGCCCCAGATCGCTGTCGCCCCCAACGGAGGAACCCGGGGCGGTGTGGACGGGCGTCGCCACACCCGCCGGAGTCAGCGCGTAGAAGGTTCGGGTATGGCTCGAGAAGTCCACGTCGACGGCCAGGATTTCGAGCTTCGTCGGGTGCCACGTCGGAATCACCAGCCCCGCGCCGATGGAGCTGAAGCCGCCCCCGGTGATCGGCATCACACCGATCGCGCTGCCGGTGAGCATCTGGAACGCGACCATCGTTCCGTCCGAGGACACCGTGGGCCAGTAGTAGTCGCCCCGGCTGGTCGGAATTCCCCCAGCGGTCAAATCCGTGATGGCGTCGGTGTCGAGGTCGTAGAGACGAATGTGCCCGGCCTGCGAGAACACGACTCCACGACCATCGGCCGTGAACGAAGGGTGACGGGGGTACCAATCGGTCGTGTACGACTCGCCGTTGATCACGGCCGTGGTCTGCACGGGAGGAATGCCGAGGACGCTGCCTCCCCCCTGCACGATGTTCTGAATGCGCAGGGAGGAGATCGTCGTATTCGTGGGGTCGTAGACCGTGTAGACCACGCGCTCGCCGTCCGGCGCGTAGTACATGTCGACCTTGTACCCTAGGCCGCTGAGGCCGAGCGATGTCGGGCTCTCTCCGGGAGTCACCTTTCCGGCACTGATGTTGCCAAAGCCGCTGCGGGTGACCTGGTAGACGATGGGTCCGTTCAGGCCCTCGAACGTTGCGAGGGCCGGCGACGCGACCTGGAACCCGAGGGCGGCGAGAATGGCGACGAGCTGGCGCATGACCTCTCCTGGCTGAGCGATGTCGTGGGGCCCAGCCTTCTCCACGCCGGCACCTCGCGTGCGGCTCGGGTGAGCAAGGTACTCCCGACTCGGAACCACGGGATTCTGGAAGAGCGCGGCGCCGGGATCAACGCAAAAGCTGCCGTTCAGGCCCGGTCCTCACGCAAACCTCACGCAAGCGGGGGTGCAAAGGGCCCCGCGACAGCAGGCCCGGCGGCCGCATGTTGTCGGGTACGTCATCGACCGCGCTCACCATGGAGCGCGACCGTCGTCACCCGACGACCCGGGCGGCCTCATGCCATATTGACATCTTGGATGTCGTTCCTCAAAATGACACCTAAGATGTCGTCCACACCGACCGCCACCGATGCCCGCGGGGACGCCCTCAAGGCGCTTCTGATCGAGGTCACCCTCACCCACTTCCACGTTGCCGCGGTGAGTCGCGCGATTGCCGGCCCCTCCGACCTCACGAACGGCCAGGTCTCACTGCTGCGCAGCATCGCGCGGGGCCCCTGCACGGTGCCCGAGCTGGCCAGCGAACGAGCCATCGCGCGGCAGCCCGTGCAACGGATGGTCCTCGAGCTCGAGTCGATGGGGCTCGTCCGCATGAAGCCCAACCCGCGGCACAAGCGATCGCGGCTCGCCGCGCTCACCGTCGCAGGGCGGCGGCGGCTGGAGGCGATGGAGCGCCGCCAGTCGCGCTGGGCCGCGGGCTTCGCCGCCGATCTGCCCCTCCGCGAGCTGAGCCGCGCAGCCGAACTGTTGCGCGAGCTACGCGAGAGCCTCGCAGAGCACGCACCCAGAAGAGGAGATGCGACGTGAGTACCCGAAGCCTTCGAGGGCGGCTCGCTCTCTGCGGCGCGACTCTCGCTTTCGCCGTGACGGCCATCGCGTCGTCCTCACGCGCCGATTCCGAGTTCGACCGGGAAATCGAGCTACTGGGCGACCTGCTCGAGATCCGAGAGGGCGCGGTGATCGCCGACCTGGGCGCGGGCGACGGCGACTACGCGATCGCGCTCTCGCGCTCGGTCGGGCCTGGCGGCACCGTCTACGCGACCGAGATCGGCGAGGACGAGCGCGCCGAGATCGCCGCCGCGGCTGCAGAGGCCGGCGCCGACCGCGTCGTCGTCGAGGCGGCTCAGGTGCGCTCCACCGGCCTGCCCCCGCATTCCTGCGACGGCGCCTACATGCGGGGCGTCTACCACCACCTGACCGATCCCGAACCGTTCGCCGCGAGCCTCTTCGAGACTCTGCGCCCGGGCGGTCGCCTCGTGATCATCGACTTCCCGCCGACCTGGTGGCTCTGGCTCTGGACGCCCGACGGGATCCCGGAGGACCGCGGAGGTCACGGCATCGTACCGGAGATCGTCGTGCGCGAACTCGAAGCCGCGGGCTTCCGGCGTCGACGCGAAATCGCCGAGTGGCCGTCGAGCAACTTCGTGACCCGAGACTACGCCCTCGTGTTCGAACGACCGGAGCCATAGCGACGCGCCGATGGCAGCGACGCTAGAGCCTCCACCCCACGACCGCCGCGCACCGGACGGACGTACAGCTCGACGTCGGCTCTCGTCGGGTTCGTGCTGGTGGCTCGCGACGCCGAGGCCTCGGACGCCAGCGGCCATTCCAACCGCGGGGCTCTGCACCCGCCGTACTCGGCCCCGACTCACTGCGTGGTAGACGGCCGCGTCGCAGAGTCCGACCTCGAGGCCTTCGATCCGGCCCCCTTCCCTCTTCGCAGGCGCTTCCGGCGGCGACGTCGCGTTCACCGGGATCCCGGCGAACCTCGCCCCGTACTTCAGCGACCCGACGAGGAGCGCCTCGGGACCCTCACGGCGCACCGTGGGCCCGCCTCCCGGAACGTCCGGCGAATCGGACCGATTCCAATCGGTCGCGCTGGCTCCCGGCCGCTCCCCTCGATGTCGAAGAGAAGGAGTCCTCGACCCTCGCCTTCCACATCCCCGTCGATCGAAAGCTGAAAGGCGAAGTGTGTGCCGTCGGGGCTCACCGCCGGGTTCGAGGCGTACCAACCACCCCGATAGCGGTTGAAATGGGTGAGGCGGTCCCACGCCTCCGAGCCGTCGAGAGGCAGGCGCCAGATGTCGAGCGGGCCAGGGATCGCGTTGCTTTCCAGATCCCGCTCGACGAGCACCCAAGCGCCGTCTGGCGCGACGCTCTCGGCCTCCTCGTACACCGAGCTCTGCGAGTAGTTGCGCACGACACCCGTCGAGAGATCGACACCCATCACTTCGCCGCCCTCGTGCGCATACGCGGTGAAGATGAGCTCGTCGGTACCCGCACGAAAGTCCTGTACTTCGAGAACCGCGATCGGCGAGACCGCGGTGCGGTCGATCGCGCGCGCCACATTCACCACCGAGACGCGCTCCCCCTCGTAGCGCAACTCGCCGGTCCAGATCTCCGAGATGCCGAAGACCACGCGATCGGCCAGATCCGGGTCGGTGTAGTCGATGTCGGAGCGGTTCCACGCGATCCGAAGCGACGCGTCGGACGAAGCCAAGCCCTCCCAGCACGAGATCCCGAGCGGCTGCGGCGGCTCATCGAAGGGCGCGAGAAATGCCGACATGACACCGGTGAACCTGCCTGCCTCGGGTCGTGTGTCGCTTGGAAGCGGCCCCGACGTCGGCCCGCAGAGCAGCAGATCGCCCGTCGGCAGGTAGTGCGCGCGAGAGAAGCCCATGTGCTCGAACCCGCCGGTCAATCTACGAGTGACACCCGTAGCGGGATCGAGCTGGTAGACGTCGCCGAGCGGGGCGCGATCCAGGAAGACGATCCGATCGCCGTCCGGCGACCAATCCGGGCGGAGGCCGAAGTCGGTGAGGACATCGATGTGGGGCGGGAGGTCGTCGAGCGGCGTACCATCGAGCGTGCCGCGATCCGGATCGCCGAGGAGCTGCGCGCTTGCCGGAGCCCCCAGGAGCACGGAGAGGACTACCCCGAGAATCGCGACGAGCGGGAGAGGTGGCATGGCCTCCCGTCTAGGACGAGCGAGTCTCGAATGCAAGAGTGTTCTTGCATAAAAAAATTTTGTAGTTATTCGTGCAAGAACCTTCTTACAAGAGGCGGGCCCCGGCTTGGAGGACGAGCTCCGGTCGTGCTACGAGCCTCGAATCGTGGCCCCCAAACGAGCCGCAAGGAAGAGCGCACCTCGTACGCAGCGCGTCGACACGATCCTCGACGTTGCTCTACGCCTCTTCTCCGAGAAGGGGTTCGACGGCGCGACCATCACCGAGATCGAGCGTGAAGCCGGTCTCAAACCAGGGACGGGAGGCTTCTACCGACACTTCGCGTCGAAGGAGGCTGCGTTTACGGCGGTGATCGAGCGGGAAATCGCGCGCTCCGCCGCGCGGCACAAGGACCGCATGCGATGGCCGCGGCCGACCTTCGCCTCACGCCGCGATGGCATGGCGCTGGCCTTTCACGAGTCGCTCGAGGGCTTCGCACGACACGAGGCGCTGATTCGCATCCTCAGCCGTGAGGGCCCCCGCCTGGGCAACCTCCGCCAGGCGATTCGGCGCACGATGCTCGACCAATGGGCGAGCCGGGAAGCCGCTCTCATTGGAAGCGGCGAAGGCGGCACCATCGAGCACGACGACCCGGAGGCGCTGGCGCTGGTCGTGATCTCGGCGCTCTCGGGCTATCACCTCGCCGGCCGCTTCTTCGGCGCCTCCTACAAACGAGTGAGCCCGGATCGATTCGCTGCTGCGCTCGCCGATCTACTCTGCGGATCCACCAGCGAGGAAGGCGAAACGAACGCGCGGGCCGGAAGTCCTGCGCGGAGGACCGAGAAGCGCCGCCGCCGGGCCGCGCCCCCCCGCCCGTCGTCATCACGCTCGTGATGAAGGACATCGGGACATCCCCAACCTCCGCCCGAGCGTCGAGACACCGCGCTCTCGGCGCACGGCGCGGAGGCGCGCGGCGCCAGACCGCACACCGAGAGTCCCCCCCGCGGGATCCAAGGAGTCGTTCGACGCGATGGGAGGGGGCCGGTCGGAACGGTCCCACCGACCGACTCGCAGGGGCCGCAGCGTTGCTCTGCCTGCTCGTGGCGTGCGGCGTCGGCTGCACCCGCGCCGAGAACCTCGGCATCCGGGCCGGCTCTCCCGCCGACGACTTGCCGGAATGGATCACGCCCTTGCGCGCCCCGGCGCTCCGCGCAGACTGGTCGCCGGACGGCTCCCACCTCGTGTATCTCGATGCACTGGTCGGGGACGTCTTCGAGTTGGAGGTGGAGACTGGCCAGAGCCGGCCGCTGACGA
>JAUIFY010000167.1 GCA_030430245.1 bacterium | reverse complement strand
AAGAGATTCTTCGCGACCTGCTGGGAGATCGTGCTCGCGCCGCGCATGGCCTCGACCGCGGCGTAGTCCTCGAGGGCGCCGGCGCTGGCGCGGGTATCGAAGCCCGCGTGCTCGAGGAAGCGTTGGTCTTCGGCGACCACCACGGCGCGCGCGAGGCGGCGATGGATCCGGGCCGAGGGCTGCCACCGGTAGTCGACGCGCGGGCAGGCACGTCCGGTCGCGGGATCGTGGGAGCGACTCGCGAGCATGAACGCAGTCGTCGGCGGAGGGAAGAAGCGCAGCGTCGCGATCGGAACGATCGGAACGATCATGACGCCGAGCACCAGCATCGCGAGCGCGCGCAGCACTCGCGGGAGCGTGCGGGCTCGCTTGCGGGTCGACGGCTTTCGGCGGAGGCGGGCGGGCCGGGCGGGCTTCGGCATGATTGCGCTCGGGTTGGAGGGAGGGTCCATGCTTCCGCATCGAGCGTTGCCGACTCGAACCGGGCGGAGGGGATCGATCGGGACAATCAGATCATCTACCGCGTCATCTTCGAGTCCGACGACGCGGGGCGGAATCTGACGAGCCTTCGCGCATGGAAGGACGGCCGACGTTCCTACATCGCCCACGAGGGCATGGAGTTCGTCGAGGATCACAACGGAGATCCGCAGGACATTCTGGACATCGACCAGGTTCGTGTCGGCGTGAACGGCGATGTGGTCTTCGTGGCGCGACTCGGCATCATCGACGAAGACACGGGCGACCGCCGCATCTCGGGCCGGCGATTGATCCGTTGGAACGGGGGACCGCTGGAGACGCTGCTGGAGCTCGGGGCCGAGGTCGACGGCGGCGTCCTGGTCAACGACATCTCGATCGCCGACATCAACTCGAACGGCGATCTGCTGATCATCAGCTCGATCGACCGCAGCGCGACGCGTGTGTTGCTCCTGCTACCGCGAAAGGACCCGGACGAGCTGGCCTGAGACCCTCCGGGCTCGTCAGCCAGCCAGCACGTTCCACAGTCGCCGGGCGAACGACAGCAGCGCGTTCGGCGTCCGTCCATCGTCGATCCGGGCGGCCACCCGGGTCGCGTCGATCTCGAGCTCGAGGTCGTTCCAGCTTCCGCTGGCTCGGACCGGGACGTCGATCGTGCCGTCGTCGTCGGCGAGAGGAGCCAAGGCCGGCGCCGCGGCGAGGACGATGGCGGCGAGCTCGGGCGCGAGCTCGATCGAGCCCTCGGCCGCCAGGTGGCCCTCGAGGCCGATCGACGCGTCCGCATCGGCGCGGAAGAGGGCCGTGTCGATCTCGAGGCCGGCCACGTGCAGGGTGCCGGGCTGAAGATCGGCGATTCCGGTCGCGCGATCGTAGCTCGTGTTCGGGGCGGCGAGGGTGGAGGCGAGCGCGGCGTGGCCCTGCACCTGGCGAAGAACGTCCATCCCGCCGGGCAGTCGGGCGATCTGTCCCATGAGGTCGTGCGCGAGGTTTCGGCCCTCGAATGCGCCGCAGCAGAGTCCGATCTCCCCGGCGCCGCGCGCGGCGGCCACGATGTCGCCGAGCGCACGACCGGCGCTCTCCAGGTGCCCGACGAACGAGAGGCGCCCGTCGACCGACGCCGGGGCCCCCGGGATCTCCGCCACCGGAACCGCTTGAAGGGCGACGCGACGCAAGCGGTACACCGGCGTCGCGTCTCCTTCGAAGGGCCCGATCTCGCCGCGCAGGCTCACGGCATCCTGGTCGGGGCCCAGACGCCCCTCGAGGGAGACCGAGGCCCGCCCGCCGGGGGCACCGCGGTAGTCGAGGTCGAGGTCTTCGAGCCGAAGAGCCTTGCCGCGACGAGACAGGTCCGCGATCTCGAGGACCCCGTCGTGAATGCTCGCAGACGTGAGCTCGACCACCGCGTCGCCGGTGGCTCCCCGGGGCGGAAGCCCCTTCGCCGCATCGGCCAGGGCCTGCTCGATCTCGGGTGTGACCGCGCCGTGCCGTGCCCGGGCGCCCAGCTCGCCGCCGCCGAGCGTTTCGACGTTCCATTGGCCGAGGGGATTGCGCACCAGGCGCACGACCGGGCGGTCGAGCTCGATCGAGCCATCGAGTCGCCCGCCGAGCAACGCCGTCGGCTCCACGTGGAGGGCGACGCGCTCGGCCGAGGCGAACGTGCGCTCCGAGAAGCGGTCGTCGTCGCCGATCTGCAGGCCCGTCAGCTCGATTCCCGGTCCTCCGGCGAGCGTGAGAGCCGCTCCGGTGGACGAGACGTCGCGTCCACTCCACGTCTCCATCTGCGCGACGAGCACGGGCTCGATCCGGCTCGCGACGAGGCGGCCGGCCTCGCGCACGAGGAGTCCCGCGCCGACGAGAATCACGACGCCCGCAGCGATGCGGAGCCATCCGCGGGAGCGCGCGGGGCGCGCTGCGCTCACGGCGCGTCGCGACCGTGCCGCCACGCGAGCGCGCGAGACCTCGTCCAATGCCTCCGCCTCGATCTCGACGTGACCCGCCAGCGCGAGCTCCTCGGCGCAGCGGGGGCATCGGCCCAGGTGTCCCTCCACCTCGTCGCGCTCTGCCGCGACGAGAGTTCCGTCCAGATAGCGCGCGAGCCTGCCCTCGTCGACGTGGGGCTCGTCGGGTACGTCGCGCAACGCCTGTCGCAGCAAGTCACTCATCGTCGCCGAGCTCCATGCGCTCCCGTAGCTTTGCACGAAGGCGCGACTTCAGCACGTGGGTCGCGTTGTCGGTGATGCCGAGGACGCGCGCCACCTCCGGAACGGAGCGACCCTCGACGAAGTGAAGTCGCACGAGGAGCTGCTCCCGGCTGGGCAGCGCGGCGACGAGCTCGCGGAGTTGCCGGAGTCGCTCCTCGGTCGCCGCGGCGGCCTCGGGGTCGGCCGTCGGATCGGGCATGTCCTCGAAGAGCGAGCGGCCGTCGGTCGAGCCGTCGTCGCGAACGAACGTCGGTTGGCGGCGAAGGTGCCGGAGGTGGTCGAGCGTCTGTCGTGTCGCGCAGACCCGAACGAACGTTGCGAACGACGCGCCGCCGCGGCCGTCGTAGAGCTTGAGGCGTCGGCAATCGCGATCGAAGAACGAGAGCAGGAGCGACTGGAACAGATCCTCGGTCTCCTCGGGCTCCATTCGAACCCCTCGTTGCCGCAAGACGGACGACATCGCGAACCGCACCAACGCTCCGTAGCCGTCGACGAACTCCTCTCGGACCCCGGGTGCCCCCGCGCGGCAGCGCTCCAGGAAATCGAGCCCTCGCTGGTGGACGCTCTCCGGGTCCTCCCCGTGCGCCGCCCGGCGCTTCGGGACGGCCTTCACCCGCGATCGCTCCGTGTCGGAGCCATCCCCGATCCCGACCCAGGAGCCACCTGGAAGGACGCCCGCACCCGCCGCCATCGGGCCGAAATCGACGTCACGCAAGCCGCTTCCTTACGTCGGATCCGACGTTTCCGGGTCGGAGACCGCGATGCTCACCTTGATCGAGCCCGAGGCCTTGTCGTCCGCCAGCCGCAGCCCGTCTCCGAGCCGCTCCAGTGGCACGCGGTGCGTGACGAGCGTCTTTCGCAGCGCGTCGCCGCGGCGGGCGAGGATGTCCAGTGCGACCTCGAAGTCCGCGCGACCGCCGACGCGCCCGTAGCACAGCGATCCCACGAGGCGGATCTCGTGCATCATGAGACGCAGTGCGTCAATCGGGGGCTTCTCGGCGTAGATTCCCAGAACCACGACCGCGCCCCCGGGCCGCACCCCGGCGAAGGCATCGGCCAGGCTCGTCCCCGGATCGTCTCCGACGGTGTCGAGGACGACGTCGAAGCCCTCCTCGCTCGGATCGGCGAGCGCCGCTCCGAGGTCGTCGGGAGCGAGGACCCGATGGGCGCCGCAGGCCCGCGCCGCGTCTCGTTGATGGGGGCGTCGGGCCGTGACGAGGATCTCCGAGGCGCCCGCTTCGCGCGCGGCGACGGAGCCGAGGAGTCCGATGGTGCCCGCTCCGAGGACGAGCACGCGCTGGCCCGGGCGGAAGCGCGCCACGCCGAGGCCGTGGACGCCGACGGCGAGTGGCTCGGCCAACTCGCCGATCTCGTCGTCCTCGACGGCGGAGGGCACCACGAAGGCGTGGCGTTCGTGGGTCAGGACGTAGTCCGCGAACCCCCCCGGCGCGTTCATGCCGAGGACGAGCAGCGATCGGCAGAGCTGGGTGTTGCCCTCGCGGCACGCCTGACAGCCGCCGCACGATCGGGTCCCCTCGAGCACGACGCGATCGCCCTCTCGAAGACCCGATACCGCCGGCCCCACGGCGGCGACGACCCCCGAGATCTCGTGGCCGGGGCACACGGCCGGCGCGGGGGTGTGGCCACGGAACCAATGGAGGTCGCTTCCGCAGATGCCGCACCGTCGCACGCGCACCACGACCTCGCCCTCGGAGCAGGGCGAGGGGATCTCCGACTCTCGGATCTCTACCGAGCCCGGTCCCGAGCAATGCGCGGAGCGCATCCGGTTTCCGCCGGCCATCGATCGATCTCGCGGGCAGCCGTGGCGGTGCCCGGCCGCCTCAGCCCTTCGCGGCCTTGCGGCGCGTCGTCGTCTTCCGCACGGTCGCCTTCTTGCGCGCGGTCGTCTTCTTCGCGGTCGCCTTCGCCGCCGTCTTCTTGGGTGCGGCGGTCTTCCTGGTGGCGGCCTTCCTCGTGCTCGTCTTCTTGGCGCTCGCCTTCTTCGCGGACGCCTTGCGGGCCGTCGCCTTCTTCGCCGCGGTCTTCTTGGCCGTGGTCGCGGTCTTCTTGGTCGTGGCTTTGGCCGCCCGCTTCTTCGTCGCCGTCTTCTTCTTGGGGGTGGTCCCCGACTCGGGGAGGGACGCGCCGCCGACCTTGTACCGGCCGCGCACCTTCGGGATGTAGCGGAGCCGCATCGTGATCTTGTGCTGCTCGTAGTGCTTCTTGCACCGCCAGCCCTTGTAGGCCGGCTTGCTGCACAGGACGCAAAGACCCATGGCGCGATGCTTGCGCTGCCAGCGGGCCTGGCGGCTGATCTGAGACTCGTCCTTCAACATCCCACAGACTCCCTTCCACAGGAAAAGAAACGCGATCCAGGCCTCGCTATCGGATCCCTGACGGCCTGTCAAGCAATGGGTCGGATTCGACACTCGTTGTCGGTTCCTTCCGCGTATGGCGCGACGACCCGAGGCCGGATAGCGTTGCCGCATGAAGACGCTCGCGCTTCTCGCTCTCGCGGCCACGATCGGGATCGGCGGGGTTCCGCGGCAGGTCGAGGTCCGAATCGAAGGCTATTTGGGGGCTTCCCGCGAACAGGTTCAGCCCTGGAAGATGTTTCAGGTGCGCGTGGGCGACGGCGATCTGGTTCCCTTCGCGCTGACGAACCTCGTCACCCTCACGACGACCGGCCCCACGGCGGCGGAGCTCGTGGCGCAGGTGCAGCCGATCAAACCGAATTTCATCTTCCAGGGACGGGCGTCGTTCCTGGAGGAGATTCGCACCGCTGCGCCGAACCAACTCCTCCGAATCACGGGCTACACGCAGTTCGGCTCGCAGTGGGTCCTCGTCAATCGGGTGGAGCGCAGCGAGCCGATCGTCGGACCGACCCCCACGCCGAGTCTCCGGGAGAAGCTGCTCGGCTTCTGAGCTCAGGAAAGGTCGGTCAGGACGAGGCCGCGATCCATCGAGGCGACGACCCGGGAGGGGCAGGTCTCGACTCGGACGCCGTCCGCGAGAAAGAGGTCGAGCGCCGCGCGTTTCTCCTCTCCGTAGAAGACCAGCACGCCGAGCCCGGTGTGCGCGAGCAGAGCGCGCGAGGCGCTCACGCGCCGCGGGGGCGGCTTCGGTGAATCCTCGACGAGCACGAAACCGGTGGCGTCGTCGCGGACCGAAGGATGGTCGGGAAAGAGAGAAGCGGTGTGGCCGTCCTCTCCGGCGCTCAGGATCGCGACGTCGAAGCGCCCCCCCAGGTCGGCCAGGGCTCGGTCGTAGGCGGGGATGCCGGCTTCCGGTCGAGCGGGGTCGAACGGGTACGGGTGGCCGTTCGACGCAGGAAGAACGTCGCCGCCATCGGCCCGGGTGAGCAGGTCCGCTCGAACGAGCTTCCAATTGCTCTCGTCACTCGACGCGGGGACGAGTCGCTCGTCGGCGAGGAAGACGTGAACCCGATTCCACGGCAGTGCGCGGTCGCGCAAGGCCGCGTAGATGCCGCCGACGCTTCTTCCGCCGACCACGCCGAGCACGGCGTGGTCGGCGGAAGACAGCCGGACCTCGACCGCTTGCGAGACGCGGTCGGCGGCCTCGCGGTCGAGAGTCGCACGGTTGCCGCGGAGGATCTCCGGCGCGCTCACCAGGTCCCCGTGTTCTCCATCGACTGCCAGGGCTCCTGGGGGGGGAGCGAGCTGCCCTTCTGCAGAAGCTCGATCGAGATGCCGTCGGGGGATCGCACGAACGCCATGTGCCCGTCGCGGGGTGGGCGATTGATGACGACGCCGGCATCCCGCAGGCGCTGACACGTCTCGTAGATGTCCTCGACCGCGTAGGCGAGGTGGCCGAAGTTCCGGCCACCGCTCAGCTCCTCGGGGTCCCAGTTGTGCGTGAGCTCGACCTGCGCGTCGGAGTTCCCCGGCGCCGCGAGGAAGACCAGCGTGAAGCGTCCCGCCTCGTTGTCGTAGCGCCCCAGCTGCTCGAGCCCGAGCTTGTTCACCCAGAAGTCGAGCGACTCCTCGAGGTCGCTCACGCGGACCATCGTGTGCAGGTATTTCATGCCGTTCGTGTACGGCACGCGTCTCTCCAAGTCACGCCGGTCCGCCTCCGAAGAACCAGTGGCATGCCGCGACGGCGCCGAAGAAGCCGGCGACGTCGCCGGTGAGACAGGCGAGAAGGGCATGCCGGCCGTCCCGGACGCCGGCCGCGCCGAGGTAGAGTGCCAGGACGTAGAAGGTCGTCTCGGTCGAGCCCTGGAGCGTGCTCACGAGTAGCCCGATGAAGGAATCGGGGCCGTGGGTCGTGAGGATCTCGCTCATGACCCCGAAAGCCCCGGAGCCCGAGAGAGGACGCAGCAAGGCCATCGGCAGTGCCTCGGCGGGAACGCCGATGCGGCTCGTGAGCGGATCGAGGGCCGACACGAAGAGGTCGAGCGCCCCCGACGCGCGGAACATGCCGACGGCCACGAGGATCGCCACGAGGTAGGGCACGATCCGCGCCGCGACCGACAGGCCCTCGCGAGCTCCTTCGACCATGGCCTCGTAGACCCGGACGCGCCCGGCCCAGCCGATGAGGAGCAGGCCCGCGACCAGGAGAGGGAAGAGCCACCGCTGGACCGCCACGCGTAGCACGTCGCCCGACGCGTTCGCGTCGAGGATGCGCGTGAAGTCGAGGGCGAGTCCGGCCGCGAGCGCCATGAAGGTGAGCGCGAGGGCCGCCCGCGACGGCGTCCGGTCCCCGGTCGTCGGCTCGTCGTCGCCCGGGGCGGCTTCCGTTTCCTCGACCGGCGTCCGCTCCGTGGCACCGCCCGCGACCGGGCCTTGGGCGAACCGTGGAAGGCGGCGCAGCGCGTAGTAGGAGGCGACCGCCGCGACCGTCGAGCAGGTGGTGGCGATCAGGGTCGGGGCCCAGATGATCTCGGGATGGTCGGAGCCGGCCGCCAGCCGGACGCCGATCGTTCCGAGCGGCGGCAGCAACGTGATCGCCGACGTGTTGATGGCGAGGAACAGGACCATGGCGTCGGTCGCCGCACCGGGATGGGGGTTCAGTCGGTCGAGCTCGGCCATCGCCTTGAGGCCGAACGGAGTCGCGGCGTTTCCGAGCCCACTCATGTTCGAGGCCATGTTCATGACCATCGAGCTCATGGCCGGATGATCGGGCGGTACGTCCGGAAAGAGACGGCGGAGGAGCGGGGCCAGAGCGCGGGCAATCGCCGCGCGCAGTCCGCCGTCGAAGGCGACGCGCATCAGGCCGAGGAGGAACACCATGATGCCGACGAGCCCGAGGACGAGCGTGACCGCCGAGGCGGCGCTCGAAAAGAGGGCGGCCGTCACCTCGTCCAGGCGGCCCGTCCACGCCGCGAAGACGATCGACCCGAGCATCAGGAAGAGCCAGATACCGTTCAGCATGCGCGGCGGATCCTCCGGTCTGCCTTGCGGCTCGTCAAGGGCTGCGCAACGCTCGCTTGAACGCCCACCGGGGTGGCCTATGCTGCGACGATGGCTCTCGGGCTCTCCTCCGCACGGCGCGCATGCCTGTGCGCGCTGGCCGCGGTCCCGCTCGTCGGCTGCGAGGGGACGTCGGGAACGAGTGAAACGGCCGAGCGTCCGCCGGTCGCGGTGGAGACGGCCGTGGTCGCGGCCGAGGACGTCGACGTCGTCGTCGAGGCGGTCGGCAGCTTCGAGGCGGACCAGAGGATCGAGGTGAAGGCGCGCCGCGCGGGCCGCATCGAGAGCCTGCCGGTGCGCGAAGGCGAGCGGGTGGAAGCCGGGAGAGCGCTCGTCCGCCTCGACGACCGGGATCTCGCCGCGCGCGTCGCTCAGGCGAAGGCCGCGGTTGCGGAGGCGGAGGTCCGCGCGGCGAGTGCGAAGCGGGCGTTCGAGCGATCGCAGGCGCTACGAAAGAAGGGGATTGCGTCGGAGCAGGACCACGACGACGTCGAGTCCGAGTACGAGCGAACGGCGGCGGCGCTCGGCGTCGCGCGGGCCAATCTCGCCTTCGCCGAGGCGGAGCTCGCCGATACCGTGGTCGAGGCGCCGTTCGCCGGCGTCTTCGGGCGTCTTCGGGTCGACCCCGGGGCGTTCGTGAGCGAAGGCGAATCCCTCGGGTTGCTGATCGACGACGACCCGTTGGAGCTCGTGTTCTCTCTGCCGGAGCGCTACGTCGCACGGCTTCACCCGGACCTCCCGGTGAGCGCGCTGGTTTCGAGCCACCCCGAGCACCCGTTCCCCGGCCGGATCACGCTGATCGATCCGGCCGTCGACGCGGAGAACCGGACCGTCACCGTCGAGGCGGAGGTTCCGAATCCCGAGCGGCTTCTGCGGCCGGGGCAGTTCGGTACGGTGGAGGTGCGGCTGGAGCGGCACGCGGGCGCTCCGGTCGTCCCCGAAGAGGCGGTCGTGCCGACCGCCGAACGTCTCCTCGTCTTCGTCGTGGAGGAGGGCGCCGCCTCGGCCCGAACGGTCGAGACGGGCGTGCGGCTTCCCGGACGCGTCGAGATCGTGCGGGGCGTGCTCCCGGGCGAGACGATCGTCGTCACGGGTCACGAGAAGCTGAGCGAGAGCGAGTCCGCCGTAGTGCGCGAGGTGCGCGCGGTCGAGCGCCCGGAGGCGCCCGCGAGCTGACATGTCTCCCTGGTCTCTCTCGATCGAGCGGCCGGTCCTGGCCACGGTTCTCTCCCTCGTCCTGATCCTGTTCGGCGCCATCGGCTACGACAACCTCTCCGTTCGGGAACTGCCCAACATCGAGTTCCCGACGGTCAGTGTCGTGACCGTACTCCCCGGGGCGAGCCCGGAGGTCGTCGAGAAGGAGGTGACCGAAATCCTGGAGGAGGCGGTGAGCTCGATCGAGGGGATCGACACGCTCACGTCGTCGAGCGTCGAGCAGGTGAGCAACATCTCGATCCAGTTCGATCTCGATCGGGACATCGACCTCGCCGCGCAGGACGTTCGCGACCGGGTCGCTCGCGCACGCTCGCAGCTGCCACTCGATACCGAGGAGCCGGTCGTCAGCAAGATCGACCTCGATGCGCGCGCCATCCTCTGGACGTCGCTCAACGCGGACCGCGCGAGTCTGCGCGATCTTTCGAGCTACGCGGACAACGTCGTGAAGGAGCGCCTGCAGCGGCTGCCGGGGGTCGGCTCCGTTCCGATCGGAGGGGAGAAGCGCCTCGCGATTCGCATCTACCTCGACGCGGCTCGACTGGGGGCACACCAGCTGACGGTTTCCGACGTCGTCGAGGCTCTCCAGCGGGAGAACGTCGAGATCCCGTCGGGGCGCGTCGAAAGCCTGACGCGGGAGTTCGTGGTCAAGACCGAGGGTGATCTCGAATCGGCCGAGGAGTTCGAGGAGTTGATCGTCGCGTACCGCGACGACGTGCCGGTGCGGCTCCGCGAGGTCGGCCGCGCGGTCGAAGGGGACGAGGGTGAGCGCAGTCTCGCTCGCTTCAACCTCCGCCCCCACGTCTCGATCGGCATCGTGAAGCAATCGAACGCCAACGCCGTCGCGGTTGCGCGGGCCGTGCGGGCCGAGGTGGGGGCGATGCAGGCCTCCCTGCCGCCGGGCTATCGCCTGACGGTGTCGTACGACGGAGCGCGCTTCATCGAGGAGTCGGTGGCCGAAGTCCAGGAGGCCCTCATCGTGGCCGGGCTTCTCGTCATCCTCGTCATCTTTCTCTTCCTCCACACGCCACGAAGTGCGCTCATCCCGGCGGTCACGATTCCGACGTCGATCCTCGCGACCTTCGGTGCGATGTACTTCTTCGGGTTCACCATCAACAGTCTCACGCTGCTCGCGCTCACGCTCTCGATCGGCGTCGTCGTGGACGACGCGATCATCGTCCTCGAGAACGCACACCGACACATGGAAGCAGGCGAGGAGCGTCGGGCGGCGGCGTTGCGCGGTACGAACGAGATCGCGTTCGCGGCGATCGCGTCCACGCTGACGCTGGTCGCGGTGTTCGTCCCCGTGGCCTTCATCCAGGGAATCATCGGCCGATTCTTCTTCGAGTTCGGAGTGACGGTGGCGGTCGCCATCGTGGCGTCGTCGTTGGTGGCGCTGACGCTCACCCCGATGCTCTGCTCGCGCATCCTGAAGCTCGACGCGCCGCGAGGTGTGTTCGCGCGGTTCGAGCGTGGGCTGGAGGCGCTGGGGGGCCGCTATCGGACGTTTCTCGAGTGGGCGCTCGAGCACCGGGGTGCGGTCGTGGCCGCTTCCGGGGTCGTTCTGGCCGCGGCGGGTGGCCTGTTCCTTCTGGTGGGCCAGGAGTTCGTGCCCCCCGAGGACCGGGGAGGGTTCCTCGTCATCATCGAGTCGCCCGAGGGCTCCACGCTGGCGCACCACGATCGGCTGCAGATACAGGTCGAGCAGATTCTCGCCGAGCTCCCCGAGATGCGGGCGGGGACGGCGTTCATCGGCACGGGCTCCGGGGGAGTGGGCTCTCCGAATCGAGGAATCATCTTCTCGCGGTTGCAGCATCGCTCGGAGCGGGGGCGGTCTCAGCACGAACTGCTCCGGTGGCTGCGATCGCGCTTCGCGGAGATTCCCGGGGTCCGTGTCTTCGCGACGCCCTTCTCGGGACTCCCGACGGGCGGGCGCGGGAAGCCGCTGGAGTTCGTGATCCAGAACCCGGACTTCGAAGCGCTCCAGGAGTACACGCCGCGGATGGTCGAGCGTGTCCGCGAGATCCCGGGATTGACCGGCGTCAATACGGATCTGCGGATCAACAAGCCGGAGCTGCGGGTGGAGATCGACCGAAACAAGGCCGCCGCGCTCGGGGTGAGCGTTGCCGACGTGGCCAACACCCTCCGTATCCTGCTGGGCGGTGCCGACGTGACCAAGTTCCGCCATGGGAACGAGCGCTACGACGTGATCGTGCAGCTCGCCGACGCCGACCGGATGACACCCCAGCAGATCGAACGCCTCTACGTTCGAAGCCGATCGGGGGAGCTGGTTCAGCTCGCGAGCGTCGTGAACGTGAACGAGGGTGTCGGTCCCAGCAGCCTGAACCACTACAACCGGCGGCGGTCCGTGATCATCGATGCGAACCTACAGGGGAAGCCTCTCGGAACGGCGCTCGAGGAGGTGCAGGAGGTTGCACGCGAGGTCCTGCCCTCGGGGTTCACGACGACGGTGAGCGGGGAGTCGAAGGAGTTCGAGGAGTCCTTCGACGGCCTCGCGTTCACGTTCGTTCTGGCGATCGCGGCCGTCTATCTGGTTCTGGCCGGCCAGTTCGAGAGCTTCGTGCACCCGTTCACGATTCTTCTGGCGTTGCCCCTCGCGCTCTTCGGCGCACTCGGCCTCCTCGTCGTCCTGGACATGACGCTGAACATCTACAGCTTCATCGGGATGGTGATGTTGGTGGGCTTGGTGACGAAGAACTCGATCCTGCTCGTCGACTACGCTGGCCGGCTGCGTGACGGCGGTTGTGGCGTTCGGGAGGCGATCGTTCGCGCTGGGGAAGTGCGCCTGCGTCCCATCTTGATGACCGCGCTGTCCACGCTCTTCGGGATCCTTCCCATTGCGATCGGGCTCGGTGCAGGCGCGGAGAGTCGGCGACCGCTCGGCGTCGTCGTCGCCGGCGGCATCGTGGCCTCGACGGTGCTGACCTTGGTGGTCGTGCCCGTCTTCTATACGCTGCTCGACGAAGCGCTGGAGAAGGTGGCGTCGCGGTTGCGTGGCGCCGACGCGACGTCTTGACGGGCTTCGCGGGGCTCCGGGTCCCCAGGCACTGACGAAGGAGAAACAGGTGGGTCCACTCAAGGGAATTCGTGTCGTCGAGATCGCGGGCATCGGGCCCGGCCCGTTCTGCGGAATGATGCTGTCGGACATGGGCGCCGAGGTGCTCCGTGTCGACCGCGCCGGGAGCGTGAAGGGTCCCGGGATCACGGGCGATCTGCTCGCCCGGGGGCGGAAGAGCATCGGCGTCGACCTGAAGAGCCCGAAGGGCGTCGAGGTCGTTCTGAAGCTCGTGGAGAAGGCCGACGTGATCTTCGAGGGCTTTCGCCCCGGCGTGATGGAGCGCCTGGGGCTCGGCCCCGATGCGTGCCTGGCCCGCAATCCTGGTCTCGTGTACGGCCGGATGACCGGATGGGGGCAGGATGGCCCGATGGCGAAAGCCGCCGGTCACGACATCAACTACATCTCGCTCGCGGGTGCGTTGGACCCCATGGGGCGAAAGGGCGAGAAGCCCTACGCACCACTGAACCTCGTCGGGGATTTCGGCGGAGGTGGGCTGCTGCTCGCGTACGGGATCGCGTGCGCGATCATCGAGAAGCAGCGGTCGGGTAAAGGGCAGGTCGTCGACGCGGCGATGGTCGACGGCGCCGCCACGCTCATGGCGATGTTCTACGGCATGCGGGCGATGGGGTTCTGGCTCGACGAGCGCGGGACGAACATGCTCGACGGCGGTGCCCACTTCTACGACGTCTACGAGTGCAAGGACGGGAAGCACATCTCGATCGGCTCGATCGAGCCACAGTTCTACGCGCTTCTGCTCGAGAAGTCCGGGCTCGATGGCGATGCGTTGGGGCCGCAGATGGATCGGTCCCGCTGGCTCGAGAACAAGCCGGCCGTCGAGGCCGTTTTCAAGACCAAGACGCGCGACGAGTGGTGTGCGATCATGGAAGGCACGGACGTGTGCTTCGCCCCGGTCCTCTCGATGAAGGAGGCACCGGACCACCCGCACAACAAGGCGCGCGGCACCTTCGTCGAGATCGAGGGTGTGGTGCAGCCGGCGCCGTCGCCCCGGTTCAGCCGCACCCAGGCCGAGATTTCGGGCCCGCCCCCGGCGGCCGGCTCGCACACGAACGAGGCGCTGGCCGCGTGGGGTTTCGACGCCGACGAGATCGCCGCGCTTCGCGCCGAGGACGCCATCGCCTGACGACGAGCCGGCCCGCTCGCGGGCTCGCCGGTTGGGCGGGGCTCGCGGGCGGTGGCGTTCGGCCTCACCCGGGCTTCTGGGTGAGCGGCTTCTCGAGAAAGAGGGTACGGGGGCGTCCGTCGCGGGAGCGCTGTCCCTCGAAGCCGTCGCTTTCGTAGAGCTGGAGCGCGCGCTCGTTGTCTTCGCGCACCTCCAGGGTGATGCGGCAGCACCCGAGTGATCGCGCCTTCGCTTCGACGCGGCGGAGTAGCTCTCGTCCGATGCGCCTTCCTCGGTAGGGACGCTTCACACAGAAGTCGTGGATGTTCACCAGGGGCTGCGCCTGGAAGGTCGAATAGCCGCGAAAGCAGATGATCACGCCGACGGCTTCTTCGCCCAGGTAGGCCAGGTAGACCAGCTTCGCGGGATGAGCCCGAAGCCCCGGGATCAGCTTCTGCTTGACCTCCTCGGAGAGCGGCCGGCCGATCCCCATGCGCTCGCGTGCGTAGTGGTCGAGGAGCTCGACGATCGCCCTTGCGTGCAAGGGATTCACCAGCTCGGCGCGGACGATGTGGAGGTCCTCGGCCAGCTGGGCCGCCGGGCGGAGTAGATCGCGAAGGGAGTCCATCGGAGAACGAACCGTACGGTTGCGCCACCTCCGCCGGCAAGGGGAAATGCGGGCCGCGGCCCGCCGACTTCGTCCGAACGTTCGTTCGATCCTCCCGGGCTCTCGACCGTTTCTTTGCTATGGAGGAGCTCCGTGGACGTACGCGTGCCGGTCACGGTGCTGTCGGGGTTCCTCGGCAGCGGCAAGACGACGTTGCTGAACCGCCTCCTGGCCGACCCGGCGGGCATGCGGATCGCCGTCGTGGTGAACGAGTTCGGCGAGGTCGGGATCGACGGCAAGCGCGTGGCCGGAGCAGAGCAGTTCGTGGAGCTCGACAACGGATGCCTCTGCTGCGCGCTCAACGAGGATCTGAAGCAGACGCTCTTCGACCTTCGAGACCG
>JAUIFY010000166.1 GCA_030430245.1 bacterium | reverse complement strand
ACCTTCCAGCATGAGGTCCCTCTCGGCTAGCAAGTCGGTCGGCCGAGGGGAAACGGAGCCCCCTGGACATTCGTGCCGACCGCTCGGCAGCTTCGTCCCTCCGAATCTGCACGCCGAAGGACAGAAACCCGCAACCCGTACGGGCGAAATCGCCCGCCAGCTCCGGCCGGCATGGCACGCGCCTTGCGGGACCACCCGGTATGCTTCAGGCCGCGATCAACGACCAGGGACAGGTCTCACCGGAGCTCCGCTCGGTCTTCGTCGACGTGAGCGAACACTGCACGCTGCCCCCGCTGCCCCAGGTGGCGGCGCGCGCGCTCGTCCTCGTCCAGAACCCCGAGACGGACTTCGCGGAGATGGCCGACGTCATCGAGAAGGATCCGGCACTCGCGGCCCGGGTTCTTCGCATGGCGTCGTCGGCATTCTACGTTCGGACGAGCCCACCCAACACGCTCCAGGACGCGGTCCGTGCCGTGGGGATGAGCGGGCTGCGCGACATCATCGTCGCCGCGGCGCTCAAGCCGGCGTTCGATCTGGATGACCGCTTCCATCGCCAGCTGTGGGACCACTCCCTCGCCACCGCGGTCGCCGCGGACACCGTCGCCCGGACGACCGGAGCCTCTCGCGGGGGCGTCGCTTTCGTCTGCGGCCTCCTCCACGACGCAGGACGGCTCGTGCACCACCTGACCAACCCGAAGGCCTTCGACGAGCTCCACATGGCCGAGCGCGACGAACCCTCGATGGACGAGCGGGAGTACTTCGGAGCGTCGCACGACGTCGTCGCGTCGTGTCTCGCCTGGAAGTGGGGACTCGATCCACGAATCAGCAACGCGCTGATCGCCCATCATGGCGAGCCCGGCCAGAACCCGGGCCTCCCGGCCCACCTCATTCTCGGAGACCGGATCGCGCGCGCGATCCAGGGAGATCCCGACGAGGAGCGGGCTCTCTCGGCCAACTTCCTGGCGGCCGACCTCGACGCGGATCCCGCGACGGTCGTCGCCGAGGTCGAGAAGAACCTGGCCGAGAACCGCGCGTTCTTCGAATGAAGGACGCGCCTTCTATCTCGACGTGAGCGCGTCGAGATCGCGTCGAGCCGCGGCACCGTACGCGGGCGCCGACCCGCCGGCGGAGGGCCGCGCGGCCGCGTGGCCCGCGAGAGCGCCGATCTTGCGGTTCGTCTCCTCGACCCGCGCCTTCGTCTGGTCGATCGTGTCGGCGAGCCCGTAGACCGGCTCCGCGAGCCCGCCCGCGGCCTGGCGACCGGACGCGATCATCTCGTTGAATCGGTCGCCGCCGTACCAGAGCAGTCCTGCAATCACGGCCATTGCCAAGAGCCACTTCATGACGCGCCCTCCTCGCTGAAGAGAACATCGGCGGGGACCGCGGGAGCGCTTTAACGCGCCCGCCCCGCCCCTGCCCCTGCCCCCGCACGACGCATGCAGCGCCCTGCGGCGTCCCACACCACGACCGCCTCGCCCCGGACCCACCGCCGGCGTTCTCGGCCGCCTTCTCGACGAAAACCGTCTCGCGTTTCGACGGGACGGCTCGAAAGGCGATTGACTGCGGACATCTCCCTGCGATGTAGTTCGTGGAATGCGCCTCGCCGTCCCGATCCTCGTCGCGCTCATGCCCAGCCTCGTCTCGGCCGCAGCAACCGACGTCTCGCGATGCGTCTTCGAGAAGCAGGATGCCACGGGCACGTTCGTCCGCTGCGTCCTGAAGGCCGAAGGGCACTTCGCCAAGCATGGCGACGCGGCCAAGCGCGACACGAAGCTCGAGGCGTGTTCCGCGAAGCTCTCGAGCCGGTTCGACAAGGCCGAGCGTCGCTACGGGAACGCGTGCCCCTCGACCGGTGACGCCCATCCGACCGAGGCGGTCGCGGCGTCGTTCGCCCAGCAGGTCGTCGTCTCGACGTCGGCCGGGTTCCCCCCGGTCGGCGCGGGCTTCTGCGGCCCCGGGACGCATTGGGACCCTCCGTCGCTCCAGTGCGTGCCCGGGGCCCCAGGTCCGATCTGCGGCAACGGCATCGTCGAAGGCGACGAGCAATGCGATGGCGCCGACCTCGGGGATCACGACACCTGTTTCGACGCCTTTGGCGGCTACCACCCGGACGCCCAGCAGGAAGAGTGCGGCGGCGCGCTCGGCTGCGCCGCGGATTGCACGTACGACGGATCGGCCTGCTCGTGCACGTGCGAGGAGGACTTCGACTGCACCCTGCCCGACGGCGTCCAGATCGACTGCTCCCCCTTCTACTGCACGACGGACTTCTGCGACCCCGCCGATATCGGCACGTGCTCGTGCAGCCTTGGCCAGGACGGAGACATCGACGGCGCCTGTCTCGGCTCCGACATCGATACAGGCACCCTCGGCCTGTGCGTCACGAGCCCGTTCGACGGCGGACCGGGGAACCAGAACCTCGTCGACCTCTGCACCGGAGACGACGGCGGCGACCCCGACTTCCCGCGCTGCGACCACTGCGACTTCTGACGCCGCACGGGACTCGGTCGGGTCCGCATCGTTGGAGTTTCGCGGCGATTCGTGGCCCAATTGGACGGGATGCGACCGGCTCGCGGCGAGGTACGACGACGAGGTTCTGAGTTCCTTCGACTCCGACCTCTCCGGCGCGATCGAGCGGTGTCTCGACGGGCTCGCGGGCCCCGACAAGACGGTGCTCGATCTCGGCTGCGGCGTGGGCAAGTACCTCGCAGGACTCGCGGAGCGCTTCGGGCGCGTGGTCGCCGTCGACCACTCGGAGAAGCTCCTCGAGATCGCGCGGCGGGACCACGGAGAGCGCCGGAACGTCGAGATCCGGAGGCTCGACGCCTCCGATGGCCGCGCCGTCCGCGGCGTGCGCGCCCACGTCGTCGTGTGCGCCAACGTCGTGATCATGGCGGACGGCGAGCTCCGCGATGCGATCCTCCAGGTCGCGCGCAAGTCGATGAAGCGCGATGGCCGTCTCGTGCTCGTCGTCCCATCTCTCGAGAGCGCGCTCCTCGCGCAACGGCGCCTGGCCGAGTGGCACGAGCGCGATGGTGCCGAGGCGCCCGAAGAGGACGCGGAAGAAGAGGGCCTCGCCCCCTCGAAGCGCACCTGCCGGGAGCTGCTGCGGGGCGTGGTCCGCATCGGCGACGTGCCGACGAAGCACCACCTCGCCGACGAGCTCCTCCTCACGCTGCGCCGTGCCGGACTCGACCTCGAGGAGCTCGACCGCGTCCACTATCCGTGGGAGAGCGAGTTCGGAGACGCCCCGCACTGGATGCGCGATCCCTACCCCTGGGACTGGCTCGCCGTCGCGTCGCGCCGGCGCTAGCACCTCGGTTCAGAGCTTCGCGTCGCCCTTGGGCGGGGGCGTCCACGCGCGTTCCGAGCGCTCGTGCCGGTCGAGGCGATCGACGCGCATGATGTCGTGAAGCGCGTCGTAGTTCCGGCGCATCGCGTCGACGTAGGACCGGTCCATCCCGCGCTCGTTCCAGCTCGCGCGGAGATCGAAGAGCATGTCGACGTCGTGCCGACGAAAGGTCCGAGATTGCATCTCTGCCCGAAACGGATGCGCGCCGAGCTCGCGGAGCGCCGCGCGACCGAGACTCATCGCCCCCTCGAAGAGCTCGCGCTCGACGACGTGTGCACCGGCGTTCTCCAGCTCGTAGACGTGATGACGATCACGCGCACGAGCCAGAATGCGCACGTGCGGGTACGTTCCGGAGACGTGCCGGACCAGCGCCGTCTGTTTCTCGCGGTCGTCGATCGCGGCGATGAAGACGGTCGCCTCGTCGAGCCCCGCGGCGTGCAGAAGGTCGGGCCGGGTGGCATCCCCGTAGTACGTCCGGATCCCGAGCTGAGACATGTTCTCGATGGTCTCCGGATCCTGATCGAGAATGACGATCGGATGCCCGTTCGTCACGAGCATCCGCGTGATGATCTGCCCGCATCGCCCCACCCCGGCGAGAACGACCGTACCCCGGGTTTCGATCTCGTCCGCGGGCCGGTCGCCCGTCCGGACCGCACGGGGGGCGACGACCTTCTCATGGAGGAGAAACAGCGCCGGCGTCAGCAGCATGGTGATCGCGACCGCGAGGACGAGGAGCTGGGCGAGGTCGGCACTCAGCACCCCGGCCCCGAGTGCGAAGCCGAACAGGACGAACGCGAACTCACCGGCTTGGGCGAGGCCCATCGCGAAGAGCCATCGATCGGCCCCGTGGAGGTCGAACGCGACGGCGAGAGCGTAGAGCACGGCCATCTTGAGCAGAATCACTCCCAGGGCGATCCCGAGGATCGTGACCGGCGCCCCGAAGAACACGTCGAAATCGATGCCGGCACCCACCGTCAAGAAGAAGAGACCCAGAAGCAGACCCTTGAACGGCTCGAGATCGCTCTCCAGCTCGTGGCGATACTCGCTGTCCGAGAGCACGACGCCGGCGAGAAACGTCCCGAGGGCGGGGGAGAGGCCCACGAAGTTCATGAGGAGGGCGATGCCGATCACCAGGGTGAGAGCCGCGGCGGTGAAGATCTCTCGCAGCTTCGACTCCGCGATGAAGCGAAAGACGGGCCGCATCAGATTCCGGCCGACGAACACGATGGCGCCGATCGCGGCCAGAACGACCAGGGCATGGGTCCATCCCGGCAGCGCATCGAGGCCACCCGCGTGCGCGCCATGGCCACCGTGCGCGTCGCCCGCACTCGCGCCGGCGCCCTCGATCGCCAGAAGCGGCATCAGGGCGATCATCGGGATCACCGCGATGTCCTGCGTGAGCAGGACCGCAAACGAGCTCTGCCCGCCCACCGTGTTCATGCATCCCTTCTCGTTCAAGGTCTGCAGAACGATCGCGGTGGAAGAGAGCGCCAGGATCATGCCGATCGCGACGCACGTCTGCCACGCGAGTCCGAACGCTGCCGCAACCGCGCCGAACAGGGCCATCGTGACCGCCACCTGGAGAAAGCCCAGCCCCAGGATGTTCCGCCGCATGCGCCAGAGTACGGACGGCTGCAGCTCGAGCCCCACCAGAAAGAGCATCATCACGACGCCGAACTCCGCGAAGTGCCGCACGTCGGTCGTCTCCGATCCGACGACGCCGAGCACGGGCCCGATCGCGACTCCGGCGATCAGATAGCCCAGCACGGATCCGAGCCCGAGCTTGTTCGCGATGGGCACCGAGACGACGGCCGCCACCAGGTAGACGAAGCCCTGCGCAAGAAGATCCATCAGATCGCCTCCCGGTCCGCGAGCACGTGGTCGAGATCGTCCGTGAGCGCCAGAATCGACTCCGCCCGATCCAGATGGACCCGGTCGTCGACGAGCGCCCCGAGCAGATCGGCATACTCGCGGGCGTGGGTCTCGAGCCGCCCCTCGTCCGCGGCCAGGCCCGCGCCGAACACCGCGAAGGGGGCCAGGTACCGCATCCGACACAGCTGAAAGGTCTTCTCGAAGGGGGTGAGGAGAGCGCGAAGCTCGATCTCGTTCGCCCCCCGCGACGTGTAGACCTCACGTCCCCCGCCGCAGGTCACGGCGTTCAGCGCGACCTTGCCGTCGAGCGCGTGCCCCTCGTGGCCGTAGGCCCATCCGTGCTCGAGGACGAGGTCCTGCCACTCCTTCAGGATTGCCGGCGACGAGTACCAGTAGAGCGGGTGCTGCAGGACGATCGCATCGTGCGCGAGCAGCCGCTCCTGCTCCCGATCCACGTCGATGTCGAAGGTCGGATACTCCGCGTAGAGATCGACCACGGTCACGCCGTTCACCGACCGAGCCGCCTCCAGGAGAGGGCGATTGACTTCGGATCGGTCGGTCCGTGGATGCGCGAACAGAACGAGCGTCTTCATGAGGAGCTCCGTTCCCCGAGGGGTAGAGATCCCGACCCTACCTCGCCCACGCGCGAACGCGAGCGCCAGACGTCGATCGGGGCGACGGGGGCGGTGGACCCCGCGCGCGCCGCCGAGCGCTCACCCCGCGAAGGCCAGAGGCCGTCGCGGCCGGTGGGAAGTGGTCGCACAGGGACTCGAACCCCGGACCTCCTGCATGTGAGGCAGGCGCTCTAACCAGCTGAGCTATGCGACCCCGAGATCTGCGATCGTATCGCTAGCAAGGGTCGCGGCCGCAAGAAAGGGGGCGTCAGGCGCCGCGGGCGCGGGCGAATTGGGCCGGGACCTCGACCGTGAAGATCGAGCCCCGACCGGGCTCACTGACGACCGCAACCGAGCCGCCCAGGCGGTCGACCAGTCGACGGACGATGTGGAGGCCGAGCCCGGCGCCGCCGAAGCGGCGCGAATCCGTTCCGTCGACCTGATGGAACTCGTCGAAGATGGCCTCGACGTCCTCGGGGGCGATTCCGATGCCGGAATCGCTCACCGTGACGACGAGAGACGCGGACGACTGCTCCAGCTCGACCCGCACCTCCCCCCGCGGCGTGAACTTCACGGCGTTCTGGACGAGGTGGCGAACGATGGTCCGGAGGCGCGGCCCCTCGGTCAGCATTCGACGCCCCTCGAGATGATTGACCCACTCGAGGACGAGGCCCGAGCCCTCGACTTCCTCGCGAAACTCGGCGTCGAGCATCGCGACGAACGCGTCGATCTCGATCCAGTCGAGCTTGAGCCTCTCGGCCCCCGACTCGAGCCGGCTCAGATCCAGGATCCCGTCGACCAGCTCCCCGAGACGCATGCCACTGCGACGCACACGCACGACGAGGTCCCGCTGCTCGGGCGTGAGGTCGCCCGCGTCGCCCTCCTCCAGCATCCGCGCGTAGCCCAGAATGACGTTCACCGGCGTGCGAAGCTCGTGCGACATCGTGGAAACGAAGTCGCTCTTCACGCGGTTCGCTCGTGCGAGATCGCTGAAAAGCCTCTGGTTCTCGACGGCGATGGCCGTCGCCTGCGCGATGCCGGTGGTGATGCGGCGATGCTTGCGGCCGAACGGACCCCGATGCCTCGCGTATCCGTTCGTCACCGCGCCAACGACCTCGTTCCCGAGCACGATGGGCGCGGCGAGTGCGGCCGACACCTGAAAGCGATCGAAGAATCGTGCGGGCATGAGCCTCGACTCCGAGACGTCCTCGATCTCGACCATCTCTCCCTTGCGCAACTCGCGAAACAGCGGCAGCGACTCCTCGGAGAACTCGAGACCATCCGCCTGATCGCGCGCCTCCTGCGAGACTCCGTGAATGCCGACGATCCGATAGACGTCGCGGTCGGGATCGAGTGTGACCGTCGCGCTCCAGTCACATCCCAGAAGGCCGACGATGAGCCGATTCACGCGATCGAAGACGTCGGGCTGCCCCACCCCGCTCGCGAGCGTTTGGCCGACCTCGACCAGCGCGGCCGAGATCTCGGCCTCCTCCCGGTTCTGTCGCGACGCCTCTTCGAGGCCGGCCGCACGCTGAAACGCCGAGAACCGGTAGCGGTCCATCAGGAGGGCGCCCGCGACGGTCGCGCTCGCGACCACGAGCAGCGAGAGATGCGCACGCACTCCGGGTGGACCCTCGAACACCAGGGTCTCCGCAGCGACGAACGCCGCGACCGTGGCCAATCCGACACCGAGCTGAGCGCGCCACCCCCACGGAAACAGAGCCGCTGTGGACGCGAGGAGCGCCACCAGCCCCACCTCGGTGATCTCGCGCGAGAAGCCGAGCAGCGCGTCCTCGACCACCACGGAGACGATGAGCGCCGACGTGACGACTGCACCGATCAACGGCAGCCGCTCCCGTACCGGCGTCCATCGCGCGAGGAGGAGCGCGACCGCGCAGAGGACGACCTGTGCCACCTGCAACCACGCCATGTCGGTCGCCTGGGCGAGATAGGCCTCTCGTTCGAGCGCGAGAACCGCCACCGTCGCCAGGACGAAGAGGCCCACTCCCAGATCGAGTCGGTGCCTCAAGAGCTCGGCGTTCGCCGATCGATAGGCAGCACGCACCGCCCGGGCGAAGGACGAATCTACGTCGAGGTAGGCGGCATCTGCAGAGTTCGGGCCGTTCATGGGGGTGGAACCGTCCGGCGAAAGCCTACCCCCTTCCGGTGGCCGCGTTCCAGCCTCTCATGGTAGTTGACGGTCGATGAAGCGTTCCCGGGACACCGAATGAGCACCGACGCCTGGCTGCTCATCCTATACGTGGGGACCGCGTTGAGCGTCTCGTTCCTGGCCTCGCTGCTCGAGGCCACGCTGCTGTCCGTACGGATCTCGGAGATCGAGCGCCGCGCGAACATGGGGCATCGGGGCGCCGCTCAGCTCCTGGAGCTGAAGCGCCACCGGATCGACGATGCGATTTCGGCGATTCTCACCATGAACACGATCGCCCAGACGCTGGGCGCGGCCCTCGCGGGGGCCCAGGCCGCACGGGTCTTCGGGAGCGCCCGGGTCGGCATCTTCTCGGGCATGCTGACGATCCTCGTGCTCGTCTGCACCGAGATCATCCCGAAGACGCTCGGCACCGTCTACGCACCCGCCCTCACCGAGTTCGTGGGACGAGCCCTCGGGATTCTCACCTGGGCGCTCGCACCCATCCTCTATGTCACTCGCTTTCTCACGCGCCTGATCGCCCCCGGCGGGGTACCGCCGATGTCGCGCAGCGAGCTCACGGCGCTGGTCGGGATGGCCGCCCGGGAGGGGGCCATCCGGGACCAGGAGTCCCAGGTCTTCGAGAACGTCCTCGAGCTCGAGAAGATCAAGGTCGAGGACGTGATGACCCCGCGGACCGTCGTCATCATGCTTCCCGCTACCTCGACGCTCGGGGAGCTCGTCGAGCACACGGAGACGAGCTCCGTCTCGCGGATCCCTCTCTTCGCCGAGTCTCGCGACAAAGTGATCGGATACTGCGTCCAACGCGAGGCGCTCCACGCGGCCGCCCGAGGAGCCTCACACGACACGCCCCTGACCGAGTTCAAACGAGACGTCACGTTCATCCCCGAGAGCGCCACGCTGGCCCGAGCGCTGCGACACTTCCTCGACGAGGGCGAGCACGTCGCGATGGCCGTCGACGAGTTCGGGGGCGTGAGTGGACTCGTGACGCTCGAAGACCTGGTCGAGACGATTCTGGGCGTGGAGATCGTCGACGAGTCGGACCGTGTGGCCGACCTCCGCCATCTCGCGACAGAGCTCCGCGATCGCCGACTCGCCCGAAGGCAGGCCCGTCGCACCGGCGAGCGCATGCCCGAGCGGTCGGCTTGACGAGCGGCGCGGGGGCGACCGTTTGACAGTCGCGGCGGGCCGCACGATATTTTGCGCCGTTCGCGGAATCCAATCGCACCGGAGGCGACGCCAATGCTGGCAACCCAGGTTCGACAGAAAGACAGCGTCTTCTACTTCGTCGCGCAACCGACCGACGACCTCCTCGACAAGGTCCGTTTCATCAGTCGGTTCTACGACGAGGGCGAAACCATCGTGGCCGAGGAGCTCGAGAAGGCCGATGAGGTCGGTCAGTTCATCGGACGGGTCGAGCGGAGCGACAAGGCGTTCCAACGCCTCCTCTCCAAGCCCAAGGTCGCTGCGATCAAGAACTTCTACGAGACCGCGGTGAGCCAGCCGCCGATCCCCGGAACGGTACTCCTCTTCACCCCGGAACGTCTCGGCTTCGAGCCGATCGGCGACTTCGACAACGTCGGCAACCTCGAATCCCCGCGGGGCAAGTATCTGATCATCGACGGACAGCACCGACTGGCCGCCCTGCACTTCTACCGCAAGCAGAACCCGGACGACGCCGGCACCATCCACGTCCCGTGCGTGATCTTCGACGGCAAGAGCGAAGACTTCGCGACCGAGATGTTCGTCATCATCAACTCGACCCCGACGCGCATCAACAAGAGCCACCTGGTCGACCTCTACGAGCGCGTCTCGTGGGCCGCGCCCGACCGCAAGCTGGCGGCCCGGGTCGTCGAGAAGCTCTACTCGGCGGGGGACAGCCCCCTGCGCTACAAGATCAACCGACTCGGCGGCCGCTCGAAGCAGGCGAAGTGGATTCTGCAGGCCGAGCTCTTCAACGAGATCCATCGGTGGGTCGCCGCAGACTGGAAGCAGCTGGAGCAGCGCCCCCAGCTCCATCGCGAAGCTGAGCGCATCTACGACATCGTCCGCGACTTCCTGAAGGCCGCCGCCGCCGTCTGGGGCGAGGGATGGGGACACCCGAACTACATGATCACCCGTCCCGTCACCCTGAAGGCCATGCTCCGCGTTTGCGCCGACCTCGCCCGGGCGGACGAAACGCCGGCCGATGGGCGCGTCGCGCGGTGGACGCAGCGGCTGGAGCCCTGGACCGAGCAGGTCCGCCAATTCCGCAGCGAGGGCTTCTACGAGCGCTTCCCGGCGAAGGGACAAGTCGAACGCACCTCCCGGATCCACCGGGAGCTCGCGCGCATCGCCGACATCGAGACCGGCCGGCCCAAGAGCGAAGCCAAGCGGGCGGCCTCCTGACGCGGTTCCCGTCCTCCCGCCACGCGGCCGCAGCCTGGCTCGTCGGAGCGGTGGCCGTCGTCCTCGCGCCGATGGTGGCGAGCGCGGGGGCATCGTCGCCGCCCGTCCGCGCGGCCGTCTTCAAGAAGGCCCGGATCGACATGGACGCGGGGCGCAAGGACGCCGCGCGCCGGGGATTCGAACGCAGCGTGGTGGTCCTTCCCGAGCTGGCGGACCACGCGCTGTTCCACGCCGGGCAGCTCGCGCGAGATGCCGGGGACGAGGCGGCCGCCCGCCGCCACTACGAGCGGCTGCTCCGCGAGCACCCGCGGAGCATCTGGGTGAGCTCGGCAGCGACCGACCGCGGCGAGATCGCGCTCCGGGACGGATCCCCGCGATCCGCACTGGCGTTCTTCGACAGGGCGATTCGAGCCTGGGAAAGCCGGAGCCGCAGCCGCGCCATGCTGGGCAAGGCGACGGCGCTGGATGCGCTCGGCCGACACGCCGAAGCCTACACGCTGGTGTGCGAACTCGCCGGCCGGAGCGGCCGCGTCGGACGCGACGCACGCGCGTTGCGCGAGCGACTCGAGGCGCGCGGCCCGGCCGCGCTGGGACGAACCCGCGCGACGTTGGCCGAGAAGTCCGCGACGGCCGCCTTCGCCGAGGGGCGCACCGATGCCGCACTCTCCGCGCTGCGCCCCGCTCTCGAAGGACGAGGCACGGGCTCCGCGTGGCTGCTCCAGGCCCGGATCCTGAGCAAGGCGAACCGCACGACGGAGGCCCGATCGGCCTACGAGCGCGCCGCGGCCTCGGGGGACGCCCGCGTGGCTCCGCAGGCCCTCTTCGAGCGCGGGCGTGCCGCCTGGAACGCCGACCGCGACGACGAGGCGCGAGCCGACTTCGCGCGCATCGTCGAGCGCCACCCCCGAAGCACCGAGGCCTCGGAAGCCCTCTACGCACTCGGTCGGATCGCCGAGTCGCGGGGGGCGGCCGCCGAGGCGGCGCGCCGATACGACGAGGTCGCGCGACGCTACCCGAACTCCAAGGTCGCAGAAGAGAGCGCGTGGAGGGCCGGCTTCGTCCGCTACCGCAGCCGCGACGCCGCGGGGGCCGCGATACTCTGGGCTTCCCTCTCGACCCGCGACGACGCCCTGTATTGGTCGAGCCGGGCGCTCGCAGCCGCCGGCCGGGAGAGCGACGCGATCGCGGCGCGCCGTCGACTCGCCGCGCGTTCCCCGCGCGGCTACTACGCCTGGTGGCTCGACGTCCCCGAACGTTTCGACCGGGGACGCACCCCCCGCCCGAAGGCCGTGTCGGTCGCGACGGTCCCAGAGGCCGCCCGCGCCCATATCTCGAGAGCGCGCCTCTTGCGCGACCTCGGGTTCCGCGACGACGCGATGCGGGAGCTCGCCGGAGCGCAGAACGCCGCAGGTCCGACCGCCCTTCTCCTGGCCGAGTACGAGGCGCTCGGAGCCCACCGGCAGGCCATTCGGCTCGCGGCACGGCTGCGTAGCCAGGGCGAGAGCGGTCTCGACACCAAGCTGCGGCCGCTCGCCCATTGGCCCCACTTCCAGAAGGCCGGTCGGAAGCACGGCGTCGACCCACTCCTCCTCGCGTCGATCGCGCGCCAAGAGAGCATGTTCGACGAACGAATCGCCTCGCCCGCCGACGCCCAGGGCGTCATGCAGCTCCTTCCGAAGACGGCGAGCACACTGGCGGGGCGACCGATGAAGCGCTGGGAGCTGTGGGATCCCGCGCGAAACATCGACCTCGGCGCACGCTACTTCGACCAGATGCTCGACCGCTTCGATGGCCGTGCGATTCCGGCGATCGCCGCCTACAACGCCGGCCCCGGCGCGGCGGCGCGGTGGGTCGCCGCGAACGGTCGTCTTCCGGCCGACGAGTTCGTGGAGCTGATCTCGTACCGTGAGACCCGCGACTACGTGAAGAAGGTGCTCGAAAACTACCGCATCTACCGGGGCCTGTATGGCACGCCCGGCTCGAAGCCGACGCGGCTGTACTAGCAGACCGATGGCCTTGTCGGTGAAGGGGGTCCTACGCATCGCCGCCGCCACCGCGCTCGTGGCGCTCGCATGGGCGGCCGCGATCGTGGTGCAGCACTGGCTGTGGAGGGCGGATCTTCGGCGCGAAGACCTCTCCGACGCGATCGTCTCCATGGACGAGATCCCTCCGGAGGTCCTGCGACGCATCGGCCACTTCGCCAATCGCCAGGCCAGCTCCTTCGTCCACTTCGACCGGGCGAAGCCCGACGGCATCGTGCGCGTCTGTGCGCTCGGGGACTCCTTCACGCACGGCTCCGAGGTCTCCGAGGCGAACGACTATCCCAGCCTCCTCCAGCGTCGGCTGGACGCGACGCATCCGAACCGGTTCCAGGTGCTGAACTTCGGACAGGGCTGGTTCGGCTTCCACCAGACCTACATCCTCTGGGACGAGGTGGGACGACACTACGACTGCGACGTCGTCTTGATCGGACCGAGCGGCTTCTACGCGAACCGTGACACGACGTTCAACCACTCGGGCGAGCGAAATCCCTACTACCTGCACGCGAGATACGTGCTGGAGGGCGACGACGTCCGTCTCGTCGACGTCGTCGGACGGACCCTCGAGGAGCGGTTCGAGGCCTACCACGCTCTCGCCCCCGATCGACGCTATCTCCTCTATGACGACAAACCCCCGCCGGCGCTGCGCGCCTTCCTCCCGACGCACTGGACGGTCGACAACCCCTTCTACTATCGACCCGGACCCGACCGGAAGGACGAAGCCCGCGACACCTATCGAGTCCTCCTCCGACGGCTCGCGCGCTCCGGGCCGCGGGTGCTCCTGGGCGGACCGTTCGCGCTACGCCGGCTCGCGGCGACGGTTCCGGAAATCGAAACCTTCGCGATCACCTGGCCGACCTCCTTCCCCTACCGAGCGCCGCGCAACCACTTCGGCCCGCTGGGGAACGATCTCGTGGCCCGTCTGTTCGCCGAACACCTCCTGGAAGACGTCGACCCCGGCCTAGCGCTTCTGCGGACGAGGGAAGGGCTCCACGCCGACGGTCTCGCTTCCGACCCGCCCGAGCGGCTCGGTCGGTCGAATTCCGTGGTGATCGAGATCGCCGGGGAACCCGTCGGGCACTTCACGACCGGCGCGAGCCACCTGGATCGAAAGGGCGGTCCCGGAGCACTCCGCCAGAACGACGTCGCGGGACTCCTGCTGGTCGCCACGCCTCCACCGATGGAATACACGGACAGCGCGAGTCCTCTGGACGGATGCTTCCTGCAGCTGCCAGCCCCCCCGCGAGCGGGAGCCGAGGTTCGCGTGGAGACGGACGACGGAGCGAGCGTCGTGGGTCGCGTCCGACTCTGGCATCCGGGAATCGCGGTCGGAGACGTCTCGTTGGACGGCGCGGAGCATCCCAGACTCATCCTGCTCTCGGAGGACCACGCCGGAACGTTCGCACTTCCCGACCCGGTGGCGACGGCCCTCCGGCCGACGGCGGGCGCACACGTTCGCCTCTTCGTCGGGGACGATCTGGTCGCGGCCGGACCGCCGACGAAGCTCGCGTCGAAGCTCGTCCGGTGCTGGGTGCTCCGGTCCGACGCCGACGCGCTCCCGGACGTCGACGCACTTCCCCCGCGAGGAACGGTCGATCTCGTCACGCGTCGCGCCGATGGCGCGGCGCGACGGGCGAGCATTGCCCGGTGGGAGAGAATCCGACTCCCGCGGCCTCGCTAGCCGCGAAGGGGACCTCCCGGGGAGCTCGCGGCTCACGATGCGCGAGCGGCTCGCAGAAAGAACTCGAGCCCCTCGCCGAGGCGCTCCTTCAGCGAGAAGCCCGCCTCCTCCCCCTCGCCCCACTGCAGGCAACCGAGCCCCTGGATGGCCTCCAGGTTCTTGCGCAGGCTCTCCGCCGAGAACGCGCGCGTGAACTCGCCGCTCTCCTGAGCGTCCGCGATCACCTTCTCCAGCGGTCGGGACGACGCTTCGGCCGCCTCCTTCTGCTCGGGAGCGCGGGCGCCGTTGAACGCGTTCGCGAGAACGATCGCACGCCAGACGGGGCGGTCCTGCTCCATCCAGTGGCTGACCCCCTCGTAGTGCTTGCGGATCTTCTCCTCGGCCGAGAGCGTCGGATCCTCGAGCGGGCTCTCGGTCCCCTCGACCGGCGTCAGAAGCTCGCGAGCGAACTCTCGG
>JAUIFY010000165.1 GCA_030430245.1 bacterium | reverse complement strand
TCACACGGCATGTTCGCGGCGCAAGTGACAGGCCGATCCATGGAACCGAAGATCCACGACGGCGAGTGGTGCCTTTTCAGGCCGTGTCCGGCCGGATCACGCCAGAATCGATTTCTGCTGGTGCAGGTCAACACGCACATCGACCCGGAAGACGGCGGTCGGTATACGATAAAGCGGTACCGCTCCACGAAGAGAAGCAGCGACAAGGAAGGCTGGCAGCACCAAACGATCGAACTGCAGCCGCTGAACCAGGACTTTCCAACGATCCAACTTTCGCCAGAAGATGCCAACGACCTCCGCATCATCGGCGAGTTGGTATGCCCAATTCGCGAGGAGCGAGAAGTGTGACCGGTATTGCCACAAGATGTCGGTTGGACGCGACCCGCCTCCACGACCAGCGGTTCTCGGTTCCGAAACCGGCCGATTTCGAGTGCCCAACCGCCTCGATCGTACCAAGATCCAGACTCGGCATTCCAGTCATGTGCTGCCTGCCCGACCACTGAGGCGACGCTTGACCTCATCGGGGGCAAATGGAAAGGCATCGTGCTCTTCTACCTGTTTGTCGGCCGGCTTCGGTTCAGTGAGCTCAAGCGGCAAGATTGGTTGCGTCACACAGAGGATGCTCACGAAGCAACTGGGCGAGCCGGAGGACTTTTTGCCGACCGCGAAGTGTCACGGCCGTGCCAGACCAAGTGAATCAACATCACGCCGATCAAGCCGAAGGACGAGATCGAGGCGTTCGCGCTGGTTCGGGCCGGAAGCTACGGGCAGCTCGATACGCGATCGACGCTGAACCTTCCGATCATCAAGGGCAAGCTCGCCATGAGGGCGACCTTCGCCACGTTCAAGAACGATGGGTACGTGTACAACGAGACGCGCGACGAGTACCTCTCGAGCCGGAATTCGCTGAACTTCCTGGGTTCGATCCGCTACACGCCGATCGACGACTTGACGATCGACATCACGGGCAACTGGTCGAAGGCCCAGAGCCAGCCCAATGGCGGCAAGTGCACCTACATCCCGCCACAGAACGTCGACGCCGGTTTCGGTGCGATCATCGATTCGATCCGAGCGGTGGTGGAGAACGCGGGAGGTACGTTTCCGGACGACTACCGCGACGCCTGCAACAGCTCGACACCGTTCCGCGTGAAGAACGACGCGTATCAGCTCGCCATCACCGAGAACGTGGGGACGTGGGGGAATCTACGCTGGGACGTGGGCGACCTTTCGTTCCTCGAGGATGTGGCGGTGACCATCCGCTCGTCGTGGCGGGAGCAGTACCCGGCGAATCGACTCGACGGCGACGGCGGGCTCTATCCGGTGAGCTTCGTGAACAACCTCGGCGACGGGCCCTTCGTCGAAATGCTGGCTGGATCGATGGCCGGGGAGACGATCAACCTCGGCGGCGACACCGGCGACCAGAGACAGATTCAGCAGGAGCTGCAGTTCAACGGCTCCGCGTGGGACGGCCGCGTGAACTTCGTCGCCGGCGGCTTCATGTTCTGGGAGAAGGCCTCGACGAACACGGGACTGGTCGCGTTCCCCGGCGGGATCCTCGGTACGCCGCCCGTCGGGCTCTCGCCCAGCCTGGGCGTCACCTCGACGGACAACTGGGATTGGGCGATCTACGCGCAGGGGACGGCGGACTTCACGGACTGGCTGAGCCTCACGGCGGGGCTGCGGTACACCGAAGAGAAGAAGGGACTGAACCGGGTGCTGTTGCAGCCCTTCGCGGAGCCGCCCGTCAATTTCCCGGAGCCCGTCGACTTCAGCGGCTCGAAGATCTTCACGGACTGGACGCCCATGGCGAGCCTCGCTCTCAAGGCGCCCGACGAGTGGCTCGAGGCGATCCGCATGGACCATCTCATGGGCTACTTCACCTACGCCAAAGGGTTCCGGGGCGGTGGCTGGAACGGCGGTGCCCGCAGCTCCGATCTGCGAACGATCGAGCCGTTCCAGCCCGAGACGATGAACTCGTTCGAGCTCGGCGCGAAGACGATCGCCTTCGACCGTCGACTGACCTTCAACGTGGCCGTCTTCCTCGAGAAGCGGCAGGATCAGCAGATCCCGCAGATCATCAGCGCGGACGTGAGCGAGTTCATTCCGGCGCTCCCCGACGTCATCGTCAGCAACGCGGCCGAGTCGACGGCCAAGGGATTCGAGATCGAGACGCAGGGACAGATCATCGATGGCCTCCTGTTCGATGCCTCGGTCGGATATCTCGACGCGTACTACAACGACTTCCCCGGCACGGAGAATGCCGTGACGGGCGAGCCGCTGAACCGCGCCGGCCAGCGCTTCACGTTCCTGCCCGAGTGGCAGGCGCACATCGGCGTGCAGTACTCGATGGAGCTTCCGGATTTCGGTCAGCCGGGGTGGCTCGACGGTTGGGTGACGCCGCGAGTCGATTGGACCTATCAGGGCGACACGCAGTACTGGGCGCCGGAGCTCCCGCAGCTCCTCCAGCCAGCGTACTCCATCGTCAACGTCCGCCTGAGCTACGACTTCAACGACAACCAATCGCAGGTCGCCTTCTTCGGCCGGAACCTGTCGAACACCGAGTACTTCCGGGACTCCCTCGCGATCGGACCGCGCCTCACCCTGGCCGTCCTGAAGTACTACGAGCCCCCCCCGCTGGTTCGGCGTGGAGCTCAGTCATCGCTTCTGAACTCCGAACGCCGCCTACCGAGCCGTCCGCGTCCGATCGGTCATCGGCGGCCCGCGCTCCTCGCCGCCGAACTCGTCCGGGTCGAGAATCGCGCGCCACACGGGCAGCGAGACGTCTTCGCCTCGCGGAAACGCGTCGAGCTTCGCTCCGAGGGCTTCGACGACGTCGGGCCGCGCGCTCGCGAGGTCGTTCGTCTCCGTCGGGTCCCGCGCCAGGTCGTAGAGGAGGTGCTCCCCCGACGGCGTGCGGATGAGCTTCATCTCGTCGTGGTAGTAGGCGAGGCCGTCTCCCGCGACGGTGACGAGGTCGGGCGGGGGCGTGCCCGCCCGGCCGATGAGGACGTCCCAGCGGCTCGCGCCGTCCACGATCTGCGTCTCGACGGGCGGGAGCCCCGCGGCTTCGAGCAGCGTGGGGAGGACGTCGGCGATGCTCACCCGATCTTCGACGCGCCGGGGCGGGATCGCTCCGGGCCAGACGACGAACGACGGCACCCGGACGCCCCCTTCGAAGATCGACTGCTTGCCCATGCGAAACGGCTCGTTGTTCGCGCCGCCGTCTTCGACGTTGGTTTGGAGGAAGTTCAGGATCCGGAGCGGGAACGGGCGGTCGAACACCGTGTCCGCCCAGGAGAGCAGCTGCTCGTAGGCCGGATTCGCGCTCGCTCGGTTGAGGCCGCCGTTGTCGCTGGAGAACCAGACGATCGTCTCGTCGCGGATACCCGCGTTCTCGAGCGCGTCGACGATCCGTCCCACCGCCGCGTCCAACTCGCTCACCATCGCGGCGTGGGCGCGACGCCTCGGATCCTCGATGTGGGCGTAGCGCGCCAGGGCGGTCTCGGGCGCTTCGTTGGGGAGATGGGGTGCGTTGAAGGCGACGAGGAGAAAGAGGGGCTTCGCGGGATCGCGCTCGCGAACGACCCGCTCGGCTTCCTCCGCGATCAGGTGCGTCGTGTAACGCGTGTTGCGGTCGATCACGCCGTCGCGCTGCCAGTCGTACCCGCCCCCGTGGACGTGGTCCCAGTATCCGACACCTCCCGTCACATGCCCATAGAAGCTCTCGAAACCGCGTTCGTTCGGATGATGGGCGCGGTCGAGGTATCCGAGGTGCCACTTGCCCGCCAGCGCGGTCTGGTAGCCCGCATCCCGGAGAAACTGGGGAAGCAGCCGTCGGTCCAGAGGGAGTCCCCTGGGTTGGTTCTTCGACAGAGGTCGCACGACGCCGAGACGGAGCGGGAGCTGGCCCGTCAGGAGGGCGGCGCGGGTGGGCGAGCACGTGGGCATCGCGTAGAAGCGATCGAGCTCCGCACCGGAGGCGGCGAGGCGGTCGAGGTTCGGCGTCTCGATCTCGCTGCCGTGATAGCCGACGTCCTTCCATCCCATGTCGTCGGCCAGGATCACGACGATGTTCGGATGCTCGGGCTGGGACGCCGCGGCCGCCGCGCCGGCGAGTGCGAGGAGGACGGCGATGCCGAAGGTGGCGGCCGGGCGGAGGCGGCTCATGGACGCCTCACGTGCTCGCGCCTTCTTGCCGGCGCGACGCGCGGAACCGCGCGCTCAGGACGCGCGATACGTTGCGCACGGCCTTCCAGTTCCAGCGCGCGACGAGGAAGGCCGGGGTCGGCTGCGGGCCCCAGTACTCCTCCATCTCCGTGATGTCGCTGTCGGACGGCACGCTGTCTTCGTTCACCAGGTCCGTGTCGGTCCAGTGCTCGTGGATCACGCCCCACGGGTTCGCCCAGTAGTCGTAGATCTGACCTCCGTAGCGATGGCGTCCCACGCCCCACACGGCCTTGCGCCGCTTCGATCGCAGGTGGTCGTGACCCGCCATCAGGTCGTCCAGGTTGCCGACCTCGAACGCGACGTGTTGCACCCGCGCGCCCTCGTCGAACGCGAACTGGAACCCGACCACGTGATGATCGACGAACTCCCTGCCCCGGTCGACGCTCGCGAACAGCATCTGGGTGTCGCCGTTCGGGAGGTGGATCTCGTCCGACTTTCGGAGGCCGAGGCGATCGTGGTACCAGCGATACACGGACGCGGGATCCGCACTCTCGAGCACCAGGTGGCCGATGCGTCGGACATGCGATGGGCCCGGGCGCACGTTGGGCAGCGCGCCCTCCCGCGGGTGCCGACCATCCATGTTGAACTCGTGCGAAGGAGCCGTCTCGATCGGGTCGAGGGCTTCTCGTCCGTGTACGACCTCGACCTGCATGCCTTGGGGATCTCGTAGGCGGACGACTCTGCCGCCGCCGGGCTCGTCGAGATCGACGACGGGTGAGCCGCCGTCGAGCTTCGCGATCTCCTCGAGATCGGAAGCCTCGTTCGCGTCGAACGCGATGGCCGTGACGGCGGACTTCCCGCGGGTGAGCACGTAGCAGGGAGGATCCGGATCGGTGCCGCGAAGGTAGACGGCGTCGCTCGTTCGATGCGACACCCGGAGTCCGAACTCGTCGAGAAACGCCTCCGCCCGAGCGAGGTCGGGCGCCGAGACGCGGACGTAGGCCAGGCGCTTCACCTTGATGGTGGGGGCACTCATGTCGTTCCTCCGAGGACGGTCGCGACGGCGGCGGCGAGACTCGCCCCGGGGTCTTCGGGTAGGGACATCGCGCGCCAGGCGACGTGTTGGTCCGGGCGGACGAGCAGGGCGCCCGTGCTCTCGACGCCGCAGGCCTTGCGCCAGTCGTCGTCGGGGACCTCGGCGTCCGGCCCGATGCGCACCTGCACGATCGGGACATCCGCCACGGCGTCGATCGCTTCGGCCCAACGATCGTGCTCCCCGAGCGTGAGGAGGGTGAGCCGGTCGAGCGAGACGAGGTCGAGGGTCGATCGATCGCGGTCGCTGCCGGCGAGCCAGGCGTGGGGCAGCCGCGCCCCGGGGTGTCCGGTGGGAACGTAGACGCGTGGCGACTCGAGAGGCGGCGGCGCCCCTTCGGGAACCAGGGCCCCCTCTCCGTACACGTACCCCAGCTGCAGGCCGAGCATGTCGAAGTGCTCGGCCTGCTCCTCGATGGCGGCGGCGATGGCCTCGCGTCGTCCGGGATCGCGAAGGGATTCGTCGAGGCGTGCGCGGGTCGGCTCCGAATCCGTACCGAGCGCTTGGGCGAGCAGCACCATCTTCATCGCGTTCTGCAGGCTCTGCTTCGTGTTCTCGTGGGCCACTGGCAGGCGTTCGGCGGCGTAGGTGTCGAGGAGGGACGAGGAGGCGTGGCCGTCTTCGACCGCGCACAGCTTCCACGCGAGGTTGTGGGCGTCCTGAAAGCCGCTGTTCAGGCCGAGTCCGCCCGTCGGTGGGAACCGATGCGCCGCGTCTCCGACCAGGAAGATCCGACCGCGCCGCATCCCGTCGGCGACCTGCGAGCTCATGTGCCAGGTCCCCTTGTGGAGGATCTCGAGTGGGACCTCCTGTCCGATCGCGCGCAGGACGAGCTCTCGACACCGGTCGTCGTCGTAGTCCTCCTCCGACTCCCGGTCGGGGTCGAACGCGTGCATGTAGACCCACTCGCGGTCGATGTCGTGTGCGATGAAGGCGCCGTCGGCTTCGGGGTCCATGACGAAGTGCAGGACGCCCGGGCGATCGCGCACCATCTCGCGCAGATTCGCGCCGAAGTGGATCATGAGGAAGCTCTGGATGCGTTGCGGTCCCTGCATCTCGATCCCGAGCGAGCGGCGCACGCGGCTTCCAGCGCCGTCGGCGCCGATCAGGTAGTGGCTGCGGACCTCGACGGCCTCGTCCGTCTCGACGTTGCGCAGGATCGACGTGACGCCGGTCGCGTCCTGCGCGCTGCTTTCCCATTGCCAGCCGTACCGAAGGTCGACCTCGGGCAGCGTCCCGAGGGTCGTCGCGAGGAGCGGCTCGAACCGATGCTGCGACAGGTTGCGGAGAGGGGTCGGGGTATGGCGGAGGCACTCGTCGCCCTGTCGCTCGAACGGCAGGTGGCCGATCTCTTCGCCCGAGAGCCGCGTGACGAACCGGACGTGGCCGGCGTCCTCCGGCTTCTTGCAGACCCGGCCGATCGCTTCCATGTCGAGCCCCGCTTGCCGGCAGATCTCGAAGGTGCGCGCGTTGACGACGTGCGCGGCGGGGGCGGTCTGCGGCCCGGCGCGGCGCTCGGCGACGAGGCAACGGCGGCCGCGCTTCGCGAGGAGGAGGGCCTCGATCATGCCGACCGGCCCGGCCCCGACGATGAGGAACGGAACTTCGATGCGTGACATGCTTCGGCTTCCTCAGAGGAGCCCGGCGTAGCTGCCGCCGTCGAGTTGCAGATTCTGTCCGGAGATGAATCCGGCCTGCGCGCTGCACAAGAACGCGCAGGCGTCTCCGAACTCTTCGGGGCGCCCGAGGCGGCCGGCGGCGATCGACTTCTTCATCTCGTCGTACGCCTGCTCGATGCTCACCCCGCCGAGTGTGGCGCGGAGCTCGGCCATGCTGCGTTGGCGCGCGGTGTCGATCCGCTCCGGGAGGAGGTTGTTGATCGTGACGTTCGCATGCGCGACGTCGCGTGAGAGCGCCTTGGCGACGGAGGTGAGTCCCGTGCGCGCGCCGGTCGACAATCCCATCGGCGACAGCGGCGTCTTCACCATGGCCGACGTGATGTTGACGATGCGGCCGAACGCGCGCTCGCACATGCCGTCGAGGACCCGTCGAATCATGGCGAGCGGGGCGAGCATGTTCGCGTCGAGGGCGCTCAGCCAGGCGTCGCGGTCCCAATCCTGAAACCGGCCGGGCGGCGGTCCGCCGTTGTTGTTCACGAGGATGTCGGGCGCCGGGCATGCATCGAGGAGCGCTCGCTGCGTCTCCGGCGCCGCGATGTCGCCGGCGACGCCCGTCACCGTCGTGCCGTGGGCGGCGTCGATCGCCCGGACGGCTTCGTCGAGCGACGCCGCGTCGCGACCGTTGAGCGTCACGTGCACGCCTTCGCGCGCGAGCGCCTCGGCGCAGGCGCGGCCGAGCCCGCGATTCGAGGCGCAGACGATGGCCTTTCGACCTCGGATTCCGAGGTCCATGGCTAGGCGACTTCCGGGGCGCGGGCCGGCGCGCCGAGCTCGGCCGCGATCGATGGGGCGTGGGGGCGCATGGGATCTCCTTCCGTTGCGGGGGAGGGCCCGGCGGCCCTCGGTCCAGGGGCATTTCTGCCTAAGATTGGCGAAAATGTCAATATTGACTATAGCGCCAATTTTGAAGTACGTTGCGGGCGTGGCGACGGAAACCCCAGAGGTCCGGACGCGGGGCTATCGGAAGAAGGAGCGGACCCGCCGCCAGCTGATCTCGGCCGGGCTTCGCGTCCTGGCGGACAAGGGCCAGGGCTTGACCGTGAGCGACATCGCAGCGGAGGCGGGCGTCTCGACGGGCACCTTCTACAACTACTTCGCGGACCGCCGCGAGATCCTCGAAGCCCTCGCGGAGCACTCGGCGCTCGAGCTGGCCGAGGCGGCCGCCGGCGAGGGCATCGAGGATCCGGCCCGGCGGTTCGCGACGGCGACCCTGCAGGTGCTCCGCCGGGCGCGGGAAGACGGGACGTGGGCGCGCGTCCTCTTGGGCCTCGTGAGCCGCCCCGGCTCGGGAGTCGATCTCAGTCGGCATCTGCGCGAGGATCTCGCCGACGGGCTCGCGCGCGGGCGCTTCGACGTCGGCCCCGAGGACGAGGTGTTGGACCAGGTGGCGGGGTTGATCGTCATGACGATCCGCCGTCTCGCCGAGGGGACCGCCGCACCGGACGCGCCGCAGAGGGCGGTGGTGCGCGGTCTGTGCGCGCTCGGCGTGGAGGAAGCCGAAGCCCGGGAGCTCGCGACCGAAGCGGCCTCCGATCGTCGACCCGACCGCTCCGCGTGATAAGGGGAGGCGTGATCGAGGAGCGCGGAGATCCCGCCCGGAGGCTGGCGGACAAGGTCGCCCTCGTCGTGGGTGGGGGGCAGATCCCCGGCGAGACGATCGGCAACGGGAAGGCCACTGCCAAGCTGTTCGCCCACCACGGGGCCCGCGTGGTGGTGGTCGACATCGAGCCGGAGCGCGCCGAGGAGACCGTGGACGAGATCCGCGCGGACGGCGGTGTGGCCTCGGCCGTTCGAGGCGACGTGACCAGCGAGGCCGACTGCGCCGCGATGGTGGCGAGCGCGAAGGACTCGTACGGAGGGCTGGACATCGTCCACTACAACGTCGGGCTCGGGTTCGGAGACTTCGGTGTGCACGGGACCTCGCTCGAGGCCTGGCGGCGGATCCACGACGTGAATCTCACGGGCGCCTTCCTGGTCGCGCGCGCCGCGGTGCCCGCCCTGCAGGAGCGGGGAGGAGGCGTCCTGCTCTTCATCTCGTCGGTCGCGTCCGTCGCGGGCGTTCCGATGAGCGCCTACAAGACGTCGAAGGCGGCGCTGAACGCGCTCGCGCACAGCCTCGCGGTGACGCATGCGCGAGAGGGCATCCGCGTGAACACGATCCTGCCCGGCCTCGTCGATACGCCGATGGCGATCCAGGGCGTGAGCAAGACGATCGGCAAGAGCGAGGAGGAGACTCGCGAGCGCCGAAACCGCCTCGTTCCCCTCCGGAAGAAGATGGGCAGCGCGTGGGACGTCGCCTACGCCGCGCTCTACCTCGCCTCCGACGAGGCGCGCTGGGTGACCGGTGTCGACCTTCTGGTGGACGGCGGTCAAATGACGCGCAAGGCGTGAGGCGCAGGTGTCGCCTCTCGGAAGAGGCGGCCGATCGCGACGTGGACCGCGGCGTGCACCCGCAACGTGCGCGGACCGAGGGTGGCGGGCTGGCATCCCGCGGCGCGAAGGAGCTCCTGCTCGTATCCGGTGAAGCCGCGGTCGGGGCCGATGCAAAGAACGACGGGACCCGGAGGTGCAGGCCGCAGGTCGGTGTCGGCCTCGGGCGTCGCGAGCACGGCCGTCGCCTCGCGTGCGAGGCGGGGGAGCTCGTCCTCCGCGAACGGCTTGAACCGCGGTCGGAGCTCGACGCGGGGGGCGATGCAGTCGCCCCCGAACCCGAGGCCCTGGAGCACGTGCTCGTCGATGCGGCGGGGCTGCAGGAGCGGGCTCTGCCAGTAGCTCTTGGGCGTTCGCCAGGTCCCGACCAGGACGATCCGGTCGATGCCCGCGGCCACGGCGTCGATCAGAAGCCGTCGCGCGACCTTCGGTCGCGGAAGTCCGACCACGAGCGTCAGTGGGAGTTTCGCGGGGGGCGGCTCGGTCACCGCGAACGCCACGCCGACGCGGTCGTCGTCGACCGACGTCACCTCTCCCCGGCCGAGCCCCTCGCCGAGCAGCCCGACGCGGATTCGCGAGCCCGGGGCGATCCCGAGCTCCCGGCGCAGGTGGTCGGCGCGTCGCCCTCCGACGCAAGCGCGCCGCAGCCCTGGAGCCGCGCTCGGGGAGAGATCGGCGGGCGTGAGGAGCAGCGTGTTCATCGGGAGGAGGAGTTTGCCCTCTCGGGCGGACCAGCGCGAGCCTCGGCCCCGAGACGCGTCCGGGCCCGCCGCGCGTGGCGCGGCGGGCCCGGACGCGTCGGGAGGAAGATCAGAGGCACTGGTTGTCTTCGCAGAGCGTCGCCTCGCAATAGCGTTCCTCGGCATCCTCGGTCTGCACCAGAAAGCAGGTGATCACCGTGCACGTCATCGAGCAGACGCGCTCTCCGTTGTCCGTCACGATCTTGCCGCCGCCCATGCACACGTCGGTGTCCGCGTCGAACCCGGTGCAGTGCGAGTCGTCCTCGTCCCACACGACGCTCTCCCAGGAGACCTCGTAGGTCGGCTCCTCTCCGCCGTTCGTGCGGGGGCCGATCGCGCCGTCTTCGAGGTTCTCGAGAAACCCGCAGCCGAGCGCGTCGGCGAGCGGGTGGCTCGGAGCGAGCCCCAGCGAGCAGGGGTCGCCGCCGGCGCAGCTGGCGTCGACGAACGGGTCGCAGTCGCGGGGAGAGAAGGGCAGGTCCTCCGGCGTCCCGAGACCGTCCTCGTCGTGCGGTGCGGGATCGGTGTCGCCCTCGGAGGGGGAGAGCTGGCACGCGGGCTCCCCGGCGTTGCGCGGGTCGCTGCAGTCGATCCGGATCGGCGCACCGGCCGGGCCGTAGTCGATGTCGACCTTGCCCGGACGCTGGATCGCCCCTTCGCCCTCGGAGGGCCGGCCCGGCAGGGTGCCGCGCCCCTTCCGCGCACGAGCCTCGGCGACGCGCGTGGCCATCCGGTCGAGCAGGACCCGGCGCGCGAGCTCCGCGACGTCCCGGCCGACCAGCTCGATCTCGACGTCCCCCGACTGCCCGACGGCGAGCTCGTGTCGCGCGTCGAAGGCGAGCCCGTGGGCCCACGTGCTCCCCCGGCTCGGGGCGGCCTCGGCGACGATGGCCGAGAGGCCGCGCTTCGAGACGATCCGTGCGACGTCGAGCTTCGCGGCATCCCACGTCGCCGCGGGCACGTCGAGCTGGACGAACGAAGTCTTGCCCTTGGGCGCCTCGACACCGAACTCGCTCGCGAGAGAGCGAAGCACGAAGCCCGTGTCGCGGGCGGCCGGAGCAACGAGGCCGGTCTTTCCCTCCTCGACGATGTAGACGCGGATCGCGTCGTCGGCGATGGCCGGGGTGGCGCTCGCGAGCAGGGGTGCGAGCGCGAGGACGCGGGTCAGGCGGGTGGTCACGGTGGTGTGCTTCATGGCTGTATTCTCCTCGCGGTGAGTGGATGGGGTTCGCGAGGACGAGTTGCAGCGGCCGTGCCAGAGGAGGCGGTTCGGAAATGCCGGCGCGGCACGAGGGAGAACCGCGATGCCGCAGGATCTCATGGGGCAGATGCGCGCTCTTCCGGGTTTGCGATCCAGGGCGCGACCCGTTTGCGACGGGCCGGGGGTTTGCGGGCGTCGGCTGGGGCGGATGCGTGGTCGCGGCTCAGCGGGACGGACGCTTCTTGGTCCGTGCCGTCGGAGGAGCCGTCCACGGGTCCTCGGGCCAGGGGTGCTTCGCGTACCGCCCGCGCATCTCCTTGCGCACTTCGGGGTACGTCTGCTCCCAGAAGCTCCGCAGGTCGCGCGTCGTCTGAACGGGCCGGCCGTTCGGTGCGAGGAGCGAGAGCGTGACGGGTCGCCGCGGCCTCCCGACCGCAGGCGTCTCGGCGAGGCCGAAGAGCTCCTGGAGCTTGACGGCGAGCACCACGTCGCCGTCGTCGCGGTACTCGAGGCGGTGGCGGCGGCCGCTCGGAACCTCGAGCGTCTCGGGGGCGAGTCGATCGAGATTCGATCGGATGGCGTGGGGAAGGAGGGGGGCGAAGTCGACCGGGGGCAGCTCGGACGCGCCGAACGAGAGGCCGTCGGCCAACGCGTCGAAGTCGAGGTCGACGCCGGCCACCCGGGCCCGCGCTCGGAGCGCCCGCTCGGCTGCGTCGGGAGTCCGCGCCGCGAGAGCTCGTCGGAGGATGGGCTGTGCGGCGGCCGGGTCGACGTCGGCGGGGTGCTCTTCGACGAGCAGCGCACCCACCCGGCGTCGCCGGAGCGCACGTACCCGTCGACCGCTCGAATCGAGCTCGTGCTCGACCGTCTCGGTCGCTGCGGGAAGCCATTCCTTCTCGACTCGGCTCGCGGTCTCGACGATCGCCTCGGCTCCCTCGCCACGTTGCGATGCACGCACGGCGAGGGCGACGAGCCACTCGGCATCGCGCACGCCGCTCTCCGGCGCGAGTCGCCCTCCGTGGCCGCTCGCCAGCAGGAGGCGGTCGGAGCCGGGGGCGCGACGTCGCGCGAGCCGGTCGCCGAACCCCGCCAGGAGCGCACGACGCAGCGTCGACTCGTCGTCGCTGGCATCCGCCGCCGAAAGCACCCGGGTCGCGATCCTCTCGATTTGATCCGACGCACGTCGCATGGCGGGACGGTGTCGGTCGACGTCCGCGAGTCGAGCGAGAGGATCGCTCGTCGTCGCTGGCGCCGTGCCGCGCGAGAGAGGCAGGGGATCGGCCAGGAACGCGCACAGCTCCGCGGCGCGGCGTGTCGGCCCGGTCTCGATCAGCACCCGAGCGAGTCGCGGAGGCAGAGGGATGCGACGCATCGCCCGGCCGACGTCGGTGAGCGTTCCGTTCGAGACGGCGCCGAGCTCCGCCAGCAGGCGAAGCCCGGCCTCGACCCTCTCGGCACGCGGAGGCTCGAGCCAGGCGAAGGCCTTCGGGTCTTCCGACCAGGCGAGGATCTCGAGAAGGAGCGGCGCGAGGTCGATTCGGTGGATCTCGGGCTCGCGTGCGTCGCGCAGTCGCTGGCCTCGGTGCCAGAGTCGCAGGGCCCGGCCCGGGCCGGTCCGTCCGGCACGTCCGGCCCGCTGCGCCGCCGAGTCCTCGGAGATCCGCTCGGTCGTGAGTCGGTCGAGGCCGATTCGCGAATCGACGCGCATGACCTTCTGCCAGCCCGAATCGACGACCGCCGCGACGCCGTCGACCGTGAGGCTCGTCTCCGCGACGTTCGTGGCGAGGATGATCTTTCTCTCGTGGCTGGGTGCGAGCGCAGCGTCTTGCTGGTCCGGCGGCAGGCTGCCGTGTAGCCGATGGACGCGGGCTCCGGGGAGGGCGTCTCCGATCTCTCGCGCGGTCCGTTCGATGTCGGCCATGCCGGGCAAGAAACAGAGCACGTGTCCGTCGGCGGATCGATCGATCTCGCGGATCGCATCGGCGGGCGAGGTGTCGTCGCGGTATTCGATCTCGACGGGGTACGGCTTCGCCTCGACGCGCACTACGGGGCAGCCGCCGAGCGCATCGGCGAAGAAGGTCGCGTCGAGCGTCGCGGACATCGCGACGGTGCGGAGGTCGCGGCGCGCCCGGTGCGCCTGCCGCACGAGGGCGAAGCCGAGATCCATCTGCGCACTGCGCTCGTGGACCTCGTCGAGAACGACGGTGCGGAAGTCGGAGAGGAAGGGGTCGTCCTGGATGCGCGCGAGGAGGATGCCCTCGGTCACGACGAGGAGCCGTGTCCCGGGTCCGAATCTCCGCTCGAAGCGCACCTGCCAGCCGACGGTGTCGCCGACCCTCGAGCCGAGTTCGGAGGCGATGCGCCGCGCCACGCCGCGGGCGGCCACGCGGCGCGGTTGGACGACGAGGACCGGACCGTCCTCGAGGAGCGCGGGCGGAATGCGCGTCGTCTTGCCAGAGCCGGGCGGTGCGGTCACGACGACGGCGCCGGCGCGATCGAGTGCGGCGCGCACGTCGCCGAGCGCCTCGTCGACGGGCAGCGGCGTCCGCCCGTGCGGCGCGTGCCGCGACGCTCCGCCCACGGTCAGGATCCCGGCTCGGAGGTTCGGCGAGCGAGCGGGCGCCGGGGAAGGAAGATCGGTGGAGCGAGATCGGGAGCGTCTCGGGCCGCTTCGGGAGGTTCCAGGCGTCGCTTGCGACGTCGGACGGTGCGTCGGATCGTCGAGTGCACCCGAATCGCGGCCAGCGACGGATCCGGCGGGTGGTGCCAGGAGTCGGGGCCTCGCCGCGCCGCTCCGGCGCGGCGGGGCCCGACGTTCGCTCCTAGCAGGGCGGGAGCTCGCCCGTCACCGTCTCCCACTCGTTGCCGCTCGCGCAGTTGCCCGTACCGCCGATCGCGATCAGGTCGCCCGCGACGGACTCGAAGGGGCCCGGAGGCGGGTTGCTTCCGTTTCCGGTCACGACGTTGTCGATGAACGTGTTGTTGTCGGGCGCCGTGTCCGTGAAGAACGGCGGGTTGTTCTCACAGCTGTTGTCGGAGCCATCGACCGCGATGCAGTAGTCGATCAGCGCGATGCCGAAGAAGTCGTTGTTCACGATCTCGTTGTTGCGCACGTCGACGTCGTCCACGCCGAGGACCAGGACACCGCTGCCGCTCGGCAGTGCGCCGACCAGTCCGCCGTCGACGGGGTTCGGGAAGTTGTTGTCGTAGACGCGATTGTTGATCAGCGTCCACGTGTGGAAGGTCTCCGAGGGCCAGTCGTCGGGAGGCAGGCCCGCG
>JAUIFY010000164.1 GCA_030430245.1 bacterium | reverse complement strand
TCGAAATTTCCAGCTCGGCTTCGTGAAGCCCTTGCTGCGACGTACGGACGTGGAGATCGTCATTCGTTCCGGCTCTCTGCGCGACTTGCTCCGCAACCTGGAAGCGCACCAGCTGGACGTGGTGCTCGCGACGTCGTCTCCGACGCGGGACGCGGCAACCGCGTGGACTCCCCATGCGATCGCGAAGCAGCCCGTGAGCCTGATCGGCAGCCCCGAACAAGTCGAGGCGGGGCGAAGTCTCGAGCAGATGCTTCGAGAGGAGCTCCTCGTTCTCCCGACCGCAGAGAGCGGCATCCGCACCGGCTTCGACGCGCTCGTCGAGAGCATGCACATTCGCCCCCGCATCGCGGCGGAGATCGACGACATGGCCATGCTGCGGTTGATGGCGCGCGAGCACCACGGGCTCGCGGTGATTCCCCAGGTCGTCGTGAAAGACGAGCTCGAGAGCGGAGTTCTCGTGGAAGTCGCGCAGCTTCCGCACCTCCACGAGACCTTCTTCGCGATCACCTCTCCGCGCCGCTTCCGGAATCCTCTGCTCGACGAGCTGCTCGCGGAGCGAGAGGAGGACTTCGCGGCCGGACTTCACTGATTCGACCCGCGTCGGAACCCGCGGCGGCATCCTCGCTTGACCCCGCGTGGAAGGGACCCATAGTAACAGCAGATGTCGAACGGCTTCGGCAACGGTGCGCACCATCCGAGCGAGGAGGATCCACTCCACGAGCTGCGTGAGGCGATCGAGTCGGTTCGCAAGCGGTTCGGGGGCGGAGGCGGCGGAGGAGGAGGCCTCTCTCCGTGGCCGATCCTGGTCATCGTAGCGGTGCTTTGGATCGCGAGCGGCATCTTCATCGTGGGGCCCGACGAGCGGGGCATCGTCCTGCGGTTCGGCAAGGTGGTCCGCGAAGTGGGGCCGGGGCCGAGTTGGCACCTTCCATGGCCCATCGAGGAGGTGCTGAAGCCCTCGGTGACGCAGATTCGCAAGGAGGAGTTCGGCTTCCGCACGGTCGACGTCGGTCCCCCGGCACGCTACCGGCCGGTCGAGCCCGAGGCGCTGATGCTGACCGGCGACGGGAACATCGTGAAGCTCGAGTTCATCGTCCAGTATCGCGTCAAGCCCGAGCCCGATGCGGCCACGGACTTCCTCTTCAACGTCCGCGATCCGCGGGGTACGTTGCGGGTGGCGGCCGAGGCGGCGATGCGGCAGGTGGTCGGATCGAACAAGATCGACGACGCACTCACCGACGAGCGCCAGAGGATTCAGACCGAGGCGCAGGAGACCATGCAGGCGATCCTCGACGGCTACGCGAGTGGGATCGAGATCGTGACGATCCAACTCCAAGACGTGCAGCCGCCGGATGAAGTCTCCGACGCATTCAAGGACGTGATCAGCGCCGAGCAGGACAAGGAGCGCATGATCAACGAGGCACGTGGGTACGCAAACGACGTGGTGCCGAAGGCCCGCGGACAGGCGGCGCGTCTGATCAACCAGGCCGACGGCTACCGGCAGGCGAAGATCCAGCGTGCGCAGGGTGAGTCCGAGAGATTCCTCGCGCTGTTCGAGGAGTACTCGAAGGCGAAGAGCATCACGCGCAAGCGGCTCTACCTCGAGGCGATGGAGGAGATCCTCCCCAACGTCGACAAGGTCCTCATCGACGAGGCGGGCAGCCAGGTGGTGCCGTACCTGCCGCTCGAGCGGTTGCCGAAGTCGTCCTCGACGGCCCAGGCGGGAGGCGAGTGATGGATCGCCGGTGGATCGTCGTCGTCGCCGTCGTCGGTTTGATGGTCGCGGTCTGGAACCTCGCGACGTTTCGCGTGCCGCAGTGGGAGCAGGCTCTGGTCCTGCAGCTGGGGGAGCCGGTGCGGACAGTTCGCGAGCCCGGTCTGCACTTCAAGCTGCCGTTCATTCAGAACGTGGAGTACTTCGACAAGCGGATCCTCGACTATGATGCGGCTCCGAAGGAGCTGCTGACTCGCGACAAGCAGCAGTTGGTCGTCGACAACTACACGCGTTGGCGCATCGTCGACTCGCTCCAGTTCTATCGCGCGGTCCTGAACGAAGGCGGTGCGCAGTCCCGCCTCGACGACATCGTGTACTCGAACCTCCGCGAGAACTTCGGTCGTCAGACGCTGAACGAGATCGTCAGCGCGAAGCGCGCCGAGCTGATGGAGGAGATCACGAAGAAGAGCGACGCGAGTGCGCGCCAGTACGGCATCGAGGTCGTCGACGTACGCATCAAGCGAGCCGATCTCCCGGAGAAGAACGAGCAGAACGTCTTCAGCCGCATGCGCACCGAGCGCGAGCGTCTCGCGAAGAAGTTCCGCGCCGAGGGCGACGAGGAGTCGCGCAAGATCCGCTCGGAGTCCGACAAGCAGGTGCAGGTGCTGACGGCGGAGGCGCAGAAGCAGGCCGACATTCTCCGCGGACAGGGTGACGCCGAAGCCGTGCGGATCTTCGCCGACGCGTACGGGCGCGATGAGGAGTTCTACGAGTTCATCCGAACCCTGGACGCCTACCGCCGCTCGCTGCCCGATAGCACCACCGTCGTGCTGTCGCCGGACAGCCCGTTCTTCCGGCTGCTCAAGAAGGGCCCGGAGCCGCCTCCGCAGTGAACAGGCTCGCCCTCGGGTTCCTGGTCGGGCTCGGGCTGGTGCTCTACCTGCGCTCGCCGATCGACCTGATTCCCGACCGTGCCGGAGCCGTCGGCCTTCTGGACGACCTCCTCGCCCTGCTCCTCGGCGTGTGGTGGATGTGGAAGCGGTTGCCGCGCCTTCAGGGGCAGCATGCCGGCGCGTCGGGCGCGGGAGCGTCGGCGAGCCGAGGCGGCGATGCTTCCGAAGATCGCTCCGGTCGGTTCGACCCGTACGAGGTGCTCGGCGTCGAACGGGGGGCGTCGCAGGAAGACATCAAGCGCGCCTACCACGAGCAGCTTCGCCGGTATCATCCCGATCGTGTCGACGGTCTCGGCGACGAGCTGCAGCGGCTCGCCCACGCGCGCACTCTCGACATCCGTCGAGCGTACGACGCCTTGAAGCGCCGCTGAGGCGCGGCGGGACGGAGCTCGCTCCGGGGGGTGGCCCGGAGTCGTCGCGCCCGGGCGCTGCGGTTGCGGGTTCCGGGCGTGCCGGGGTACGCGATGATCGGCGATGGCGAGTGGTGATCGGCAGGAGCGCGTCGGGATCGTCGTCCTGGCGACGGCGGGGCGGGGCGACGCTTCGGATGGAGCGCTGCGCGCGACGCTGCGCAGCCTGGGCGACCAGACCCACTCCGACCTCGAGATCGTCGTGCTCCACCAGGGCGATCCGTCGCCCGACATCGAGTCGCTCGGCGCGCGCGTGGTCCCGGTCCGGGGAGGGGACCCGGTTCGCGGCGTCGTTCGGGACCTCTCCGCGCGGTGGGTCCGCTTTCTGCCCTCGGGGGACCGCCTCGCACCGCGGACCCTGGCCGCGGAGCTCGAGGTACTGCGCGCAGATCCGGACGCCGCGATCGTGTTCTCTCCCGTCGAGCGCGTCGACGCCGGGGGCACTCCCGTCGGCGATCGCGAGCCCGCCCCCGAGGCCGGCCGCTGGGCGCCGCCGTTTCTCGCCGCCGAGATTCTGGATCGCAATCCCTGGCCGCTCGGAGCCGCCCTGGTCGACCGCGAGCTCTTCCTCGAGACCGGCGGCTTCGATGCGTCCTTGGCCAGGGCCGACGAGTACGATCTCTGGTTGCGCATCCTGTACGGCCACGCCGCAGGTGTCACCGACGAGGTCGGCCTGCGCCACCATGCGTCGGCGCTGGGGCGGGACGCGGGTGACGCCCGTGACGAGGCGAGCGCGCGGGTCCTCCTGCGGTTCCTTCGCGGCGAGCGTCTCGAGTCGATCGTCCGCGCGCTGGGCGGGGGAGAGCGGGACGCTCCCGAGCAGGGGATCGCGCGCGCCGAGCTCGCGCGGCGGTTGCTCCGCACCCGAGCCGTTGCTCTCGAGCCGTTGGTCCGGCGTCTCGTGCACGAGGCCCGGGCGGCGGGGGCCTATTTTCCCGCCGATGCGCCGTTCGAGGAGCTGGGGACCTGGTCGCCGGAGCTCGTTCGATCGGAGGGTTGGTTTCTGCCTCCGGCATCCGCGTCTCCGCGGCCGGATCCCATCGCGCCCGCCGCGCGGCCGCTCGCGCCGTCGCTTCGCGTCGCGGTCGCGACGTCGGATCCCGCGTCCGTCGCGCGGGCCGAACGCCTGCGAGCGCGGTGCGAGGACCTTGCCGAGCAGGGCGTCGAGGTCGAGATCGTTCACGCGCCGCGTGCGGGAGACGCCCTCCCGCGCAGCGGGCCGGACGTCGAGATCCTCCGGCATCGCGGCTCGTCCGACGAGATCGAGCGGGTGCTCGTTTCGACGGACGTCGCCCTGGTCTTGGCGGACGCGTCCCATCCCGCGCGCATGGTGGCGGAGGCCGGAGGGTGGGCCGTCGGGGAGCTCCCGGACGTCGGATCGGACCAAGACACGACGGCTCTCGTGGGCGCGTGGCTTCGAGCCGCGGCATCTGCGGCGGCGACGCGACGCCGGGCCTCGTATCGCGCGTGGCGCGACGCGCGGTCCGCGGCGGAGGGCCGTGCCTTCGAGGAGGCGACGTCGCGCACGCTCTCGCGGGCCCTCGCCGCCGCCGCGGCCCAGGAAACGAGTGCGTCGGCACTCGAGCGTCGCCTCTCCGAGGCGCGCCTCGACGCCGCCTCGGTCCGGCGTCGCCTCGGGGAGATCGACGAGCGAAGCCGTCGGTCGTTGGACAAGCTTCGAATCGGACGGCGCCTCCGATCCACGTTTCGATCCGAGCAGGCCGCGGCCGGTTCGTCGGTGCCGATCGTGTCGCTCGACGTCGACCGGGCGCAGGGATTCCTCGATCGCGCGGCAGGCGCAGCCGGCGCGCGGCTCTGGGTGATCTACACGACCGATCCGTACTCGGAGACCCACGGGCAGAGGTCCACGTGGCTCGCCCGGGAGCTCCTCGCTCGCGGAGACCACGTGGTCTTCTTCTACTGGCGATGGGAGCCTTCGGAGTCGATCGCGTCCGCGCCGCACGAGCGCCTCCTCCCGGTCCCGATCGATCAGTTCTTTCGTCTGCAGCGTCCGCTCATGGATCTCACGGGTTCCGGCCTCGAGAAGTTCCTGCTGATGGAGTTCCCGGATGCGTACCTCTTCGAGCAGGTCGACTTCGCGAACGCGCACGGATTCACGACCATCTACGATTGTGTCGACGACTGGGAGGAGTTCGCGCGCGCGGGCCAGGCGCATTGGTACGACCCGAGGATCGAGGCGCATCTCGTGCGCAACGCGCGGGTCGTCGTGGCGACGCATCCGGTTCTCGCACGGCGGCTCTCCGAGATGGGTCGCGTCGGCGAGTCGATTCCCGTGATTCCCAATGGGGTGGCGCTCGATTCGCTCGCCGGTGCGGCGCCCCGCCCGCGGGAGGGCGCACCCGTGGTCGGCTACTTCGGTCATCTCACTCCGGCGTGGTTCGACTGGGAGCTGGTCCTCGAGACCGGTCGTGCGCATCCGGGTTGGATCTTCGAGATCCTCGGCCACGGCGCCCCGGACGATCTCGAGCTTCCGCCGAACGTCCGAGTCCCCGGCCCCGTGCCACACGACGAGCTCGAAGCGCGGACCCGAACCTGGCACGTCGGGATCGTACCGTTCCGGCCGGGGCGGCTGACGCAGGCGGTCGACCCGATCAAGCTGTACGAGTATCTGGCGCTCGGCCTACCGGCCGTGGTCGTCGACATGCCGCATCTCGCGAGCGTGCCAGGGGTGTACGTATGCGGCCGAGGCGAGTTCGCCGACACGGTCGGCCGCGCGCTCGAGTCCATTCCGGACCGGGAGGCCATCGCCGCGTTCGTCACGGCGAGCACGTGGGAAGCCCGGGCGACGGCGCTCCTCGAGGTCGTGGACACGGGCGCGCCGCGCGGCGCCGTCGCCTCGTTCTGAGCGCTCGGATGAAGCTCCTCTTCCTCTATCAGATCTGCTCGTTTGGCGGGGTGGAGACGGTGCTGCGCAATCGCACGGTGGGTCTGCGCGGGCTCGGTCACGACGCGTGGGTCGTGATGCTCGAGGATCTCGGCGGCGCCGCCGTCTTCGCGGGCATGCACGGTGTCGAGATCGCGCCGGGCGACGCACGCGTTCGCGAGCTCCTGGCCCGCGGCGGCTTCGACGTGGTGGCGACCATCGATACACCGTCCGTCGCGCCGGCGATCGTGTCGAGCGGCTTCGCAGGGCGCGTCGTCGCCGAGGTGCACTCGAACAACTTCGCGAACATGGGATACCTCGCCGATCTCGCAGGAGGGCCGGCGGACATGGTGGTGGTGCCGTCGGAGTACGAAGGCGAGCTGATCGAGCGAGAGTATCCGGCCCTGAAGGAGGCCGGGCTTCCATTGAAAGTCGTGCCGAATCCGGTCGACACCCGGCTCTTCCGATTCGCGCCCGTGCACGGGGCCACGTCGCCGCTGATCGGCTGGGTGGGGCGCTTCGAGGACCAGAAGAACTGGCGCCACTTCCTCGACGTCGCGGCGGGCCTCGCCCGACGTCGGGCGACGATCGAGTTCCTCGTCGTGGGGGGGATCGCCGCGTCGGAGAGGATCAAGAACGAGTTCCGCGACCGGGTCGCCGAGCGCGACCTGATGGGACGTCTCCACTGGATTCCCTCCCTTGCGTACGATCGGATGCCGGCGTTCTACTCGGCGCTCGCGGCGAGCGGCGGATGTTTGGTCCCGACCTCGAGCTTCGAGCCGTTCGGCATGACCGCACTCGAAGCCCAGGCGTGTCGGTGTCCCGTCGTCGCGGCGCAGACTGGCGGTCTCGCCGAGCTCGTACGCGAGAGCGAAACCGGACTGGGCTTCGCCATCGACGATACCGAGGGCGCGGTGCGCCAGGTTCTGCGGGTGTTGGACGATGGCGGCGTGCGCGCGCGCGTCGTGAACGGCGCGTTCGAGGAGATCGAGCGGCGGTACTCGTCGGAGGCCGTCGCGCGTGCGTACGTCGCGGCGGTCAGCGGCGAGACCTGAGTCGGTTCGGTACCCGGTTCACCTCGTCCGGCCGGACCGTCGCCTCGGGCGAGACGCCGATGACGAGCTCGGCGCGGTCGATCAGGTCGCCCCGTGCGGCAGGGTGCGCGTCGGGCTCGTCGAGGTAGACGAGCCTCGGTGAGCGGAAGAAGGCGACGTCGAACGCTCGATCGGCGTTCGCGACGACGAGCGCCCGCTCGCGCATCTCGAACGCTTCGAGCGGGAGGGTGCTTCTGAATCGCCCGTCGTCGTCGACGACCAGCTTCCGCTCCTCCACCTCGTTCGCCGGAACCTCGACGAGCACGATCGGATGTCCCTCGGATTCGAAGGCCGACACGAGCCGCGCGGAGGTCTCGGTCCGGCCTCCCGGTCGGTCGAGGACGAAGACGGCCGCGGGCTCGGCCGAGGACGGGATGCGCCGCTCGACCTCGTTGCGCTGTGCGAGCGTCCGGGCTCGCGTTCCGAGCCCCGGGACGCGCCAGGGGGCTCCCCACTTCTCTTCGAACTTGGCGCGGTTCTCTTCCCAGAGCGCGTCCTTCTGCTGCAGCTTGTCGAAGCTCGCCTGACCCGCGTGGTGGACGAAGACCTCTTCGGCGCACGCCAGCCGGTACCCGGCGCGGCGTACGCGGTGCGCGTAGTCGTCATCCTCGAACATGCCGATTCCGAAGCGCTCGTCGAGCGGGCCGACCGCGTCCACGACGGAGCGGCGGGCGGCGACGCAATACATCGCGAGCATGCCGATGGGATGGATGCGACCCGCGTGCTCGCGAGCCCAGTCGGCCGCGAACCCGTCGACGTACGCGGGGGCGACGGTCACGCCGTCGATGCGCGCTTCGTTCCACACCCCGTCCGTGACCGGGCCGACCAGTCCGATCGTCGGGTCGGCGTCGAGGACCCGCAAGAGTCGGCCGAGCCACCCTCGCGGCACGACGGTGTCGTTGTTCAGGAGAACGACGTAGCTGCCGCTCGCGCGCTCGATGGCTTGATTGTTGGCGGCGGCGAAGCCCCGGTTCGTGTCATTGAGCTGCACGCGGACGCGGGCGTCACGGGTGGCGAGGTCTTCGAGATACGCCGGCGTGCCGTCGGTCGACGCGTTGTCGACGACGAGGACCTCGATGTCGGGCCAGGTGCGGTCGGCCAGGACCGAGTCGAGGCAGGCCTTCGTCAGCTCCAGGTTGTTCCAGGTGACGACGCAGACGCTGGCCCGCGCGAAGGTCTCGGCGACGGCTCCGAGGAGATCGTCGGCGCGCCGGTCCCAGGTGTTGGCTCTCGCGAAGGCGGCGCGCGTGCGTCGCTTCTCTTCGGAGTCGCTCTCGAGCTCGTGCGTGACGGCCTCGGTGAAGGCCTCGGGCCCGTCGACGAGCGAAACGCGGGCCGCATGGGCTTCGAGCTCGGGAAGGCGGCTCGCAACGACGGGCTTTCCCGCCGCCATGTACTCGTACAGCTTGACGGGGTCGGTGGCTTCGATCAGAGGCGTCAGCACGAAGGGGATGCACGCGACGTCGAAGCGTGCGAGGAGGGCCGGAAGCCTCTCGTACGGCTGTTCTCCGAGGAACCGAACGTTTGCGGCCCGGGCGAGGTCGGCGTGCTCCGGTGCGCCCCACGTGGATCCCACGAGGACGAACGTCCAGTCGGGGCGCGTGCGGACGGCGTGTCGAATCAGATCGAAATCGAACCACTCGGAGATCGCGCCGACGTATCCGATCACCGGTCCATCGACGTCGGCGAGAGCCGGGGCCGGATCCCCGTTCGCGCCCTGCGCGAAGTGGTCGTAGTCGCATCCGTTCGCGATCGAGACGGTGCGGCGGGCGCTCGCCTCGGCCCGTTCCCGGAGGCGGCGCGAGGTGGTGACGACGAGGTCGCTCTCGCGGAGGAGCCACGACTCTCCCGCGAGCATCGAGGCGTCGTTCGTGGAGAACGCCGCGTGGTCATCCATGCAGTCGTAGACGATCGTCCATCCGAGCTCTTCTCGCGCGCGGCGAGCGACGGGCGCCCAGAAGGGAAGTTGGACGACGGCGACGACGCTCACGAGGCCGGCCTCGCCTTGGAGCGTCTCCAGCTGCTGGAGGAGCGCGTCGACGTCGTCTGGCTGGAGCTCGTCGCGAAACGGGTCTCGGGGTGCGTTTGGGGCGAGCCTCACGTCGACTACCCGGGGCGCCAGCTCGCCGCGGACGAGCCCGCCTGCGGCGTCCTTCACGGAGTCCGGATCGATCCAAAAGACGCGGTGGTCGCGCCGACCGAGCTCGCGCATGATCTGCTGCGGTCGCTGGAAGCGGAAGGACCACGCGATGATGGGAAAGCAGACGACGTCGAAGGTCTTCGGTGGAGGGGGGAGCGGCTGCGATTCCGCCGGTTCGTCGACGCGTGTGGGCAGGGGAGGTCGGCCGATCAGCCGGCGCCACGCCTGCCGCAGGGGGTGGGGAAGGCGAGGGCCGATCGCGTCCTCGACCGTCTTGTACAGGCCGCGGAGGCCGGTCTTCTCGGGGGACGGCGCCGCACTCATCTCGCTCGTGGAGGCTTAGCCAGAGAGGCGGCGATTTGAAAGCGACCCACGCGGTGGATAGGAGTCGCGGACAATGGCGACCGGCACGGACCCGCGTGTGACCGTCGTCCTGCCGCTCGATCCGGGCGCGGGAGTGGCGGCGTCGTCGTCGGCGGTCGAGTGCGTCTTGCGATCGGACGTCGAACTCGAGCTCGTGCTCGTACACGACGGGGGCGGGGCCGACGTCGCCCGGGTCCTCGGCGCGGGAGATCCGGAGCGGGTTCGCGCCCTCGCGCATCCGGATCGAGGAGTCGCTCGTGCGCTGTCTCTTGGAAGCAGCGTGGCGCGTGCCCCGTGGGTCTGCGCGGTCGCCGGCCACGAGAGATGGAAACCCGGCGCACTCGAGCGCATGCTCGCCGGCATGGAGCGCTCCGATGGCGTCGTGGGCTTCGTGAGTCCCGCTGCCGACGGACCGACGGACGGGCTCGTCGCGATGCTCTTCTCCGACGTCCTGCCGCCCGGCGCGGGCGCCTTGCTCCGAACGGAGGAGGTGCGCGCGGTCGGAGGCTGGGACCCCACCCTCCGGGAAGCGCATCATCTCGATCTGTGGCTGCGTCTCCTCGAGCGGGGGCGACTCGTCGCCGGCGCCGAAGTCCTGGTCGACGAGCCGTCTCGCCGGCGGAGGAAGGAAGAGCGGGAACCCGAATCGACGCGACGGGAGCGAGCGGCGGCTCTGTCGAGAGCGCTGACCGTGTTGCGGCCGGAGCAGCTCGATCGAAATGGGAACGCGCCCGCGAGTCCGGCCGCGGCGCTCGCACGCATCGTGGCGCGGACCGATCTGGCCGAGCTTCGACCGTTCGTCCTGGAGCTCGTGGCGGCCTCCCGTGCCGCCGGGGAGGCCGAGGATGCCGGCGCCGATGCGGCTGTGGCGTCGATTCTGCGTCGTGCCGGGCTGCCCGAGCGGGAGTCGGCGACGTCGGGCGGGCTCCAGCGGGAGGGGCCGTCGGCGGAGCCGTGGCTTCGAGTCGCGCTCGAGGTCGAGTCGCTCGATCGGGGAGGGCTCGAGAACGTCGTCGCGGATCTGGCGGTGGCCCTCCGCGACCTGGGAGTCGAGCCGGTCGTCTTCTGCACGCAGCGCGGCGGGGCGCGGGCCGCCGAGGTGCGGGCGGCAGGGGTCGACGTCGTCGTCCTTCGGTCGGGCGATCGTGCGCACGAGATCGGGACGCTTCTCGACGAACGGCACGTCGACCTGTTGAACCCGCATTTCTCGACCCTCGGCGTTCGCGCTGCGGCGGAGCGTGGGATCCCGGTCGTGCCCACCCTCCACAACGCATACGCGTGGGTCGGCGCGAGTGTCGTCGACGACGTGCGTTCGCTGGATCGCTTCGTCGCGGGCTACACCGCCGTGTCGCGATTCGTCGCGGAGTTCTCCGCCCGGCGCTTCGCGATCGACCCCGACCGCATTTGCGTCGTCCCGAACGCGTATCGCGCGGGGGGGGCTGGCCGCCGCGTGGATCGAGCCACGGCGCGGCGAGAGCTGGGGCTCGCCGACGACGTCCCCCTGTTGCTGCAGGTGGGTCGCGTCGATCCGGTCAAGTGTCAGCTGGCCCTCGTGGATGCCGTGGCCGAGCTTCGCAGAAGTCGGCCCGACCTCCAGGCCTGGGTGGCGGGGAGTGTCGGCGATTCGGGCTACGCGGCGCGGGTGGAGGAGCGCATCGCGAAGGGCGAGAGCGCGGCGGTGACGCTTCTGGGAGAGCGCGACGACGTCGACCGGCTCCTGGCGGCCGCCGACGTCTTCGTCATGCCCTCGGTGCTCGAGGGGTTGAGTCTCTCGGTCATCGAGTCGCTCGCAGCCGGTGTGCCGGCGGTACTCACCCGTACCGGGGATGCGGCCTTCCTCTTGGGGGACGCCGAGCCGCTGCCCGGGGCTCTGATCGACGGTCCGCTCGTCGACCCGCTGACGATCGAAGGGGAGGAGCTGTTCCGCATCGCGTCGGCCGATCGCCCGCCGCATGCATCGGCTCTGGCTGCCGCGGTCGAGCGCGTGCTCGACGATCTGCCCGCGATGCGAGACCGGGCCCGCCGCCGTGGCGAGGAGCTCGCCGTGGCGTTCGCTCCCGACGACGTCGTCGCGCGGTACGTCGACGTCTTCGCGCGCGTCGTCGCGGCCTCGTCACCCGAGGCCGCGCGGGACTTCGATCGCCGCCGTGAGGCGTTGGAGGGAGCGGAGCTTCGTCGCGGGCGCGTGCGCGACGAGCTGCGGGCGGCCGTGGAGGATGCGAGCCGGGGGTTGGGCGCGACGCTCGCTCTCGCGCGCGAGCGCGAGGCGGCTCTGCGACACGCCGGCGCTCTCTCCTGGGATCTCCGTGCGATGCGCGGGGAGGCGGACGCCACCGCGGAAGTTGCGGAGCAGCTCCTGAACAAGCTCCGGCTCGGCCGCCGGCTCCGCGAGGGGCTCGGCGCGGTTCGTCGGCGCGTCTGGGGCTCGTAGGTCGAGTTCTAGCCTGCGTTCTCTCGGGTGAACGTGTCGCAGGCGCCCACGTCGCCGGTCTCGAGACCGGTGCGGAACCACCGTACGCGCTGGGCGGACGTTCCGTGGGTGAAGGAGTCGGGCGTCACGTAGCCGCGGCTTTGCTTCTGGAGGCGGTCGTCGCCGATCGCGGCGGCGGCGCGAAGGCCCTCCTCGACGTCACCGTCCTCGAGAAGGCGCCGCACGTTGTCGGCCTTGTAGGCCCAGACACCTGCCAGGCAGTCGGCCTGGAGCTCGAGCAGGACCGAGAGCTGGTTCGCGCGCGTGCGGCTCGAGCGCTGCTGTCTCGAGTGGACCTGGCCGCTGATGCCCATGAGGTTCTGGACGTGATGCGCGACCTCGTGCGCGATCACGTACGCTTGTGCGAAGTCGCCGGGGGCGCCGAAGCGGTTCTTCAGATCGGCGTAGAACGAGAGGTCGATGTAGACCTTCTGGTCGCCGGGGCAGTAGAATGGGCCCATGGCCGACTGGGCCATGCCGCAGGCCGAGTCGACCGTTTCGGTGAAGAGCACGAGGGTCGGCTCTCGGTAGGTTCGGCCCGCTTGCTCGAACGCGGCTTGCCACGTGACCTCGGTGTCGGCGAGGACGACCGAAACGAATCGCTTCATGTCGTCGTCGGCGGCGGCATCGGGTCGCTTGGTGCGGGGCGAGCCGGGTGGGGCCGGGAAGGGACCGGCATCCGTGACGCTCGCCTGCTCGATGCTCTGGAAGAGCATCATCGGATCGACGCCAAAGAGCCAGGACACCCCCAGGAGGAGCACCAGGCCCCCGAGGCCGATTCCGCCGCCGCGGCGGGCCCGGGCCCGCCGGGCACCCCGGCGATCCTCGACGTTCGTACTCTGCCGGCGTCCGCGCCATCTCATGGTCGAGGAATGTAGCGCAGGAGCGCTCCGGATCATCTCCCTTTCCGCGTTCCGAAAGGTTCCCGGTCCTTTCCTGGCCTCCCCTGGAAGGTTCCCGGTCCTTTCTCCGCCTCCGCCACTTTCTCGGCCAGCGATTTCGCCTCTTGGGTTTCGTTACGGTTTGGTGAAATGATGCGCCGGATGCTCATTCCCATGGCGCTCGGCATGGCGGGACTCGTGGCCCTGGTCGGCCTCTCCCGATCGACGCCCGCGGATGCGCATCCGGGCATCCACGAGCAGGAGCGGAGCATCGAGCGCCTGGTCGCGGAGTCGCCGGGGGACCCCGACCGTCACATTGCTCGCGGGCGGATCCGGTTCGAGAAGCGCGAGTGGGATGCCGCGCTGGCCGCGTATGCGGAGGCGCGGCGTCTGGGCGCCGACGCGCAACGCGTCGCCTTGCTGGAGGGCACGACCTATCTCGAGGCGGGTTGGCCCCACATGGCGAAGGAGCGCTTCGCGTCGATTCTCGCGGACCAACCGAGTCACCCGGAGGCGCACCTGGGGCGGGCTCGCGCGTGGATGAGCCTCGAGCACCCCGAGAAGGCGGTCCCGGACTTCGCCGTGGCGGTCGCGACCATCTCGCCGCTGCAGCCCGGCTACGTGCTGGAGCATCGCGAGGCTCTCGTTCGGTCCGAGCGGCCGGCCGAGGCGGTCGACGCCCTCGACGTGGGCATCGCGCGCCTCGGAAACGTGCCGGCGCTTGCGCTGGCCGCGATCGACCTGCAGCTCGAATCGGAAGACTACGACGATGCGCTCCGACGTCTCGACGCCCTCTTGGCGACGAGCCCGGGGCACCCCCAGTGGACGGCGCGCCGCGGCGAGATCCTCGAGCGCGCCGGCCGTACGAGCGAAGCGCGCGTCGCCTACGCCGACGCCTTGAGCCAGATCCAGGTTCGCACGGCTTCCCGCCGCTCGCGCCGTCTCGACGAGCTCGAAGGGCAGATTCGTGCCGCCCTCGCCAGGAACACCGACTCCCAGGAGGACATCCGATGACCACCACGCGCGTACCGAGACGAATCGCCGCCTTCGCGAGTCTGGCCGTGCTCGTCGCGGCCGCACCGGCTGACGCTGCGCTCACCCGGGGGCCGTACCTCCAGACCGCCACACCGACGAGTCTCATCGTGCGCTGGCGCACCGACGCCCCCGAGAACAGCCGCGTCGAGTGGGGCACGACCGTCGGAGCGCCGGACGCGTCGCAGGACGATCCCGCGGCGACGACCGAGCACGAGGTCACGATCACCGGCCTCAGCCCGAACACGGTCTACTACTATCGCGTCGGGTCGACGACGACGGCGCGCGCGGGCGGCGACGCCGCGCACTTCTTCAAGACGCCCCCCGCCACGGGGACGGCGGTGCCGACTCGGATCTGGGCGATCGGCGATTCGGGGTATCCCGACCCCGCCGTCATCGCGCCGGGATGGGAGCGCGACGGCGACGGGGTACGTGACGCGTACATTGCCTTCAATGGAGGTGCCGCCACGGCGGACGTCTGGCTGCTTCTCGGCGACAACGCCTACACGATCGCGACCGACGCCGAATACCAGACCGATCTCTTCGACCAGTATCCGGGGTTCATCCGGACCGTCGCTCCTTGGGCCTGTCTGGGGAATCACGAGGGATTCGCCTCGAACGGCCTCACACAGGCCGGGCCCTACTACGACATCTTCAGCTTGCCGACCGCCGGCCAGGCGGGTGGCGTCCCGTCGGGCACCGAGTCGTACTACTCCTTCGACCACGGCAACATCCACTTCGTCGTGCTCGACGCGGAGGACACGATCCTGGCCACGAATGCCCGAGACGCCATGTTGGCCTGGCTCGAGGCGGACCTGGCGGCGACCCGC
>JAUIFY010000163.1 GCA_030430245.1 bacterium | reverse complement strand
GGCGGAGATCTCGCGCTCGACGTGACCCGCGTCCGCACGATCGGGCGGACGCGGTGAGGGGTCGGTCCGGCGGCGGTGAGCTCTCTCAGCGGAGGTGCACGATCGTCGCGCCGGAGCCGCCGGCGCTGCCCTCGGCGTCTTCGAAGCGGTCGACGTAGGGGCATTCGGCGAGATACTCGCGCACGGCCGCGCGCAGGGCGCCGCTCCCGTGACCGTGGACCACGCGCACGAAGCTACGATCGTCGAGGGACGCGCGGTCGAGGAACGACTCCAGTCGCTCGAGCGCCCGCGCGACCCGTGCCCCGACCAGATTGATCTCGGTGGAGGAGGCGGCGTCGTCCGATTCGGCGGACGCACGCTGGACGAAGTGGGAGGGACCCCGCACCCTCGGAGAGCGCCGCTCCCCGCTCCCGATGCGGCGGAGCTGTGAGGCGGGCACGTCGAAGCGGATCGAGCCGCGCTCGATCTGCGCTCGCTCGCCGGCGATCTTCACGAGTGTGCCGCGGACGCCGTTGCCCACGATCTCGACCTCGTCCCCGGGCGAAAGAGTCGTGGGAGGGGCCGCGGGCATCCCGGGTGCGCGGTTCTCGAGCGCCTCGGCGCGTTTCCGATCGACGCGTGCACGCTGGTCGAGACCGGCTTGGTGAAGGCGCCGAGCGGCCTTGGCGGGATCGCGCCGCGCCTCGGCGAGGAGCCGGCGGCCTTCGGACTTGAGCTCTTGGGCGAAGCGCTTGGCCTCACCGAGCTCGTCGGCCCACTTGCGGCGCTTCTTCTCTCGCAGCTCCTTCGCCAGCGCCTCGTGCTCGGCTTGGAGCTTGCGGAGTCGCTCGCGTTCGCCCGCGAGCTCCGTCGTGTCGCGTTCGTAGCGACGCCGCTCGGCTTCGAGCTGCGCGACGGCATCTCCCAGGCTGCGGGCGAGCTCGCCCCGCTCTCGCTCGGCCCGCTCGAGGACGCTCTCGGGCATGCCGAGGCGGCGCGCCATCGCCAGGCCCAGGCTCGGACCGATGCTGCCGTAGACCAATCGATACCGCGGCGAGAACGTCTCCGGGTCGAAGTCGACGGTCGCGACCGTCGCACCCGCCGAGTTCAGTGCGAAGATCTTCACGGTCTGGAAGTGGGTGGTCGCGAGAACCCTCGTGCCGCGCAGAGTCAGGTCCTGGAGGAGGACGCGAGCGAGCGCGGCGCCGTCTTCGGGATCGGTTCCGGTCCCCGGCTCGTCCAGGAGAGCCAGCGAAGCGGCGGTACTCGCCTCGAGGATCTCACCGAGGTTGCGCACGTGCCCCGAGAAGGTCGAGAGATCGTCGGCCACGTTCTGCTGATCACCGATGTCGGTCCACACGCCGTCGAACAGCGGCAGGGCGGCGCCGGGGTCGGCCAGAATCGGAATCCCGCTCTGGGCCATGAGCGCCGACAGACCGAGCGTCTTCAGAGCAACGCTCTTCCCGCCGGTATTGGGACCGGTCAGGACGAGCAGCCTGGTCTCGGGCTCCAGCTCGATCTCGATCGGAGTCACGGGTCGCCCCGTCAAGACGAGAAGAGGATGGCGCGCGCGGCGCAGGGAGATCGCGCTGCCGGGTTCGTCGATCCGCGGGCAGACGGCGCCGTGCTTGGCGGCGAAGCGGGCGCGCGCCGAGACGGTGTCGAGATCGACGAGGGCGTCGAAAGCCTCGTCGAGCGCGTCCGAATGCTCTCCGATGCTCTGTGTGACCTCCGTGAGGATGCGAGCCTCTTCCTCGGCCTCCTCCCGCGCCGCGATGAGAAGCCGGTTGTTCCCTTCGACGGCGAAGAGGGGTTCCACGAAGAGCGTCTCTCCCGAGCTCGATCGGTCCTGCACGATTCCGGGCAGCTCCGACTGCGTTGCGGCACGGACCGGAACCACGAACCGACCGTTGCGCACGGTCACGTAGTGGTCGGCGAAGAGCCGCTCGCTCGCCGACGGGCGGAAGAGGCGTCCCAGCCGGGCCTCGATTTCCGAGCGGAGACGCCGGAGCTCGCGACGTACGGCGCGGAGAGTCGGGCTCGCGTCGTCGCGCAGATTCCCGTCTTCGTCGAGTGTGGCGCTCAGCTTCTCTTCGAGTGCGGGCAGCGCGTGGAGAGACCCGAGCGAACGTTGGAGGAGCGGGCGGTTCTGGGCGCGTGCGCGCAGGTAGCTCCGTACGAGGCGGACCGCGGCGAGAGCACTCGCGATCTCCAGGAGCTCGGAGCCGGAGAGGCGCGCTCCGATCGTCCGCGATTCCGCGAGGTAGCCACGGATGTCGGGGAAGTCGCCGAGCGGCAGGGGCTCGTCCTCGCCGATCTCGACGAGGTCGGCCACGCGCGTGAGCTCGTCGCGCACCGCGGCGAGCATGGTTGCCGGGCGAAGCGCACGACAGGCTTCCCTTCCCGCGCTGGAGGCGGCGTGCCGCGCGAGCTCGTCGAGCAGAGTCGAGAACTCGAGGGTCTCGAGGTCCTTGTCGCGCACGAGCTCGGGTCCCGGACGGAGTCCTACTCGGACGGGGCGTCGCCGCCCTCGTTCTTCCAGACGCCTTCTTCGCCCTTCTGGTCGCCGATCCAGACCGCACCGCCCTCGAAGAACTCCTTCTTCCAGATCGGGACGACCTCCTTCAGTCGGTCGATCGTGAACCGTGCGGCGTCGAACGCGTCCCCGCGATGGCCGGACGACGCGGCGATCGCGACGCTCGCCTCGCCGATCGGCACGACCCCCGTCCGGTGGACGATGGCGACCCTGGCGATCGGCCAGCGTTGCGATGCTTCCTCGGCGATTCGCTCGAGCTCCTTCTCGGCCATGCCCGGGTAGGCCTCGTACTCGAGACGCTCGACGCTGCGTCCTTCGTTGTTGTCGCGTGTCATCCCGACGAAGACGACGGTGGCGCCGGCCGCGGGGTCGGCGGTCGCGGACATCAGGTCGTCGATGCGGATCGGCTCGTCGGTGAGGCGGATCATGGCTCGGAGTATAGGTGGGCGCGCTCAGCGGCCGCCACTCACCGGTGGGATCAACGCGATCTCATCGCCGTCGTGAAGGGTCTGGTCGGGCTCGCAGTACTCCTCGTTGACCGCGAGCGAGATCCGCCCCGCGCCCGCCATCGCCGGCACGTCCCGGCGCAGTCGATCGAGGAGCGTCGCGGCCGTCGTTCCCGGCTCGACCTCGAGGGACATCTCCTTGCGGCCGGCCCGCTCCCGGAGGGACGCGAAGAAGAGGATCCGTACCGTCATGGGGCGATCAATCCGAGGATGTGCCCGAGCTCGGGGCCGATCAGCTTGTCCACGCCCAGGCGAACGGCTTTGGTCGAACCCGGGAGCGCGAAGATCGCCGTCTCTCGCGAGATGCCGCCGATCGCGCGGGAGAGCATCGCGGCGGAGCCGACCTCTTCATACGAGAGCGTCCGGAAGATCTCACCGAAACCGTCCAACGGCTTCTCGAGGACGTCGCGCACCGCTTCGAACGTGACGTCGCGAGGTGCGACGCCGGTTCCGCCGGTCAGCACGACCGCGTCCGTGTCCGGGTCGTCGATCGCGCCCCGCACGAGAGCGATGATCGTCTCGCGCTCGTCCTTCACGATCTCGCGGCGAACGACGTCGTGGCCCGCCGCCGTGAGACACTCCGTCGCGGTGGTCCCGCTCTTGTCGTCGTCGTGCGTACGCGTGTCGCTCACCGTGACCACGAGACAGCGCACCGTTCGCTTTCCGGCGGCGCGGTGCTGCTGCACCGGGTCGCCGTGCTTGTGGGAATGTCCGTGGGCCATCGTTCTCTATCCAGACGTTCGAGCGACCGGGGCGCACGCGCCCTCGGGAATCAGGTCCGCGCAGCTGTCGGGGTGGAGGATCCCGGCGAGAATCTCCGCGGACTCTACCAGACGTGGGCCGGGACGGTTGAAGTAGGCGTTTCCATCGACGGCGAAAACGCGCCCCGCGCGTACGGCCGGGAGCGAGTCCCAGCGAGAGTCCGCCAGAACGGAGCTCATCTCTCGGGACGTGCGCTCGAGGTCGAAGCCGCACGGCATCGCACAGATCACCTCCGGAGAAGCGCGCTGCAGGTCGGCGAATTCGAGCCACGGGCTGTGCGCCCCGGCATCCACCAGATCGGTCAGCCCGCCCGCGGCCTGAACGAGCTCGGGAACCCAGTTGCCGGCCGCCATGAGGGGATCCAGCCACTCGATGCACGCGATCTGCGGGCGTTCGAGCCGGCGCGTCCGACGCTCGAGGCGGGCGACCCGTGCGGAGAGCTCGGCCGCGAGAGCCTCGCCGCGATCGGTGATGCCGGCGGCCTCGGCGACGCGTTCGACGTCGCGCCAGACGTCACGGAGACGTCGCGGGCTCAGCGAGACGACTTCGGCGGACGTCCCGGTGAGCGCGCGCGTCGCCTCGACGACCTCCGCGTAGCTGACCGCGCAGACGTCGCACTGATCCTGCGTCACGATGAGGTCGGGGCGCAGCTCCTCGAGCACGTCGGTGTGGATCTCGTAGACGGAGAGCCCTTCGCGCACGAGGTCTCCGACGCTCTCGTGGATCTCGCGGCTCGAACCGTGAACGTCGATCTTCGGTGCGGTGACGACGGGTCGTCCGACGACGGTGGATGGGAAGTCGCACTCGTGGGACACGCCGACGATCCGGTCTCCGAGGCCGAGCGCACAGACGATCTCCGTGGCACTCGGAAGGAGCGAGACGATTCTCAACGCAGCACCGAGCCGGCCGCGGGCGGAGGCTCCTCGATCTTGTCGCCGCAGGAGCTACCGCATTGCGTGCAGAGGTACTCGTACTTGTCACCCTCGGGGAGGCAGAGAAGCAGGTGCTTTCGCACCGGCTGCGCCACCCGGCATTGCGGGCAGAGCAGCATCGAGACCTCGAGGGACTCGAATTGCTTGCGCGGGTCCATCACCAAAAGCTTAGCCCCGTGGGCGAAACGGGCACAAGGGGGGCTCCTCCTCCGTCGTCGCGGTGTGTCCCGGCGGCGAATCGGGCGGGGATGCCTCCCGCGCCGCCCCGATGCGTGAGTCGACCGCCGGATGTCGACGAGCGATGCGCTCGATCGGGGTGGCCTCCCTGGGGTCGCTCTCGTACGCTCGGGCCGTGCGCGCTCCTCTCTACGCGGAACGGGCGGATGAGTTGTTTCGAGCCGAGGTGATCGACGATCCTCATCCGCTCTATGCGCGGGTGCGCCGGATCGCACCCGTGTCCCGGGTCGCGGAGACGGGGGTGCACCTCGTGGCGACGCGCGATCTCATCGAGGAGGTGCTCGATCGCGAGGACGATTTCTCCGCCAACTTGACGGGCGTTCTGGTCCGGGGCGCACACGGGGAGCCGACCACGCTCGACCTGCCGCCCACCGCCGCCACGCGTGTCATCGCCACGGCGGACGAGCCGGCCCACACCGTGCATCGATCGATCGCGCAGCCGCGGATGTCCCAGGCTCGCGTGCGCCAACTCGAGGCGCCGATCCGGTCTTGGACGCGAGTCGCGCTCGACGATTGGTTCGCGGCCGGCCACGCCGACTTCATGCAGGTCGCGGAGCTGATTCCGGCGCGGGTCGTCGCGGAGCTCCTCGGTCTGCCCGACGGCGACGTCAGCCGGCACCGCGCCTGGGCGATGATGGGCGGCGACATGCTCGCGGGCGACGTGAGCGAAGCGCGGATGATGCGACTCGCGACCGAGTCGGCGAACATGTCCGCCTACTTGGGCGAGCACCTCGACCGAGCGGCCGCCGCGCCCCGAGAGGACGCCGACGCACCGCTGCTGCACGCGTTGGCACGCGCGGTGGCTTCCCGTCAGCTGCAGGCCGACGAGGCCGTGGGGATCGCGACGGTCTTGTTCGGGGCCGGGGGGGAGTCGACCGCCGCCCTCATTGGGTCGGCCGTGCGCGGGCTCGCCGAGCGCCCGGATCTCGCCGATCGGCTGCGGGCGCAGCCGGAGCACGTCCCGGCGTTCGTGGAGGAGATCGTGCGTCTCGAGCCACCGTTCAAATTCCACTACCGCGCGGTGCGGCGTCCCTGCGCGCTCGGCTCGGTCGAGCTCGCGCCGGGGGATCGGCTCATGTTGCTCTGGGCGTCGGCGAATCGCGACGAAAGTCGGGTCGAGGACCCGAACGAGCTCCGGCTCGACCGCCGACATCCGCGCGATCACCTCGGCTTCGGGCGCGGCGGCCACTTCTGCATCGGGGCGGGGCTCGCACGGCTGGAGGCCCGGATCGTCTGCGAGGAGCTCCTCGCCCGAACGCGCGCGCTCGGCCTCTCGACCGGGTCGCCCCGCTGGGCGCGCAGCATCTTCGTCCGGCGCCTCGAATCCCTACCGCTCGCCGCGGGTCTCGCCCCCTGACGCTCCGCGGCGGGTCCGTTATAGCTGCGGGCATGTCCGCGATCCCGGAGAGTGCGCCGCGCAAGGTCTTTCTCGAGACCTACGGCTGCCAGATGAACGTGGCGGACTCCGAGCTGGTGGGCGGGGTGCTGCACCGTCACGGCTATCTGCGGACACAGGACCCCGCGCAGGCGGACGTGCTGCTGCTCAATACCTGCGCGATCCGGGAGCACGCGGAAGAGCGCGTTCTGGGCCGGCTGAGCGAGCTGCTCCAGTACAAGCACGCGCGGCCGAGCGTCCAGCTCGGCCTTCTGGGCTGCATGGCATCGCACCTGCGCGAGCATCTGCTCGATCGGGCGCCGTACCTGGACGTCATCGTTGGACCGGATGGCTATCGTGATCTGCCGTCCCTCCTGGCGGATGGCGTGGATCCGAGGGTCGACGTTCGACTCGATCGGGACGAGACGTACTCCGACCTGACGCCCGACCACGGCCCCGGGCCACGCGCCTGGCTGACCGTGATGCGTGGTTGCGACAAGTTCTGCACGTTCTGCGTCGTGCCGTTCACGCGCGGCCGGGAGCGGAGCCTTCCGCCCGATGCCGTCGTGGCGCAGGTCGAGGCGGCCGTGGCGGCCGGCAAGCGTGAGGTCGTGTTCCTGGGGCAGACGGTGAACGCGTACCGAGCCGACGGCGTCGATTTCGGGGGCCTGCTCCGCCGAGCGGCGGCGGTCGACGGGCTCGATCGGATTCGGTTCACCTCGCCGCATCCGTCGGAAGTCTCGGATGCGATGATCGCGGCGCTCGCCGACGAGCCGAAAGTGATGCCGTACCTTCACCTCCCCCTGCAATCGGCCTCGGACCCCGTGCTCGAGGCGATGGCGCGCGACTACACCATCGCGCAGTACCGAGCGCTGCTCGGGCGCGTCCGCGACGCCGTGCCGGGAATCGCAGTTTCGACCGACATCATCGTCGGCTTCCCGGGCGAGACCGAGGAAGATTTTCGGGCGACGGCCGACTTTCTCGAAGAGGCTCGCTACGACTTCGCCTACCAGTTCAAGTACAGCCCGCGGGAAGGAACGCGGGCGTACAAGATCCCCGATACGGTGAGTGAAGCGGAGAAGGGGCGGCGCCTGCGCCAGCTGATCGAGCGCCAGGAGGAGATCAGCCTCGAGGTAAACCAGAGCCAGGTCGGGCGCGAGGTCGAGGTGATGGTCGAAGGGCCCGCCCGACGCCCTCCGGACCACGTGGTCGGCAAGACGCAGAGCTTCAAGACGACCGTCTTCCGCGACGTCGGCGCGAAGCCCGGGGAGCGTGTGCGCGTCCGGGTCGACAGCGCGGGCGCGCATACGCTGCGCGCGACACCGGTCTGACGACCGTTCGAGCGCCGACGCCGATCCGGCGACGCCCGGCCGGCTACCTCCGGCGGCGCTCGCGGGCCGCGACGACGAAGCTCTCGAGCACGGCCGAGCGTCGCGCTCGCGGCCACACCAGGCGGGTCGTGACCTCGGGAGGCGCGGGCGTGAGCTTCTTGTAGACGACGTCCGAGCGCCGGAGCTCTTGCATGCACGCCGGGACGAACGAGATCCCGAGTCCTCCGGCGACGAGTCCGATGATGGTCTGCATCTGGCGGGCCTCTTGCCCGATCCTCGGGCTGAAGCCGGCGCGGCGTGCGTAGCCGAGGATCGCGTCGTGGAGGCTCGGCGCGAGTGCGCGGGGGAAGAGGACGAAGGGCTCGTCGCGCATCGAGCGGGCGGCGAGCGCTCCACGCTTGCGAGCGAGCGGGTGGTCGCGTGGGACGACGGCGACCAGGGGCTCGCGGTACAGGTCGGTTCCTTCCAGCGAATCGTCGTGTACGGAGGGGATCAGGACGCCGACGTCGAGGGAGCCATCGCGAAGGCCGTCGATCTGCTCGTTCTGGGTGGACTCGTGCAGCTCGACACGGACGGCGGGAAAGCGTTCGGTGAAGGACTTCAGCACGCGCGGAAGCACGCTGTAGTTCGCCGTGCTGATGAAGCCGATCCGCAGACGCCCGGCCTCGCCGCGCGCTATGCTTCGCGTGTGGGCGACGGCGCGGTCGAGCCGGTCGAGAACCGCGTGTGCCTCCTCGACGAAGGCCCGTCCCGCGTCGGTGAGGGCGATGCGCCGGCGGCTTCGATCGAACAACCGGATGTCGCCGAGCTCCTCTTCGAGCTGCTGAATCTGGCGGGTGAGCGGTGGCTGCGTGAGGTGCAGACGATCCGCGGCTCGCCCGAAGTGCAGCTCCTCGGCCACGATGAGGAACGAGCGGAGAAGCCGGGTCTCGATCATGCGTGTAGAGTATTAGAAAGCTCAATAAAATGCATTGGACGCATGTGTCGACGCGAGGGCATTACCGTTCCCATGCAAGACGAACCAATCCGACGGAGTCCTTCCGCGCGTGTCGTGGACGGCAGAGGCCGTACGTTCTCCCGCGCCATGCTCCGCGCGACCGGGTTTTGCGACGAAGACTTCGAACGTCCGATGATCGGGGTCGCGTCCATGTGGTCGCGGGTGACGCCGTGCAACATGCATCTCGACGAGCTGGCTCGCGAGGCGGAGCGCGGTATCGCGCACGCGGGGGGGAAGCCGATCCCATTCGGAACGATCACGGTCTCGGACGGCATCTCGATGGGGACGCCCGGGATGCGCTACTCGCTGGTTTCGCGCGAGGTGATCGCCGATTCGATCGAAACGGTGGCCGAAGCGGCCGGCTTCGACGGCATCCTCGCGGTGGGTGGGTGTGACAAGAACCTCCCGGGAGCCCTGATCGCGGTCGCGCGGCTGGGGCGCCCCGCCGTCGTCGCGTACGGCGGGACGATCGCTCCCGGCAACCATCGTGGGGAGTCGATCGATCTGGTCTCGGTGTTCGAGACGCAGTACTCGGACGCGCCGGCCGGGGAGCTCGGCGAGATCGAGCGTCGGGCCATCCCCGGGCCCGGCGCCTGCGGTGCAATGTACACCGCCAACACGATGGCGTGCGCGGCCGAGGCGATGGGCATGTCGCTGCCCGGAAGCTCGACGCGACACGCGACCGGACGCGAGACGCGTCGCGACTGCTTCGAGGCGGGCCGGGCACTCGCCGAGCTCGTCCGCCGGGGGACGACCCCGAAGGAGATCCTGACCCGGCGAGCGTTCGAGAACGGCATCACCGTGGCGGTCGCGCTCGGCGGCTCGACGAACGTGGTGTTGCACCTGCTCGCGGTCGCGCGGACCCTCGGGGTCGAGCTCACGATCGACGACTTCGACCGGATCAGCCGTCGGGTCCCGGTGCTCGCGGACTTGAAACCGATCGGAGAGCAACCGGTGGCATGCCTGGTGGACATCGGCGGACTCCGCCCGCTCTTGCGCGATCTCCTGGAACGGGGCCTGCTGCACGGTGAGTGCCGTACGATCACCGGGCGGACGCTCGCGGAGGACCTCGCGGGCGTCGCTCCGTACGACGAGGGTCAGACGATCATCCGATCGTTCGACGAGCCGCTCGCACCGCGCGGCCATCTCGCGATCCTCCGCGGGAATCTCGCTCCCGACGGCGCCGTGGGGAAGATCAGCGGCAACGAGGGCCACGCGTTTCGCGGCCCGGCGCGCGTGTTCGACTCGGAAGGTGCCGCCATGGCGGCGATCGAGAGTGGCCGGGTTCGGAGCGGGGACGTGGTCGTGATCCGCTACGAGGGGCCGCGCGGCGGGCCGGGGATGCAGGAGATGTTGCGGCCGACGGCGGCTCTGGTCGGTCGCGGTCTCCTCGGTCGGGTCGCGCTCGTCACGGACGGCCGGTTCTCCGGCGGCTCCCGCGGGTTCGTGGTGGGACACGTTTGCCCCGAGGCGGCGCTGGGCGGGCCGATCGCCGCCGTGCGCGACGGGGACACGATCACCATCGATGCGGCGCGAGGCTCGGTCGACCTCGAGCTTCCCGACGCCGTCGTGGCATCTCGTCTCGCCGCCTGGGCGGCTCCGGCGCCCCGCGTTCGGGGCGGAGTCCTGGGACGCTACGCGCGGTCGGCGACGTCGGCTTCCGAGGGGGCCACGCTGCCGTGACCACGCCGTTCAGAACGCCTGTCGCGTGCCGAAGAGGACCTGGACGTCCTGCTGATCCCGATCGAGGCGCGTCGCGAGTTCGAGGTACGCCGATCCCGGGAAGAAGCCCATGAAGTCGTAGAGCACGTTCACTCCGACGCCCCCGCCGATCGCCCAGTTTCGCGGGTTCACGGCGCGGCCGGCGGAATCGTCCACGTTGCCGGCGTCGAGGAAGAGCCGCACTTGCGGCCGGCGGTACGAGAGGAAATCGAGCAGGTTCAGATCGAACTCGGGATAGACGGCCTGGCGGACCTCGACCCGAGCGAGTCCGACGTTGCGCGCGAGCCTCTCGTTGATCGAGATGCCGCGGATGGCGCGTTGTCCGCCGAGGGCGTACTGCTCCTGAATCGGAATGCCCTCGCTCGAGAAGGACTCTTCGAAGCCCCCGAGGACCTCCAGGGCGGCGATCGTGTTCGGCGATCCGAGCGTGGTGGTACCCCGCACCCGGGCGCCGAAGCGGAGATAGCTGTAGTGGCCGCCCAGTGCCGAGTCGTAGCCGTCGACGAAGAGCCGCAAGGCACGCTTCTCCGTCGGGTTGTTGAACCAGTAGACGTTCGAGTAGTCGTAGCGCAGACCGAAACCGCCGATCGCACCCGTGTTCCTCAGCTCGGGTCGACTGTCGTCCTCGAATCCCGTGACGAGGCCGGAGAGCTGGTAGAACGCGAGGAGGTTGTGCCGGTAGTTGTTCGGATCGTTGCGCGTACCGAAGTGGAGCCGGGGGCCCACGCGAATGCCGTAGGAACGTTCGCTCAAGTACGGCGCGAACGCGATGTCCTTCGTGTAGTCGTAGCGCTTGCGCAGGACGAAGAGCGCGCCGAGACCGAACTGAGACGAGCTGACGTCGATGTCGGCGCTGTCGAGGACGAACTGAACCGAGGACCGCTGCCGTCGCGGTCGAAGAGTGGTGTCGACCCTCGCGCGTGGGCCCATGGGAGGTACGGGAGCGCGCGCTCGGACCAGCTCTTCGCGAACCCGGTCGATCGGTTGCGGCGTCGCGGCCTGCAGGGTCTCGGCGAACGTCACGCAGGGGCCCTCGAGTCGCGCGAGGTAGTCTTCGATCGCGGCGTCGAGCGGCTCGCCCCCTACGCTTCGGTCGAGCCGAGCGAAGGACAGGCGCGCTGGTGGGGCCGCGCGCGCGTAGCTGAAGATGCTCTCCTGAAGCTCGTCGTCGGTGATCGAGTTCTCGAAGAACGCTTCGACGAACGGGATCTTCGGTGCGGACTCGAAGCGGTCGACGATGGCGAGGAAGTCCAGGTAGCCGATCCAGTCGTGAACGCTCTGGTGATTCGGATCGGTGCGTTCGAGGAACCGGTCCGCGAGGTACCAGGCGACTCCCTGCTGGATCCAGTTGCGCTGCCCCGGAGCCTCACACGCGAGCACGCGGGGGCGGAGCAATGCGGCGTACACGGCCTGGGCGATCTGGGCGCCGTGGAAGCCCCCGAGAACGTTCTGGACGTGCATGGCGCGGTCCGAGACCGTGACCGGCGCATCGCTCTGCGACGTCAGGTTCCAGCGCAGTGGGATCTGCGCGATCGTGAGCTCCCCGGGTAGCGCGAGCGTCGGGGGCCGCTGCTCGAGGACCCGCGCGACGAGGTCGCGAAAGCGCGCATCGGGCGCGGGATCCGGACCGATCCGGTACGCACGCGGCTCGTGGGGCTCGACGAACTGGACGACCGCGCCGTCCACCACGGTGCTCACCACCTCCGGTTCGATGGGCGCGAGGAGCGCGACGTTGCGGACGTCCGAAGCGGTCGCATGGACGACGTCCGCGTGGCCGGCGGCGAAGAAGCCGTTGCCGAGAAGGACCGCGCGATCGGCCGGGACGCGGACCCGCGCGTCGAACGTCGCGGGCGGCGGCGCCCAGTCGACGCGCCACGCGCCGGTCGCGTCGCGTGCCGCGAGATACGGATGCCAACCCCCGACCGCGAAGAAGCCCTGCTCCGTCACACCGAACGGACCGAAGCGCTCGGGAACCTCCGTGCGGAACCGCACATCGAGCTCGATCGGCCCGGCGGATCCGTCGGGCAGATCGACCTCGAGCAACGTGTCGGCCGCGAGCGCGTCCCGTGTCGTCATCCGGTGGGGGAGAGGTTCGCCCGCTCGCACGACCGCATCGATCTCGATGCGGCCCGGGTGGAACACCCCGCGCGGATACACGTAGCGTCGCGTCGTATCGTCGACCTCCTCGCTCTCCGTGCGGAACCGATTCGGATAGAGGTGGAAGACGGCCGTCGCCACGGTGGCCTCGAATCGGACGCGGAGGCTGCCCTCGACGAGGCCCGTGCCGGGCGAGAGCGACGCATCGATCTCGTAGTGGGGTGCGGCCGATGCCCGTGCGCCCGCCACGAGCGACGACGCGAGGACGGCGACGAGCAGGAGGCGACGCATCGACCTCCTGTAGCCCGGATCCGGCGCGAGCTCACGTCGTGCCCTTCTCCAAGTTCTTGGAAGCGGCCCCCATGAATCCCGGGGCGAGGTGCCGTATCCTTCGGGAATGGCCGACCGGGAAGACTACGGGCCGCGTGGCGACCCCAGCCGCCATCTCACTCTCGAGCAGATCGAGGACGGTTGGGCGGAGCTCCCGCCGGCGCCGACGAACCTCGGGCGCGTCGCGCTGATCGTGGCGCGTCGCGCGGACGGGGTGCGGGAGACGCCGGAGCGCGTGCGGGTGACGCCCGAGCGTGGCGTTCCGGGGGATCGGTGGGAGCGGCTGACCCGCGATCGCCCGGAGATGCAGCTCGCGGTCATGCGGCGCGACGTGGCCGAGCTGCTCGCGGGAGGCCAGCCCATCTCCCACGCCGGAGACAACCTCTTCGTCGACCTCGAGCTGTCCGCGGAGAATCTACCGGTCGGCACGCGCCTCGCGGTGGGTGAGGCCGAGGTCGAGATGACTCCGGAGCCCCACGATGGATGCCGTAAGCTCATGGACCGATTCGGCAACGCGGCGCTACGCTTCACCTCCAGCCCGGAGCGTCGTTCGCTGAACCTGCGGGGGGTCTATTGGACCGTGGTCGAGGAGGGCGACGTGGCCGTCGGCGACCCGATTCGGGTCCTCACGAGAGGGCCCGCGGCCACGGGCTGAGCACTCGGCGCAGGCACGGCAGCCCGGGTCGACGTAGACGCGGGCCCGGCCCATCCGTATGACTCCCACGGTGATGCCGGGGCCGAGCAACATCTCCCTCTCGGAAGCTCTTCGGTGGGACGGCCTCTTCTGGCGTCGTCTCGCCTACTACGGGTCCGTCTACGGGCCCGATTGGTGGAAGACGGGCTCACCGCCCGTGTTCGCGGCACTGTTCTTCGGGCTGATCGGTTCGAATCGTCGCGCAGTCGTCGACAACCTGCGACACGTCCTCGGACGCCGAGGGTGGTGGGCCGATCATCGGGCGGCCCTGCAGACGTTCATCGAGTTCGCGTACGTCTTCCAGGAGACGTTGGAGTTCGAGGGCCATCGTCTCCACGGATCCCAGCTCGCCGACGCGCTCGAGCTCGACCTCGACATCCAGTACCCGCCCGGGTTCGATCTCGACTCGCTCCATGCGCAGAAGCGCGGGCTCGTCGTCCTGACGTCGCACTTCGGATGTTGGGAGATTGGGGCGCGCGTCATGCAGAAGCTCGATCGACCCGTGAATCTCGTGATGGCGACCGAAGCCAACGAGACCGTCGAGCACTTCGCGGTGACGAAGAGGGAGCAGCACGGCCTCACGGTGATCCACTCCGATCGGTCGGCGTTCTCGTCCGTCGAGATGATCCGTGCGCTCAAGAGGGGGGAGATCGTCGCGATCCAGCTGGATCGCGCCGCGCACGGTCAGGTGACGCAGCCGATCGACTTCTTCGGGCGGCCCGCGCCGTTTCAGATCGGTCCATTCATCCTCGCCAAGCTCGCCGGAGTGCCTCTGTGGCCGGTCTACGTCGTCCGAATGGGCCGGCGGAGCTATCGTTTCCTGCCCGAGCCGTTTCGCTACATCGATCGTCGCGCCGATCGCGACGAGGTTCTTCGGGTGATGCGGGACGTGATCGGGAGCTTCGAGCAGCACGTGCGTACCTATCCCCACCAGTGGTTCCAGTTTCACCCCGTGTGGCAGGGTGGTACCTGAGGGCCATGCAGCAGCTGCGGATCCCCGCGACCGAGTGGGACGATGAGCTGGTGACGACCGTCGGCGCCGCCGAGGCATCCGGTTTCCGGATCTTCCTGAACCGGCTCGTCTTTCGCCTGATGGTGTTCTTCTGCGGCGCCGTCGCGGTGCTCCTACACCAGGTGAGCCGGAAGCGTGCGTGGCAGTGGACCGCCCTTTCCGCGCGCGGCCTCGGGGTGGCGACGGGTGTGACGGTCAAGGTGCGGGGCCTCGAGAACCTGCCCGAGCGGCCGGCGGTCATTACGCCCAACCACGCGAGCCACTACGACA
>JAUIFY010000162.1 GCA_030430245.1 bacterium | reverse complement strand
CGAGAAGCGAGAACATCAGGCGCGGGAGCTCGCGACGCTCGCGCAGCTCGAGGCATTGCGCGCCCAGATCAATCCGCATTTCCTCTTCAACAGCCTGAACTCGATCGTGCAGCTCATCTCGACCGATCCGGAACGGGCCGAGGAGTGCGTCGAGCGCCTGGCCGAGATCTTTCGCTACCTGTTGCGCAGCGAGAACCGGTCGTTCGTCACCCTGGCCGACGAGCTCGACATCGTCGACGCGTACCTCGACATCGAGCGGGCGCGGTTCGGAGAGAAGCTCGCGGTCGATTACGTGGTGGACGAAGGCGCTCGCCATCGGTTCGTCCCCACCTTGATCCTGCAGCCTCTGATCGAGAACGCCGTGCGGCATGGCGTTTCGCAGAAGATCGGTGGAGGGCGGCTCTCCATCGAGGCCGGCCTCGAGGGGGACGATCTGCAGGTCGTCGTCCGGGATACGGGGGTCGGGATGCAGCCGCAGGCCTCTCTCGAGAACTCGTCCGGCGTGGGCTTGCGCAACGTTCGCAATCGACTGGTGCAGCTCTTCGGAGACGCCTACGAGCCCCGGATCGACAGCCGACCGGGCGGGGGAACGGCCATCACGTTGCGGGTGCCTCGCGTGTCGTCCCATGCATCGAGCTCGTCTGTGATACATTGAGAAAATGGTGCGGTTGGTCGTCGTCGATGACGAGAAGCTCGCGCGCGACCGCGTGAAGGGCTTTCTCGCGAAGATTCCCGACGTCGAACTCGTCGGCGAAGCGGAAGATGGCACGGCGGCCGTCGAGGTCATCGAGAAGGAGAATCCCGACCTCGTCGTTCTCGACGTCCAGATGCCTGGCGGAGACGGGTTCAGCGTCCTGCGGGCGTTGAAGGATCCGCCGCACGTCATCTTCGCGACGGCCTACGATGAATACGCGATCAAGGCGTTCGAGGTCGAGGCCATCGATTATCTCCTGAAGCCGTTCTCGCAGGGACGGCTGGTCGATGCGATCGAACGTGTTCGCCAGCGGATCGACGAAGGTGCGACTCGAGCCGACGCCGCCGCACTGGCTCGTGTCGCCGAGCCCGCGCGGTCGTACGCCAAGCAGATCCCCGTGCACACGGCCCGGAAGATCCTCGTGCTGCCCGTCGAGGAGATCCTCTGGTTCGCCGTCGAATCGCGGCTCGTCTACGCGCACGTCGACGGTCGCGCGTACATGACCAACTTCACGCTCCGCGAGCTCGAAGAGCGGCTCGATCCCGAGATCTTCTTCCGTGCGCACAAGTCGCGGCTCGTGAACCTCCAGCAGGTGAAGGAGATCGCGCGCTGGTTCGGGGGGCGGTACCGACTCGTCATGAAGGACGAGCAATCGAGCCAGGTCGAGCTCTCTCGCGTTCAGGCGCGCGAGCTCCGCGCCCGCCTCGGCTGGTAGGAGAACCTCGGCCGGAGCTCTAGTGGTGCCCGTCGTCCTCGTCGTCGAGGGCGCCCTCTGCCGGAAGTGCCCGCTGGAGCACCATCACGCCGATCACCGCGGAGAGCAGGGATCCGGCGAAGATTCCGATCTTCGAGCCGGAGATCAGAATCGCGTCGCCGAAGGCGAGGTTCGTGACGAACAGGGCCATGGTGAAGCCGATGCCGGCGAGGAGGCCCGTTCCCGCCAGCGCGCTGAAATTCACGCCCGTCGGGAGTGCCGCAAAGCCGAGTCGCACGGAGAGCCACGCGAATAGCGTGATGCCGATCGGCTTCCCGAAGAAGAGGCCCGCTCCGACGGCGAGTGCGACCTGCATGCTCAGCGCATCGCCGAAGACTTCGGCGTCGAACACCACGCCGGCGTTGGCCAGCGCGAACACGGGCATGATCGCGATCGCGACGAAGCGCTCGAGCTGGTGGAGCAGGTAGTCGAGAGGCGACTGGGAGTTCACGTAGGCCGTCATGACGTCGTCGACGGCATGAGCCTTCTTGTGGCCACCGTAGTCCTCTTCGTCCGATAGATGCACGAGGTCCTTGAATCTGTCGACCAGGGAGTCGACGCGATCCGCGAAGCCGCTTCCGGCCTCGACGCGCGCGGTCGCGGGCGTCAGCATTCCCAGGAGAACGCCCGCGATCGTCGCGTGGACGCCAGACTCGTGCATGAAGAACCAGACGAAGCCGCCGACGAGCCAGTAGGCCGGGAAGGCCCGGACCCCCAGGACGTTCATGCCGAAGACGACACCGAGGAGCACGAACGACGTGATCAGTGCATTCATGTGGATCGTCTCGGTGTAGAACACCGCGATGACGGTCACCGCACCCAGGTCGTCCGCGATCGCCAGGGCGAGAAGGAAGACCTTGAGGGGCGGCGGCACCCGCTTGCCGAGGACGGCGAGGGCCGCGACCGCGAACGCGATGTCCGTCGCCATCGGGACACCCCATCCCGACGCGGCCGGTCCGTTCATGTGCATCGAGGCGTAGATGCCGGCTGGCACCAGCATGCCGCCGAGGGCGCCCATGACGGGTAGCATCGCGCGGGAGAGCTTCGAGAGCTCGCCGAGGACCATCTCGCGCTTGATCTCGAGCCCGACGGTGAAGAAGAAGATCGCCATCAGGCCGTCGTTGACCCAGGCCTCGAGTGGGAGCGAGAGCACGTGGTCGCCGAAGCCGAAGGAGACCGGGGTGTGCCACAGGTGATGGTACGAGTCCCCCCACGGGGAGTTCGCCCAGACCAGCGCCAGGACCGTCATGAGCAGCAGCAGGATCGCGCCCGCGTTTTCGAGCTGCGCGAAGCGCAGGATCGGATCGGTGACGACTCCGATCGGTCGGTGGCTTCGCGTGCTCGTTGCGTTCGACATCCGCTGCTCCCTACTGGTCGCTCGAAGTTTCGGTCGGATCGACGGTCGCCATGACCACGCCCGTCGGTTGGTCCACGAGCTCCACGACGACGGGGTCGCCGACCTCGAACCTCTCCTGCGCTGCCTTCATGCCGTCGGACATCTTGCCCAGGTAGCCGATCTTCATGACTTCGGGCATCTGATCCATCGGGAAGCCGGCCATCATCACGCGAGCACGGTCGTCCGAGGCCCACTCGATGGAAACGACCTTGGGACCCGCGATCCGGTGCCCCCGGAAGAGCTGTTCGATCGCTCCGCGAAACGTGTCTGCGGGTGGCGCGGATGCCGCGGCCGGCGCGTTCGCGGCGCCCGCCGGCGCCGCGCCGGAGGCGCCCGCCGCGGCCGCGATCCGCTGCGCCGCCTGGGTGAGTGGCAGGTTCTCCGTGCGGGCGATCTGGAGAAGCGCGTCGATGCGTTGCTTGACGTTCTCGTCGGTCGTCAGGTCTCGCGCTTTCTCGAGGGCCGTGTGTGACGCTTCGCGATCACCGCTCGCGTCGTACACGACCGCGAGGTTGAAGTACGCCTGATAGAAGGTCGGGCTCGTGGCGAGAACGCGCTCGTACTCGGCGATCGCGCGCTCGGGTCGTTCGGTCTCGTAGTACATCGTCCCGAGATCGGTGCGGACCTCGGGATCGCCGGGCTTCGCTGCGAGATAGCGCTCGTAGTATCCGATCGCGCCCTCGCGATCCTGTCGATCGTAGGCGAGATTGCCCAGGCCACGCAGCCCGTCGAGGCTCTCGGCGTCGAGGTCGACGAGGTGTTGGTAGGCCGCGACCGCCTTCTCCGCGTAGCTCGGGTCGAGCCGCGACGCACGGTAGTAGACGCCGGCCAGGGTCGCCCACTTCTGCGTGTCCTCGGGGTTGGCGTCCGCCTCCTTCTGGAGGCTCGCCATGTAGTTCTTGATGTCTTCGGGCAGCTCCATCGGCGGGTGAGGCTGCCCGGTCGCCCCGGCCGGCGGGCCCGCCATGACTCCGGGCGCGGTCTCTCCGGGCTTCAGCGGACGTGTCGGTTCCGGTGCGAGCCGGAGGTACAGCCAGAAACCACCTCCGAGCACGAGGAGGGAGACGAGCGTCACGATGCCCGCGAGCGGGAGGGCGCCGCGCGAGGACGCCGGCGCTCCGACGGGTTGGCCACACGATCCGCAGAAGCGGGCGCCGGGCTCGACGGCGGCTCCGCACTCGGGACAGAACTTGAACGGCATTCTCGCGAAAGTAGCAGTTTTGGAGCGTGGATCGAGAAGAGCGGGCCCCGGAGTGGCCGGGCGTGGGGCCGAGCCGGGCATCGGCCGACGCCCGATTGGTGTACTCTGAGCGCTGCGTGGCGACGACCGTGAACCTTCCCGACGTGCTGACCGGATCGCGACTGCTTCTGGGACCCCTCTTCGTGGCGGTGTACCCCGGGGCGCCGCTGGGCGGATTCGTGATCGCGTGCGCGGCGGCGGGAACGGACTTTCTCGACGGTCGGCTCGCGCGGCGTCTCGGGAGCGGGTCCTCGCGTGGCGCGGCCCTCGACGTCGTCGGCGACGCGGTGTTCGTTCTGTGCGGCCTCGCGGCGCTCGCGTGGAACGGCGTGATCTCCCTCGCGTTGCCGGTGGCCGCGGCCGTCTCTCTGCTCGCCCTGGCGCGCGCGTGGTCGGGTGAGTCGGGCACGCCGGTCGTCGCCGAGCGGGGGGTGGCGGATCTTCTCGGTCATGCCGCCGGGGTCCTGAACTATGGCGCGGTACTCGTCGGTTCGGGCTTCGTCGCGTTCGGTATCGCCCTCCCGCTCGGCGCGGCCAGCATCCTGGTCGCGTTGGTGAACGTCGCGCCGATCGTGATCCGTGCCCTGGGGCCGCGCTGAGCGCGTCGTCTCCGCGGGGCGTCAGGGGGCGCGCACCAGCAGGAGGCGGGACCGACCGCGGGCCCCCGTCCCCCGGCTGACGAGGACGACCTCCTTCGCGTCCGATCCCGGGCGGTCCTCGAACGCGAGCAGATACTCCGCCTCGCGACGGGAAGGCTCGTCACGGGGGATGCGTCGCCCCGCGTAGAACACCGCGCCGTAGTCGAAGCTTCCGTCCGCGAACGCGACCCGCGCATCGCCGATCGCGGCCTCGACCCGGGGGAGAAAGGGTGCGAGCGTGCGGCCGTTCGCGATCACCCGTTCGACCGGGGCCACGAGGCCGACCAGAGCCGTCGCCAGCGCGACGACGAGGGGAACGCTCGCGCGGAGCCAGTGTGCTCCGGGGGCGTTGATCGCCGCGCCCGCGGACGCGGCGAGGACGACGGCGCTCGCTCCGGCCGTCCACCCCGCCCGATCGCGAAGAGCTTCGATCGAGGCCGCGACCTCGCGCGCCTCGTGCGGTCGCAGGTGGGGCAGGATCCACCCTTCGACGGCCACGCCGCTCGCGACCACCAGGCCCGTGAGTCCGAGGACCCCGAGGACGAGGCACCCGGCGAGCCACCCCCACGCGGCGAGGCGTCGCTGCGGTGCCCCTTCCGGCCCGGGGCCCAGGACGAGGCCGAACAGAAGCGCTGCGGCAGGGTAGGCCGGCAGCAGGTAGACGCCTCGCTTCGAGTCCGGGACCAGGAAGAAGGCGAACACGACCACGAACCACACGACGAGGAACCGCCGCGTCGGGTCGAGGGGACGATCGCCCCAGAGCCACCACGCGACCGCCGGGAGGCTCAGGCTCCATGGAAAGGCGCCCAGAAAGAGCTGCCCGAAGAGATAGAAGGGCCCGTGCGAGTGCCCCGACGAGAAGCGGTCGGCGTCGAGCACGCGAAAGACGTTCTCGCGCAGGGCGTGCATCTCGACGAACGCATCGCCGCCGGCCGCATACGCCGCGGCGTACCAGGTCCCGGAGACGAGCAGGACCGCGGCCCCTCCGGGGACGGCGCGTACCTCCCGTGAGGCTTGCGCGAGCCGGCGCACCGCGCGCGAGAGCGCCGACGCCGAGCCGGCGTCGGCGGATGGAGACAGGAGCGTGTTCGTCGCGAGGACGAGCGCCGCGAGCACCAGGGCGACCGGGCCCTTCGTGAGGGTCGCCGCGGCGAGTGCCGCGTAGAAGAGGACGAGTCGCCCCGTCGTGAACCCGGATCGCTGCATCCCCGCGTACAGCAGGAGGGCGCCCGAGAGAAAGACCGTGAACGTCATGTCGACTCGGGCGGTACGGGCGGCGCGAAGCCATTCGAAGCTGAACATGAGCGCGATCGCCGAGAGCCAGCCGCATCGGATCCGACTGACGCGTGTGGCGAACGCGTACACCGCGAGGGTCAGGAGCGTCGCGAGGACCGCGGAGGGCGAGCGGGCGGCGAACTCGCTCACGCCCCCCGTGAAGTGGGTGGCGGCCCAACCGAGCCAGTGGAACATCGGCGGCTTCGAGGGTACCTCGTCGCCGTTGCGCAGGGGGAGAACGAGGCCGCCGTCGTTCGCCATCTCCCACACGACGACGGCCTCGCGCGGCTCGCCCTTCGTGTAGAAGGGCAGCTCCGCGATCCCCAGGAAGTTGGTGAGGCCGGCGAGCACCAGAACCGCGGTGCCCCCAGCCAGAACGACCAGCGTCCGTTTCAGCGGATCAGCCGAAGAAGCCGCGGTTGCGTTGGGGCGCGCCGGCGAGCTCGGCGGAGTCGTCGAGGCGGGCGACCTCCTGCTTCAGGCCATCCAGTCCGTCGCGAAGCTTGACCTCGAACTCGTCGAGCTCGTTCTGCCGGCGCTTCTTGATCTGCGTGAGCTCGTTGGTCCACGAGTCGTAGAACTTCGTGAGCCTGCTCGCGATGCTCTGATACATCGTCGTGTTCGGGACGAACGAGCCCCCACAGTGCGGGCAGTGGAGGACCGTGCCGGGCTTGATGAACTGGAACGGCACCTCGAAGTCGCCGTTGCAGCGGAAGCAGCTCAGCGGAACCCCCCAATCGTCGATGGCGGGAATCGACGCGACGAGGGCATCCTCCGGGCTCATCAGGGCAACCGGAGCTCCGGCGGCCGGAGCCGCGACGGGCGTGCTCCCCGCGCCACCGGCGGCGGCATCGGTGCTCTCTCCGCCGCCCTCCGCGTCACCGCCGCCCGCACCCTCTTTGAAGCGCGAGGGGAAGTCGTCGCCGAAGGTCTTGTCGGGATGGATCTCCTTCGCCCGCGCGATCAAGACCTCCTCGGTCTCGGGGATCTTCGGGTCGGGCACGCAGCAGTCGACCGGACAGACGGCGGCGCAGGCTTCGGCGTCGAAGAAGCCCACGCATTCCGTGCACTTTTCGGGCACGATGTAGAAGAACTCGTTGGAGATCGCGGCTTGCTTCGAGCCGTCGAGTGCGTCGTACTCCACGCCGCCCTGGTAGATTGCGGTGTTCGGGCACTCCGGCTCGCAGGCGCCACAGTTGATGCACTCGTCGGTGATGAAGGTGGCCATGGCGGCGAGGTTACCGACGGGCCCAGGCGCATTCAATCGAGCGCGTGAGCCGTCGGGAGACGCACGCTAGACAGGGAGAAACGGCTGAACGAGGCGCCTGCAGAGGGGCCGCACCAAGTGAGGAGGGGATGATGGACGACTATCAAAAGTACCTGAACGAGGGCATGGGCACCGCGGTCGAGCTCGTGACGAACTGGGGTGTCCAAGTGGTCGGAGCGATCGCCGTCCTGATCGTCGGACGGTGGATCGCCGGTCGGTTGCGCAAGGGCGCCGATCGGGGGCTCGCGCGCGGTGGCGTCGACGAGACGCTTCGGCCCTTCCTCTCCGGGGTCGTGTACTACCTGACGCTCGTCGTCACGTTCGTGTCGGTCCTCGGGCTCTTCGGGGTCGAGACGACGTCCCTGATCGCCGTCCTGGGTGGTGCCAGCGTCGGCATCAGCCTCGCATGGCAGGGCACGCTCTCGAACTTCGCGGCCGGTGTGATGCTCCTCATCTTCCGCCCGTTCCGCCCCGGTCACTATGTCGAGGTCGCCGGAACGGCTGGATCGGTGAAGGAGATCGGCATGTTCTCGACCATCCTGGCGACGCCCGACAACGTGCAGATCACCGTTCCGAACTCCTCGATCTTCGGGACCGTCATCAAGAACTACTCGGCGAACCCGACGCGTCGAAACGACATCGTCATGGGAGTGTCCTACGACGACGACATCGGGCTCGCGCTGAAGACGATCCAGGAGGTCATCGACGGCGACTCCCGCGTGCTGAAGGATCCGGCCCCGGTCATCGCGGTCGGTGAGCTCGCCGACTCGTCCGTGAACATCGTGGTGCGCCCGTGGTGCAACGCCGACGACTACTGGGGACTTCGCTTCGATCTTCTCCGCACGTTGAAGGAGCGGCTCGAGGCCGCGGGTTGCTCGATTCCGTACCCGCAGTCCGACGTCCACTTCTATCCGCAGGAGGCGGCGGGCGGCTCCTGATCGAAGAGCGGCGCTCGGAATCTACTGGACGTACCCGAGCGAACGCAGCTCTTCGATGATCTCGACGTCGTGCTCGCTCCGCACGGTGGGCTTCGCGCTGGCGTCGTCGGTCGTCACGTAGGTCTCGATGGTCTGCTTCTTCCGGGCGCCTCTGAAGTCCTCCGTGAAGAGCTCCTCGAGCGGGCGCCCGCGGTGGTCACGGGCCTGTGGCAGGTCGAGTGCGTAGAGGAGCGTCGGTAGGATGTCGAAGTGCGTGATGCGCCCGTCGGCCGGGGCTCCCTTCGCGACCTGCGGGCCGGCGAGGACGAGCGTCGCCTTCTTGCGGTGATTGCCGGACAGGAACCGTGCCTCGATCGAGTAATCCTTGCTGTTGCGCCACGCGGGGGCCGGCTGGAAGCCGTGGTCCGAGAGCAGGATCACGAGCGCGTCGTCGTCGACCAGCGGGAGGAGCCCCCCGACGATCTCGTCGACGTGCCGGTAGTACGCGGGGATCACGTCCCCGAGCGCGTCGATCTGCTCCTGCGGGATGTTCCAGTCCTTCTTCTGGAACGGCTCGGGCTCGAACCACTGCCAGAAACCGTGGCTCACGTAATCGGGGCCCTGGAAGTAGACGGCGAGGACGTCGAGGTCGTTCTCGTGCGCGACCTCGCGGGCGGCGCCGGCGTAGATGCCGTCGCGGCGGAAGATCTTCAGCAGCCGGTGCTGGATCAGGTAGTGGACGCTGTATCGCGGATCGTCTTCCGAGAGGTTCTTCGCGTACTTCGGGTCGAAGGGGAACGTCGTGAATCGCTCGAGGATCTCCTCCCGGCGCATGTGGGGCACGTGGTGCAGCGGCTCCACGACACCCTTCGGCCGGACGTCCTCGTGGAAGCGGCCGAGCCACGCTCGATCGGGCACCATGATGCCGGTGTCGTCCTCCGACGGCCACGAGACCATCCATCCGAGCGTCGCGAGGTCGATGCCGCGGTCCGGGAGGATCGTCCAGAAGGTGGGGAAGGACCGGTGGCTCGAGTTCACCGGGTCGTCGCCGATCTTGAACCCGGTGATCCCGTGCAGCGTCGGGGGCACGCCCGTGGCGACGGTCGTCCAAACGACCGGCGAGGACGTGCCGACGACGCAGTCGATCTCGGCCATGGTGCCCGCGTCGATCAGCTTGGCGAGGTTCGGCATGGCACCGTCCTTCGTCCACCGGCGAACGAGCTCCGGGTCGAGGCCGTCGATGCCGATGAGAAGGATCTTCGCTTTCTTGCGGTCCGCGCGTCGGGCCGCCGCGGGAGCGGAGGAAGGCGCCTTCTGCGGTGTGGCGGTGACCTCGTCGGTGGACGTCGCCCTCGGGTCGGGCTCACCGGCGGCGAAGGTCGGGAGGCTCGCGACGAGGAAGGCAACGAGAAGGCTGGGCAAGCGGCGAAGCGTCATTGGAGGGAGCGAATGTACGCGACGACGTCGACGATCTCATCCCGGCTGAGCTTCTTGCCGTACTGCAGCATGATGTCGGACTTGCCGACGCCTTTGCCGCCCTTCGCGGTGATCTCGATCATGAACTCGTCGGTGATGCCTTCCATGGCCGTCGGGTCCGACCAGTCGCGCATGTCGGGCTGCTCCTTCAGCATGGGGAGCAGGTACCCGTCGCCCTTGCCGTCCATGCCGTGGCACTGTGCGCATCCATGCTCGTTGTAGAGGGACTGCCCCTTCGCGGCATCGCCCGCGCCGTGAGCGGGCATGGCTCCGGTCGCGATGGCGATGGAGGTCGCGGCGACCAGGATCTTGAACGCGCTCTTCGCACCCAGACGTTCGCGGTTCTCTGCTCGACGAGCTTTCATGACGGCCTCCACGTTCAGTCGTAGGTTCGGAAGGTACGCATAGAGCGTCGTGAAGTCCGTGCGCGCCATCGCGATCGCGTCGACGTCGGTACGCGCGCGAACGGTGGCCGTGCGCGGAGCATCACTCAGAAGAGCCATCTCACCGAAATACTCGCCCTCGCCCATCGTCGCCAGCACCTGGTCCTCGCCGTCGGGATCTTCGCGCACCGCCTCCACCTCGCCCTTCACGATGACGTAGACGAGATCGCCGACGTCTCCCTGGCGGAAGACGACCTCCCCGGCGTCGAAGTGCACTTCCGAGGTGCCTCGGGTCCGGAAGAAGTCGGTCACGGCGATGAAGAGCGCGAGCCCGGCGCCGCTCAGGATCGCCGCCTGTCCGACGATCAGGAAGAGAGAGAGCGTGAGCGCCGTGCACATGTTCACGGCAAGGAGCGTGAGGATTGCGGCGAGAATGATCAGGAGCTTGGAGATCCGCAGAACGCGGGTTCGGAGTCGCGGGCCGGGAAGGCGCACCAGGCCGGGGGTGCTCATCCTTCGACCTCGTCCTCGACGACCTCGACCTGGAGCTCGGCGAGCTCCGGGTGCGCGGGGCCGTGGCAAACCAGACACGAGGTGAGAGGCTCTCCCGTGTCCTCGTCCACCTCGAGCAAGTTCGAGGCGATGGTCACGTGCACGCCCTTGCCCGACTCGAGAAATCCGGTACCCCCGGCGTGGCACTCGAGACAGGTCGTGTTGCTGTACGGCTCGTAGGTCTCGATCTGCTGCAGTCCCAGGGCGGTCGGCGAGCCGAGAAGCCAATGGTAGAGATGCGCGAAGCCGCGGATCTTGGCATCGGCCTCGCCCCAGACGCCGTAGTTGGCGTGGCACCGGTAGCAGGGGTCTCGAGGGATGAATCGCTCGTTGGCGTGGATGGCGGCGAGTGTGGTGCTGTCGCGATCGAGCATGTCGGCGACGTACGGATGCATCGCGGTATGGCACGAATGACAGAACTCCACCGACTTGGCCTGCTCGATGCTCGCGAAGGCACCGAAGAGCATCATGAAGACGGGCAGGATGGTGAGGCCGAGGAAGAGCATCGTGCTGCCCGACGCCGAGACCTGCCGGGACCGCTCGAGGAACGTGCCCGTCAATACGAACACGAGCACCGCGATGGCGAGGGCCGTCGCGACCCAGCTGCCGAGGTCGGCGAACCCGCTCGCGGTCTGGAGGGGCGCTTCGAGAGAGAGCTCCATCGGTCTCGAAGGGGTCTACCACGTGCGGCCGCCGGGCCGAACGCGATCGCGGCGGGAGTTTGGTCGTGCGGTGCTCCGCGTGGTAGGCGGGCCGCCATGAGGCTCGTCGGGGTTCCTTCGCTCCTCGCCGCGCTCGGCCTCCTCCTGCCGGCCGACGTCGGGGCGCAGAGCGACGTCATCGCGCAGCGAGAGGCCTTCGAGCGATACTGCGCAACGTGTCACGGGGTGGACGGGAAGGGCGGGGGCGTCATGTCGGGCTTCCTGAAGAAGCCTCCGGCCGACCTCACGCAGCTCGCGAAAGAGAACGGAGGCGAGTTCCCCTTCCACCGCACCATGCAGTTCATCGACGGAACGAAGGACGTGCGCGCTCACGGCGACCCCGACATGCCGGTGTGGGGTGAGGTCTTCGCGCACGAGACCCGTGGATCGCCCGCGCAGCAAGCCGAGATCCGCGCGAAGATCCTTCAGATCACCGAGTACGTCCGTTCGATCCAGGTGGACGATTGAATCCCGGCGTCGACGTCGTCGTGCCGGTCTTCGATGCGCGAGAGCACGTCGAGCCGTGCGTGGAGAGCGTGCTGCGGCATGCGCGGGGCGACTGGCGGCTCGTGATCGTGGACGACGCGAGTCGCGACCCGGAGCTCGTGCGGTGGCTCGATGGGATGGCCGCCCGTGATTCCCGGGTTCTCGTATTGCGCAACGAAGAGAACCGCGGGTTCGTGGTGAGCGCGAACCGCGGCATGCGCCACGCGGAGGGGCGCGACGTCGTGCTGCTCAACAGCGACACCGTCGTGACGCGGGGCTTTCTCGAGAAGCTCGCCGCGGCGGCGTATGCGGATGACTCGACCGGAATCGTGTCTCCGCTGACGAACAACGGCACGATCTGCAGCGTGCCGCGTTTTCTCGAGGCCAACGAGATCCCACCTTCGCTCACGATCGATCAGTTCGCCGTCCTCGTCGAACGTGCGAGCCGCCGCGAACGCCCCGATCTCGTCACGGCGGTGGGCTTCTGCATGTACGTGCGGTCCTCCGTGATCGAGAGAATCGGTGTCTTCGACGAGGAGAGCTTTCCGCGCGGTTACGGTGAGGAGAACGATTTCAGCGAGAGAGCGCTCGCGGCTGGGTTTCGCGTTCGTCTCTGCGACGATCTCTTCGTCGCGCACGTGGGGCGGGCTTCGTTCGGAATGGAGGGAGACGAGCGCGAAGACGCGCACAACGACGTGATGGATCGGATCCATCCGACCTATCACGAGCGGGTGCAGGCCTTCATCCGGGAGAATCCTCTCGCCGAGTTGCACGCGGATCTTCAGCGCGAGATCGACGTTTGGGAGCGCTCGGGCTTCCTGCGCCGCCGTTGGCGGTTGCTGGGTCTCTGACGGGGCGTGGTACGCAACGGTGCGCATCCTCCAGGTCTCGAACGGCTATCCCCATCGGGCGTACGGCGGCGTCGAGCTCCATACGCACGGGCTGAGTGCGGCGCTTCGCGAGCGCGGGCACGAGATCCTCGTCTTCACACGGCAGAGCGATCTCGGCCGCGTCGATGGTGAGGTCGACGACGAGATCGTCGACGGCGTCCCGGTGCGGAGCGTGGTGAACGACTTCAAGGGCGGGACCTTTCGCGAGCACTACCGAAGCCCCGTCGTCGCCCGGGAGTTCGGCGCGTACCTGGACGAGAAGAAGCCCGACGTCGTACACGTCCAGCACCTGATCGGGTTGTCCGCCGACCTGCCCGAGATCGCGCGCGCGTCGGGGGCTCGTGTCGTCGCGACCGTTCACGAGTATTGGTACGTGTGCGCGCGCGTCATGTTCCAGCACCGCGATGGCGACGCGTGCCCGGGCCCGGCGCATCGTTCGTGCATCGACTGCGTGCTCGGAGACGACGCGCCGGAGGTGGGGACGCTCGCTCGCTTCGCCGATCGGGCGCGGGCGGCTCTCGGAGCACCGGCATGCGGGCCGCCGGCCAATCGCGAGCGGTTTCGCGCGCTGCAGGAAGCCCTGTCCATGTACGAGCGGATCGTGACGCCGGCCGAGTTCGTGATCGAGGAGTTCGCACGCCAGCGGATGCCGCTTCCCCCGGATCGTACGCGGGCGATCGCCCTCGGAATCGACCGCACGCCGTTCCCGGATCCGCAGTCGATTTCGGATCTTCCGATTCGCAAGGAGCGGCCCCTGCGGCTCGGGTTCGTCGGACACGCCTTGCACCACAAGGGCCCGCACGTCCTCCTGGACGCGCTCGCCCGGCTTCCCGGACGCCCGATCACCGCCGAGCTCTGGGGCACCCGGCACGCGGGGCATCCGTACGACGAGGCTCTGTCGCGTCGGCTCGACGCCGAGCCGCGCGCGCGTCACCGGGGGCGGTTTCCCGAGGGTGGTCTTCCGGACGTCCTCTCGTCGTTCGACGTCCTCGTCGTTCCGTCGACGTGCCTCGAGAGCTTCGGCATCGCGACGCGGGAGGCCTTCCTGGCGGGCCGTCCCGTGGTCACGACGGACCGGGGCGCCCTGCCGGAGTCCGTGCGGCACGGCGAAGACGGGCTCCTGGTGCCGGGCGACGATCCCGACGCCCTCGCCGCGGCGCTGTCCTCGCTGGTGGACGATTCCGCGCTCCTCTCGAGGCTCGCCCGTGGCGCCCTCGCCGCGGCGAAGACGGTGAAGTCGATGTCTACGTACGCCGCCGAGATCGAGTCGCATCTCTACGAGGGCGTTGCCTCGCCGCCGCGACCCCCGTCGTCTCAGGAGCCGATGCGGCGGAGCTGGTAGACGTTCTTCGTCATGGCGACGACCTCGCCGCCTTCGTCCTTCAGCTCGCACTCCCACTCGTAGTCGGCTTTCCCGTCGCGCTCGGCGCGGGCCTGGATCTCGGCGGCCGCGTCGTCGTCGAGTCGGACTTCGACCGTGACGTCGGTCCTCGCGGGACGGCGGAAGCGGATGCTCATGTCCTTCACGATCGGATAGAAGCGCTTCGCGTCGAACGAAGTCGCGAAGATCGCACCACCGGGAAGCTCGGCCAGCGTGTAGAGGGCGCCCGCGTACATCATCTGGACGTGATTGACGTTGGGTTCGAACGGCATCTTCATCTTGACGTAGCCCTTGTCGAGCTCGAGGATCTCGAGCCCGGTCCGCTCGACGAACGGGATGTTGGTCGCCAGGACCTTCTTCAGCTTTCCGAGGATCTCGTCGGTCAGTTCCATGAGGGAATGTTCGCGTTCCGGACGGCGACGTGCCAGTCGGGGGACGGGAGGCGCCGGCCGTCCCCCGACGAGGGCACGTCACACCGATGCGGCGATCGCCTCGATGTGCTCGGCGTCAGTGCCGCAGCAGCCTCCGACCACGCGAAGGTCGAACGTCCTCTTCATCTCGGCCACCTCCCGCGCGAGTGCAACCGGGCTTCCGCGGTCGAGGTCGGGGCACTCGTCGAGCTCGGCGTGGCTCTTCCGGGAGGCGTTCGCCCGGAAGCCGCGAAAGCGGCCGAGCCAATCGTCGCCCCGGCTCTCGCCGTCTCGCAGCGTCGGCAGCACATGGGACGGATGGGCGCAGTTGACCATGTAGAAGAGCGGTGTCGCTCCCGT
>JAUIFY010000161.1 GCA_030430245.1 bacterium | reverse complement strand
CACGCTCGACGAGGCCGACATCTTCATCACGACCACCGGCAACTTCAACATCATCACCGCCGACCACATGGCGAAGATGAAGGACAAGGCGATCGTCGGGAACATCGGCCACTTCGACAACGAGATCGACATGGCCGGACTCGCCAAGATCGCCGGGATCGAGAAGATCAACATCAAGCCGCAGTACGACGAGTGGGTCTTCCCCGACGGCCATTCGGTGCTGATCCTCGCGGAGGGTCGCCTGCTGAACCTGGGCTGCGCGACCGGCCATCCCTCCTTCGTGATGAGTGCCTCGTTCACGAACCAGGTCCTGGCGCAGCTGGAGCTCTGGCAGAATTCATCCAAGTACGAGAAGGACGTCTACATGCTGCCGAAGAAGCTCGACGAGGAGGTCGCCCGTCTCCACCTCGACAAACTGGGCGTGAAGCTCACGACGCTCACGCAGGAGCAGGCCGACTACATCGGCGTTCCGGTCGAGGGACCGTACAAGCCCGAGCACTACCGGTACTGAGGCGAGTCTCGCCGCCGCGCGCCGCCCTTCGGGTGGCGCGCGGCGGCGCGCTCCCTGGTCTCGAACTCCGAGGCACGTGCGACGCGGCATGCGGAGGACTCATCCATGCGAGTGATGGTCACCGGCGCGACCGGGTTCACCGGCTCGCACACCGCCCGCGCGCTTCTCGCCGCCGGGCACGAGGTACGGGCCCTGGTGCGAAGTCCGGCGAAGCTGGAGGCGATCTTCGGAGCCGACTCGCCGGTATGCGAAGCCGCGGTGGCCGGCGACGTCACGTCGCGCGAGGCGGTCGAACGCGCCCTCGAGGGCTGCGACGCCGTCGTTCACACCGCCGCCCTGGTCGACCTGCGCAAGTCGATGGCAGAGACGGTCCTCGACACCAACTGCCGAGGCGTGGAGCACGTCGTGGGCGGCGCGGCGGAGCGTGGCCTCCGGTCGATCGTCTACGTCTCCAGCATGGCGGCGCTCTTCGATCCGGAGGCCAATGACGGCCGCCCGCTGTCCGTCGAAACGCCGCTCGCCCCGGCCTCGAGCGCGTACGGGAGGTCCAAGGCGATCGCCGAGGCCTACGTACGGGAGCTTCAGGACCACGGTGCGCCGATCCGGGTCTCGTACCCGGCCGGAATCCTTGGCCCGGACGATCCGGCACTCAGCGAGGGAAACCACGCGATCACCGCGTGGCTGGGCCAGCAGCCGATCGACACACAGGGCGGGCTCCAGGTGCTCGACGTGCGCGACCTCGCCACCCTTCACCTTCGAATGCTGGAGCTCCCTTCCGGCCCCCATCGATACGCGGCCGCGGGCGAGTTCGTCTCGTGGACGGACTTCGGTCCGCTCGTGGGGGCGCTCACCGGAGTTCCGCCGAAGCCCCTCAAGCTCTCCGGCGGACTCCTGCGAGGCCTGGGTCGCCTGGGCGACCTGGTAAAGCGCGCCTACGACTTCGACTTCCCGCTGACGTACGAAGCGATGTGCTTCGCGACGCTCTGGCCCGGCGTGGACGCCACGGCAACCGAGCGAGACCTCGGAATGCGCTTCCGCCCCGCGCGCGAGACCCTCCACGATACCCTGGTGTGGATGGGCCAGCACGGGCACCTGCCCGCGACGGTTCTCGGGCGCCTCGCACCGAGCGCCGATTCGAACTGAGACGCGCTACTCGGAGCCGGGCGTCCCCTTCACGACGCGGCCGGCGAGGTTCCCTCCATCGACGAGGAGGTCGGTGCCCGTACACGACCCGGCATCGTCCGACGCCAGGTACAAGATCGCCTTGGCCACGTCGCCGAGCAGATCCGCCTGGGTTCGATCGCGCTGCGTCCGGAGATTCGGCTGCATGTGCGGGAGGACGGCCGCCGCATCGACGCCCTCGGGCATGTACGGCTGGACCATGTCGGCGCTCCCCGCCTCGGGACAAACGGCGTTGACACGAATGCCGTAGCGTCCGAGCTCCAGCGCCGCTGCGCGCGTCATCCCGCGCACCGCCCACTTGGTGGACACGTACGCGATGACCCCGGTCTGCGCGCGCATCCCGTCGATCGAGGCGACGTTCACGATCGAGCCGCGCTCGCGCTCCTTCATCTTCGCCCCGACGGTCTTGATGCCGAGAAAGACCCCGATCTGGTTCACGCGCACGAGCCGCTCGAAATCGGCGACCTCGGTATCGACCAGCGCGGCCATGTGAAGGAGAGCCGCGTTGTTCACGAGAACGTCGATTCGACCGAAACGGGCGGTCACCGCATCGACTCCGCCCTTCCAGCTGGCCTCGGCTCCGACATCGAGCCCGAGCGCCATCGCATCGCCGCCGATCTCGGCGGCCACACTCGCGGCCGCATCCTCACGGATGTCCGCGACCACGACCTTGGCCCCCTCGGCCGCGAACAACCGCGCCGTCGCGGCCCCCGTGCCTCGCCCCGCGCCGGTGACGAGCGCTACCTTGCCGTCCAATCGCCCCATGGATCCTTCTCCCTACTTGCCGACCCGCAGGAGGCCTTCCTGCGTGCACGAAGCCACCACGCTCCCGTCGCGAGAGAAGAACGTGCCACGCGCGAAGCCCCGCGTTCCATGGGTGACGACGCACTCCTGTGTGAACAGGAGTGATTCGCTCAGATCGAAGGGGCGGTGGAACCACATCGCGTGATCGATCGACGCGGAGAGGAACCCCTGCGTGACCGAGATCTTGTGGGCCTTGATGATCGTTCCGCCGAGCGTCATGTCCGAGGCGTAGGCGAGCACCGCCTGGTGGAGTGCCGGGTCCCGGGGCAGATCCCCACAGGGGCGGATCCAGCTCCGGAACGTGGGGGACCCCTCTCCTTCATCGAAGAAGCACATTCCGCCAACCGTTCGGATCTCGACGGGCGGATCGAACAACATGTCTCCCTCCGGCGGGGCGAAGCCCAACCTCTCGAGGCCGCTCCGCATTTCTTCCTGGTACGGAACCCCCTCGGGCTCCATCGCCCCGGGCGGCGGCGGCATCTGATACTCGAGACCCTCCGTCGCGTCCTGAAAGGAGACCGACATGTTCAGGATCGCTTCACCGTTCTGCCGAGCGACCACGCGCCGGGTGGTGAAGCTGCGCCCGTCCCGGATCCGATCGACCTCGAAGACGGTCGGGAGCTTCGGGTTTCCGGGACGCAGGAAGTATGCGTGCAGCGAGTGGGCCGGCCGTCCGTCGACGGTGCGCTGCGCGGCGACGAGGCCCTGTCCCAATACGTGACCGCCGAACACGCGGGGCCTCTTCGACGGGGGGTTCTCGCCGCGAAACAGATCTCGGTCGAGCCGCTCGAGATCGAGGTAGTGCAAGAGCTTCTGGATCGTACTCACGGAGGAGAACCTACGGGAGGAGTCCGGCGTTGCAAAGCCACCCGGAGGCTGCTCTCACCGCTCGCCGACTCAGACCCGCCAGATGCGCTCGGCGTACTCGCGAACGGCCCGGTCCGACGAAAAGCGGCCCATCCGACAGAAGTTCAGTCCGGCGCGACGAGACCAGCCGTCTGCGTCGCGATAGTCGTCGGCCACCCGCTCTTGCGTCCGTCGGTAGTCCTCGAAGTCGGCCAGGACGCAGAACGGATCTCGCTCCTCGAAGAGGTGGTGCAAGAGAGAGCTGAACGTCTCGGAGTCGTTCGCGAACAGGGTCGACGACAAGGCGTCGATGACCCGGGCGAGCGCGGGGCTCTCGGCGACGTACCGGTGAGGATCGTACTCCGGGCGGAGGGCCCGGATCTCGTCGGCCCGATGGCCGAAGATGTAGATGTTCTCCGATCCGACCGCGTCCCGGATCTCGATGTTCGCGCCATCCAGCGTTCCGATCGTCAGAGCCCCGTTGAGCGCGAACTTCATGTTGCCGGTCCCCGAGGCCTCGAACCCCGCCGTCGAGATCTGCTCGGAGAGGTCGGCCGCGGGGATGATGATCTCCGCAACGGAGACACGGTAATCCGGCACGAACACGACGCGAAGCCGTCGTTGCGTGCGCGGATCCTCGTCCACGACACGCGCGATCGCGTTCACCAGGCGGATCACGCGCTTCGCGATGTCGTACTCGGGTGCGGCCTTCCCGGCGAAGACACACGTCCTCGGGGTCCCGAGGTCGTCCCCGTCCGCCACGCGCAGATACAGATGGATCGCGTGCAGCGCCGCCAGCAGCTGCCGCTTGTACATGTGAAAGCGCTTCACCTGCACGTCGAAAAGGCTGTCTGGGTCGATGACTCGGCCCGTCGTCTCGCGGACGAGGTCTGCGAGTCGCGTCTTGTTGTCGCGTTTGATTCTTCGGATGTGCTCTCGCACCGATGCGTCTTCCACGGCGGACTCGAATCGGGAGAGCTCTCCGAGCTCGGTGACCCATTCATCTCCGAGATGGTCGGTCAGGAGCCCGGACAGTCCCGGGTTCGCCTGGAGCAACCAGCGACGCGGCGTGATCCCGTTCGTCACGTTCGTGAAACGATCCGGCCACAGGTCCGCGAAGTCCGGCACGAGCTGGGTCCGGATGAGATCGGAGTGCAGCTCCGAGACTCCGTTGACCGTATGGCTGCCGATGATCGCCAGGTTGGCCATCCGGATTCGCTTCGGCTGAGACTCCTCGATCACGGACAAGCGCCGCAACCGATCGACGTCGTCCGGGAATCGCGCTTTCACGTCCGCGAGGAACCCGGCGTTGATCTCCTCGATGACTTGCAGATGCCGCGGAATGACACGCGCGAGAAGCGGTCGCGGCCAGGTTTCCAGGGCCTCCGGCAGGAGCGTGTGATTGGTGAACGCCAAGGTCGCGCGCGTCAGGTCGAGGGCCCGCTCGAAGGAGAACCCGTGCTCGTCCACGAGAACGCGCACGAGTTCCGCGACCGCGAGCGCCGGATGCGTGTCGTTCAGCTGGATCGCGACCTTCTCCGGGAGTCGCTCGAGCCCGTACTTCTCGAGGTGGCGACGAAGCACGTCTCCGATCGCACATGCGACGAAGAAGTACTCCTGGAGGAGCCGAAGCTCGCGGCCGGCCTCCGTGGACGACGACGGGTAGAGCAGCTTCGAAATGCGCTGACTCGCCAGATCACCCGCGAACGCCTTCAGGTACTCGGCTCGATTGAACAGCTCGAAGTCGAACGGCTCGGGACTGCCAGCCGAGTAGAGGCGCAGCCAGTTCACGGTTTCGCCGCCGAAGCCGACGATCGGCAGATCGTGGGGCGTGCCCAGGATGATGCTCGGGTTCGTCCACGACCCGGATCTCCCCCGCGCCGGCCGGCGCCCGGCCCGCCCGTAGACGGGTACGGCGACGGTGTCGTCCGTCCGGGGGATCAGCCACGGGGAGCCGAAGCGCCGCCACGTATCCGGGCGCTCGCTCTGCGCCTCGTTCTCGATCACCTGCCGAAACAAGCCATGCTCGTAGTTGATTCCGTAGCCGCAACCGGGGAGCCCCAGCGTGGCGAGCGAATCCAGGTAGCAGGCCGCCAGTCGCCCGAGCCCGCCGTTTCCCAGGGCGGCGTCTTGCTCGTGCTCGTACAGCCCCTCGAGATCGACGCCTGCCGCGGCCAGGGCTTCCGCTACCGCGTCGTGCGCTCCGAGACTGCGCAACGACGCCTCGAGGGATCGTCCGATCAGGAACTCGAGCGAGAGGTAGTAGACGCGCTTGCTCCCGGAGGCACGTGCGCGGGCCTCCGTCGCCAACATCCGGTCCACCATCCACTCACGGCAGACGAGTGCCACGCCCTCGAGAACCTCCGACGGAGACGCGTCGCCTAGCGGCTTTCCGCGCCCGTAGCGCACGTAGCTGCCGACACGTTCCGTGAACCCCTCGCGCAACGCTTCCCGCTCCCTCTCGTCCAAGTTCATCGGCTGCCCGGTCCCATCGTCGGCGAGCACTCTAAGAGTTGCCCTCGGGAGACGCCATCACTCACACCCTCACGCGTCTGCGCGAGGCAAAGGCTTCGAGTCCGTCTCGAACGCGGTCGTCCGCCATCAACTCCTCGAGCGACCGGCGCATGCGCCGCGACCAGCTCCGGTGAACCTCGAGCGGAATGCCGGGGAGGTTCACCGGCTCCTCCTCGCCGGCGAGGTCGTCGAAGCCGGCGGCGACCAAGACGGCGGGCGTGGAGGCGAGGAACCGATGAAGTGCTCGCAGCACCGCCTGCGGCTCCTCGTCGTTCGCGGCGAGGAACCCGTCCTCCCGCAATCGCGCGAGCAACGCCTCGTAGTCCGCCGCTCGAGTCGCGTGCCCGGCGGCGTTCCCGCCGTTCTTCGTCAAGGAGGCGATCAGGCGCAGGTCCGCGCCGGAGACGAACCCGAGGAAGGGCGGGAGATCGTGGGTCCCGATGGTCGCGAGGCTCCGCGGGGGATAGTCCGACGCCGGCCGGAAGCCGCCCCCGGGATCCCGCTGGAAGTAGACGACGGACGATCCCAGGAGCCCCCAGTCGGCGAGCAGGCCCGGGAGCTCGGGAGGCACCGTTCCCAGATCTTCCGCGACCACGACCGAGCGGGCACGCACGCTCTCGAGTGCGAGAACGCCCAGCAGCTCCTCGGCCCGGTACGCCACGTAGGCGCCTTCCGCCCCCGAGCGTCCCTCCGGGATCCAGAACAAGCGAACCAGCTGCATCGCGTGATCGATGCGCAGCGCCCCCGAGTGTCGGAAGGCGGCACGGAGAAGGCGACCGTAGAAGCGGTATCCGTCGAGGCGCATCGCGTGGGGATCGAGGGGCGGGACCCCCCAATTCTGTCCGTCCGGTGCGTAGTCGTCGGGAGGCGCTCCGACGCTCACGCCACCGGCGTGGAGGCTCGACGCCAGCCACGACTCCGCCGACGCCGAGCTGGCCCCGACCGCGAGGTCCGAGTACAAGCCCAGCTCGAGCCCCGCGTCTCGCGCCTCTGCCTGCACCGACTCCAGCTGGCGGTCGAGCTCGAACTGGAGCCAGCACCGGAAATCGATCCGCGCCGCGTGCTCCCGCCGGAAGGCATCGACTCGGGCCGATCGCGGGTCGCGGTACTCCTCGGGCCAACTCGTCCAGACGCAGTTCGGATGGCCGGGGTCGCCCAGGTGTCCGCTGAGGACCTCCCACGTGCAGAAGTCGATCAGGGAGGGCCCCTCCTCCCGGAGGTACTTCTCGTAGGCGAGCGCTCGGGAGCCTCCGCGCCCGGCGGCGCGGCCGGCTGCGAAGAAGCGGTGGAGCTCCTCGAGCACGGGCAAGGAGAGATCGAGGACGGCCTCGTGGTCGATGCGCGCGGACGCACGCAGCTCCGCACGCCGCCTCCTCCGGCCCGGGTCGTCGAGCAGGCGACGTGCCGCCTCCGAATGTCCGAGCTCGGGCACTCTCTCCAGGTCGAGGTAGAGTACGTTGCGGTACAACCGGCTCGACGGGCTGTAGGGAGCAAATGCGAGCCCGCGATTGGGCACCGCGTGCAAAGGGTTGAGCCCGACGAACGACGCCCCGAACTCCCCGACGAAGCGCGCCAGGTCCGCGACGTCGCTCAACGTACCGTGCCCGAAGCCCGAACGCCCGCGCAGCGCGTACGCGTTGGTCCACAGCCCGAACGCCCCGCGTGCGCCGAGCGCTTGCTCGGGCTGGAAGACTCGCCGAGGCGTCAGGATCAACCGCTGCTCGCCGGTGATCGGCTCCCGCCCGACGACCGTCAATCGAACGTCGTGATACCCGAGAGGAGGTCGAACCGGCAGCGCGAGGCGCACGCTCGACGCGCTCGTCTCCGGCAGCCGTCCCCCCGAACGATGTACCGTTCCGTCCTCGAGTCGGATCTCGATCTCGTAGTCCGCCCCCCGGAGGTCGGGCGGCAATCGAGCCACGAGCTCCGGATCGCTCTCGGCCCATTCCCTCCAGACGCAGACGGGTGACATCAACCGAAGCTCGCGCGATCGATCCAGCGCAGCGAGAGACTCCGCGGCGGACCGCTCGCTGTGCCCCGCCCATCCCATGGCCGCGACGAGCGCCGCGCGCGTCTCATCGGACGTCTCGCGCATGCCGCCGGCCACGTCCTCGTACCGCGCCACGATGCCGAGACGGTCGGCGAGCCTGGCCAACGCCGGCCTCGGGGTGCTCACTTCGCCGCCACGCTTTCGAGGATCCGAACGGAATGCGGCGCGATCCGCGCGACGTCCGAACGAACGGGCGCCTGTGCCCCGTCACAGGCCGTGTCGAGGAGCATCCGCCAAACCTCGCCCGCGTCCGGAGCGGGCAGCCGAAACCGACGAACGCGCGAGTGACCGTTCAGCAGCCAGACGACGCTGCGCGCCTCCTGCGCCGTCCCCGCCTCGTCGACGGGATCCGCATACGAGGCGTCGAGCCACATCGTCAGAGTCCGGCGCTCGGGATCACCCCAGTCGTCGAGTGACATGGGGTCTCCCTCGGGGGTGAGCCAGCCCACCCCCTTCGAGCTCTCGCCGTCGAAGTGGCGCCGGCGCCGAAAAACCGCGTTGTCGCGGCGCGCCGCGATGCACCGACGAACGAATCGAAGGAAGGCGAGCTTCCGACCATCGGTATCCCAGTCGAACCAGCTCACCACGTTGTCCTGGCAGTAGGCGTTGTTGTTGCCTCCTTGCGTGCGCGACAGCTCGTCGCCGCCGAGCCACATCGGCGTTCCCTGGGCCAGCATCGCCGTGACGACGAGATTGCGCTTCGCCCGCTCGCGCAAGCGGACCACGCGACGGTCGCGGCTGGGACCTTCGGTCCCCCAATTGTGGCTCTGGTCCAGCGGACCATCCCTCCCGCCCTCGAGGTTCGCGTCGTTGTGCTTCTTTCGATACGACACCAGGTCCTCGAGACAGAAGCCATCATGGGCCGCGACGTAGTTCACGCTCGCAGTGCACCCACGGCCCGTCGGGCCGAACACGTCCGCCGAACCCGCCAGCCGGCTCGCGAGCTCGGGCAGCTGTCCCGGGTCCCCTCGCCAGAAGCGCCGGACACAGTCGCGAAAGCGATCGTTCCACTCGCACCATTCGTCGGGGAAGCGACCGAGCTGGTAACCCCCCGGGCCCGGATCCCAGGGCTCCGCGATGAGCTTGCACCCGGCGAGCACGGGATCCTGTCGCACCAACTCGAAGAACCGCCCCTCCCGGGCGAAGTGCCTCGGGTTTCGGCCCAGGGCCGCCGCGAGGTCGAAGCGGAAACCGTCGACCCCGAGCTCACCCGCCCAGTAGCGCAGGCTGTCGAGTACGAGCTGTCGAACGCGGGGCCGGGAGGCGTCGATCGTGTTTCCGCATCCGGTGAAGTCCTCGTAGGTCGACGCGTCGTCGGCGCGGAGCCGATAGTACGTCGCGTTGTCGATGCCTCGCAGCGACAGGGTCGGACCGTCGGGGCCGCCTTCCGGTGAATGGTTGTAGACGACGTCGAGGACGACCTCCATGTCCGCCTCGTGGAAGACGTCGACCATCCGACGGAATTCATCGACCTGCTCGCCGGTGTCGCCGGAGGCGAACCGCGCATCGGGTGCGAAAAAGCCGAGCGTCGAGTAGCCCCAGTAGTTCGTCAGGCCGCGGGAGAACAGGTGCTCCTCGGCGGCCACGTGATGCACGGGCAGAAGCTCGATCGTCGTGACGCCGAGATCCTCGAGATGCGCGACGAACGCGCGGTCGGCCAGCCCCGCGTAGCGGCCACGATGGGACGGCGCGATGCGTGCGTGCCGCATCGTCGCCCCCTTCACGTGGCACTCGTACAGGATGGTACGAGACGGCGGCACCACGGGTCGGCGGCGTGCCGCCGGCGCCAGCGCCGGCCCGACGACCACGCACCGAGGCATGTACGGAGCACTATCCAGCACGCTCGGGACGTCGGGGCGGTCCGGCTGGTAGCCCAGGAGAGCCTCATCCCATCGAAGCTCGCCGCAGATCGCGCGCGCGTAGGGATCCACCAACAGCTTCGCCGGGTTGAACAGATGCCCCTGCCCCGGGTCCCACGGCCCGTGGACGCGATACCCGTACACCTGCCGTGGTCCGACGCCCTCCAACCGGACGTGCCACGAGTCGCCCGTCCGTTCCAGCTCCACACGCTCGGACTCCAGAGGCGCGACCGGGTCATCGAACAGGCACAGCTCGACCTTCTGCGCGTTCGCCGAGAACAGCGCGAAGTCGACGCCGCGATCGTCGGCCCGCGCTCCGAAGGGCTGCGGCCGGCCGGGGCGGACGCGCCCCGGGGTCGAGCGGCTCACAGTCGCACCCGAGCCTCGGACGCGACCTCGGCGAAGATCGATTCCCAACGCCGGGCGGGCTCCTCCCACGAGACCGGTACCGAGAGGAGCTCTCGTCGCAGACGCATCGGTCCCGAATCGAGAAGAGCCGCCCCCCGCTCGGCAGCCTCGACCAGGCCTCCCGGAGACAGTCGTGAGAAGAGCACGCCCGTGGTTCCGTCCCGAATGGTGTCGGAGAGACCTCCGACCGCGTGTGCGACCGGGAGCGCCCCGTAACGCTGCGCGAGCAGCTGGACCAATCCGCAGGGCTCGAACCGCGATGGAACGAGGATCGCGTCTGCGCCCGCGTAGATCCTCCTCGCGGCGCGGTCGTCCCACGCCTCGAGAAAAGCGACGTGCGCCGGGAACCCTGCGGCGAGATCGCGGACTCGCGCCGCGAGAGTGGCGTCGCCGGTGCCGAGGCAGATCAACGAGAAGCCTCGCTCGACCAGATCGGGTGCCGCCTCGACCACCACGTCCCACCCCTTCTGATCGCTCAAGCGGCCGACGGCGCCGAGAAGCCGCCCCTCGGCGCAGGATCGCAATCCGTGCTCCGCCAGCAGCGCTCGCCGACAGAGGGATCGTGGCTCGACGTTCCCGCGGTCGAACCGGGCGGCCAACGCCGCATCGGTTGCAGGATCGTATCGCTCGGTGTCGATCCCGTTCGCAATACCGAGCAGTCGCGAGGACCGGTAGCGGTAGAGACCTTCCAACCCTCCGCCGAACGCTTCCGTCTGGAGCTCGCGTGCGTACGTCGGGGACACGGCAACGATGCGATCCGCCCACGCGAGGCCCCCCTTGAGCAGGCACACGTCGCCATGGAACTCGAGCCCGTCCGGGCGAAACAGCTCTCCCGGGAGTCCGGTCAACGCCATGGCCTCGGCACCGTAGCGACCGAGATGGGCACCGTTGTGAACGACCTGCACGGTGCCGATCCCCCGACCGGGTCCGGTATCGTGGATCGTGCGCAGGACCGCGATCGAGAGCGCCGCAGGCCAATCGTGAGCGACCATGACGCCCGGCTCGAGCTCGCGCGCCCGCGCCGCGCTCGCACGCGCGAACGCGATGAAGCGGAGGGCCTCCGCCGGCTCGCCGTAGAGCGATGGGCGGCCGAACAACTCCGCGATGTCGAGCATGTGAAGCCGCACGTCGTCCAGCTCCCCGACGAGCCATCGACCGGCCACGATTCCACCGGGGAGAGTGAGCTCGACCGAGCCGGCCGCCTCGAGCGACGGACACGCCGCGTGCTCGAGAACGGCTCGGTAGCCGGGAAGCAGACAGTCCACGCGGTGACCGCGGCTCCCAAGCGCCCGGGCCAGCCCCGCCACCGCGTCCCCGAGGCCCCCGGTCTGGGCGAGCGGTGCATACTCGGGCGTCACGAAGGTCAGCCGCGACGGCCGCGAGAACGCACGGGTCACGGAGTGCCCTCGACGTCGAACTCGTCGCTCTGCCCGAAGTGTTGGCGGGTGACGACGACCACGCCCCCCTCGCTCACGTCGAAGCGAGAACGATCGGCGTCGGCGTCGTACCCGATCACCTCACCGGGCGGGACATGCACGCCCTTCTCGATGATGCAGCGACGGATGCGCGCACCGCGGCCGACCACGACCCTCGGAAAGAGAACCGAGTCCTCGACCTCCGCATAGCTGTGCAGACGAGCCTGCGACGAGCACACCGTCCGCTCGAGGTGTGCACCGGAGACGATCGTGCCCATGCCGACGATCGAATCGTGAGCCGCGCCGACACGGTTGCCGTGCTCGTCCGCGAACACGAACTTGCAGGGCCCGACGGCGGGCTGCGCCCCGCGGATCTGCCACCGTTCGTTGTAGAGGTTGAGGTGCGGTTCCACGGAAACGAGATCCATGTTCGCCTCGAAGAACGCATCGAGCGTCCCGACGTCGCGCCAATAGCCGCGGGACCGCTCGCTCTCCCCCGGGCAGATCTGCGAGCTGAAGTCGTACGCAGCAACGCGGAGCCGCTCGTGGGCGGAGGAGAGGATGTCCCGCCCGAAGTCGTGGGTCGAGGCTTCGACCGCGGCGTTCCGTCGAAGCTCGTCGAGCAACGCCGGCGTTTTGAAGATGTAGTTGCCCATCGATACCAGCGTCTGCTCCGGGTCGTCGGGCAGGCCGGGCGGATCGGCGGGCTTCTCGTAGAAGCCGGTGACCCAGCCGTCGGCGTCGACCGCGACACACCCGAACCCCGACGCCTCTCGACGTGGAACCCGCACCGTCGACACCGTGAGATCGGCGCCGACGGCACGGTGGCGGTCGAGCATCAGCGCGACGTTCATCTTGTAAACGTGATCGGCACCGAAGACGAGGACGTCGGTCGGGTGATATCCACGCAGGACATCGAGGTTCTGCCAGATGGCGTCCGCAGTGCCGCGGAACCACGTCGGCCCGATGTTCATGGACGCGGGCACGACCTCGATCGATTCGTCCGCCGCGTTCGCGGCCAGTGGCCACCATCGCGAAACGTGTCGGATGAGCGACGTGGCCCGGTACTGTGTGAGGACGAGGATCTGTCGAAAGCCGCTGTTCACGAGATTCGAGAGAACGAAGTCGACGAGCCGGTACCGCCCCCCGAAGTGCACTGCGGGCTTCGAACGCTCCTTCGTGATCGGGTGAAGGCGCCGACCTTCGCCGCCGGCCAGAACCAATGCGAGTGTACCTTGCATCCTTCCCTTCTAACTGACGCGAACGGCGGTCTCCGCCTCGACCGCCGATGAACCGATCCACTCCGCGGGGCGAGCGCGGATCTGCGGGTCTCCCGGCAGTCTATCCGAACCGCCGGCACCAGGGCAGACCCGCGCCCACGAAACGCGCTTCGAACGGTCGTCCGGCGGCGACTTCTTGTCGCCCGGCTCGGAGGCGGATAGCGTTCCCGGCATGTCGCAGGTACCCGTGCTGCTGAAGCATCCGATCCTGGCCCGCTTCGATGAGCTGAGCCTCGATCGATACAAGGTGACCGCGATGCGCGATCTGCTGAAGAACGGGGCAACCGCGCAGGAGCTCGCGGACGTCGCCGTGCGAAACACGGTCTTGACGCGGGAGCTCGCCGACCACATGCTCGTCTACTGGGCAAACTCGGACGGGAGCAGTGGCTGGCTCGGAGACATCCTCGACGAGTGCCGCCGGGGGTTCCTCGAAGCGGCGGAGGCCGTCCTCGCGCGGGACGTACCGCTGTCGTCCTGGTGGATTCTGGGCTTCAACACCGACTTCCGCGTGCTGGTGGTCCCCGAGCGCGACCGGATCGACGTCTTCATGGCGACCCCACACGTGCCCGACGACATCGCGCTGGCCAAACGCGCGCCGAATCCGATCGACCCGGGATTCCTGCTCAGCGTGGAGGCACTTCGCGATCAGCTGAACGCGATGCTCACGTGATCGGCAGTGCGAACAGAACGGCCGTGCGACCACGTCCGCGGATCGCGGTTTCCCCGAGCGGCTGGAAGCCCTCGGTCTGATCCTTGGCGCGCTCGAACGTCGCAGCATCGACCACGATCCATGCGTTCTCGTCCCGGGTCTGCGCCTGGAGGCGTGCCGCCAGGTTCGTCGTATCCCCGAGCGCCGTCCAATGGAGCTGGCTTCCCCCGCGCACGCTCGCGACGTACGCCGGGCCCGTCGCGATGCCGACGCCCGGCGTGAGGCTCCCGAGCCGAGAAACGGTGCTGACGATCTCCCGCGCCGCCGCTACCGCGGCGCGCTCCTTGTTCGGGAGCTCGGCGGGGGCACCGAACACGGCCATGACGCCGTCCCCCGCGAAGTCCACCACCGTTCCCCCGTGCCGGTGCACGACGTCCGAGACGGATGCCGCGTACGCGCTCACCGTCGCATAGAGCTCGTCGAGCGCCCGGTCCTGCGCGTACTCCGTGTAGTTTCGGAGATCCGAAAACAGGATTGCGACCTCCCGTTCCCCCAGGTCGAGCTGCTCGTCGCGGTCGAGGCGGTCCGCCAGGTGTGGATCGACGTAGCGACGCAAACGCCCCTGGAGTCGTTCGCTCGCCTCGAGGCGCGCATCGCGGTCGAAGCGCGCGAGCTCGGTTCCGATCTTGTCGGCCACCGTGCCGAGCAGCGCGGTCTCCGTGGAGGTGTACACGTCGCCAGAGCGCTTGGGGCCGAGGGCGATCATCCCGGCGACCTGCCCGGCGCTCCGGATCGAGATCACCAGACTCACGCCGAGGGTCTCGAGCACCGCGCGACCGAAGGGATCCCGTGCGGGGGGATCATCCGCGAGGACGGTTTCCCCGTGCTCCAACGCGGCGAACAGCGCGCTCTTCCGGGGGAACGAAGCCGGGATCGCCTGGCCGTGGGCGTAGACCGGGACGAGCGCATCGTCTGCCTCGAGGAACAACGCGATCGACTCGACACGCATGCCCTGCGAGAGATGCTCCCCGGCCGAACGGGCGAGACTCTCCGCGTTTCGGCATGCCGAGAGCTCCTCCATGAGCTCGTGCATGCCGCGCTCGAACGCGACCTGGTCGGCGAAGAACACGCGATCGATCCCGGGCCGGAGCCACGCGTGAATCCGAACCAGACCGAGCGCCAATCCGAACGCCAGCACCATCTGGGTGATGGTCGACTCGATCCCGGTGGACGACGAGACGGCCTCGGCGATCGCCGGAACGGCCCAGAGGACGCCGGTCAGCACGACCACGAGCAAGACCGTGTAGGTCGCGGCGGAGCCG
>JAUIFY010000160.1 GCA_030430245.1 bacterium | reverse complement strand
CGACGGGGGGACCCGGATGGCCCCGCCGCCGGCGCACGATTTTCGGTAGGAACCTACTTGATAATGACATTCAATTTCGGCATCCTGCCTCCCATGGTCGTTTGCCTCTGTCAGGGTGTGTCGGAGAAGCAGGTCCGCGAGGCCATCGCGGACGGCGCCACCACCCGAAAGAAGGTGACCCGGGCCTGCGGAGCCGGGGCCGGTTGTGGTGGTTGCCACCAGTCGATCCGGGACATCATCGGGGAGCACCGGGCCGCCGCTCGGGCCCAGCGGGTCGCCGGTGCGGAGACCTGCGCACCCGTGTCGGCCGAGTTCGACATTCCCGCAGTCGCCGCCAGCTGAGCGTGCGCGCGGGGCGGGGTTGCGGGCGGCTTAGCTCGGCCCGCGCTCGTCCTCGGGCAGGATACTCTCGCCCGACGCGTTCTTCTCGGCCAGCATCGTGAGCATGTCCTCGATGCCGTCGCGCGAGATGATCTCCTGAAGCTGCGAGCGGAAGTTGGAGACGAGGCTGATCCGCTCGACGACCACATCGATGACCTTCCAATCGTCGCCCTTGGGCCGGAGCCGATAGTCGACGAGGATGTCCTCGGCGTTGCTCCCGCGCACGATCTTGGTCTGAACCGTCCAGTCGCCGCGAGGTTCCTCGCGATCCCCCGTGATTTCGATCGTCTCGTTCGCATAGCTGTCGACGTTCTTCCCGTAGGTGCCGGACAGGTGCTTTTTGAACTCGGCCACGAACCGCTCGCGCTGCGCGGGCGACATCTTGCGCCAGTTCCGGGCGAGGACGAGCTTCGAGATCGTCTCGAAGTCGAATCGGGCGTAGGCGATTTCCTCGATCGCGGCGATCTTCGCGTCCGTGTCGAGGCCTGGCTTTTTCAGCACGAGGAGGACCTGGTCGGCCGTTTCCTGCACGAACTCGCGGGGCGGCGGCTTCGCGATCGCCGCGCCGAAGGACGAGCCGACGATCGCGAGCGACAGAGCGGGGACGAGTAACTTCATGGCGGCGGCCAGGTTCATGGGGCTTCCTTCTCTTCGATGGGAACCTCGACCTCCTCGAAGTCGTCCTCGAAGAAGTAGAGGTCCGCGTCGCGCTCGGCGCGCGCCGCGTCGACTCCCTTGATGTCTTCGAGTCTCTGCTGGTTGTACGCGTTGCGGGCCGCGACGTAGAGGTCGAACGAGGCGTCACGCACACCCTGCACGGTCTCGAGATTCATCGACCGCGTGTTGAGCGCGTTGATCGCGGTGGAGCCGACGAGAATCGGCAGGTCGATGAAGAACGTCTGCACGCCGAAGTAGGCATCGACGACGAGCCCGACCGTGTCGCGAACGTTCGACGAGCCCCAGATCGGCCACACCAGATAGGGGCCGGGGGGAGTGCCCCACTTCCCGAGCGTCTGGCCGAAATCGGCTCGTTGGATCGGGAGATCGAGATCGGTCGCCGGGTCGAAGAGCCCGGCGACGCCAACGGTCGTGTTCACCGCGAAGCGGGTGACCGTGATCGCGGCGGGATCGATGTCGCCCTGGAGGAGGTTGTTGAAGAAGTGGATCGGGAACAGGAGATTACTGAAAAAGTTGCCGATGCTCCGCTGCACGAGGTGGGGCATCACGAAGTCCCACGCCCGGGCCGTCGGCTCGAGGAGATACTCGTCGAATCCGTCGTTCACCGAGAACATCGCCCGGTTGAACGGCTGGAACGGATCGGGATCGGCGGTGGAGGGAGCCTCCTCGGTCGAGCAGACGGGGCCGCTCCCGGCGAGGCTCGGGTCCGCCGGGGTGAGCGCGAAGAGGAGCGCGACGGCGACGACGATTCGGCGGAGAACCATGGCGGGTGCCTCAGTCCGACGATCCCAGGTTGTTCACGAGCTTGCCGATGAGCCGTTCGAGGACCACGGCCGACTCGGTGAAGGCGATCTCTTCGCCCGGCCCGAGGATCTCGGTCTCGCCGCCGAGCTGCAGGGAGACGTAGCGGTCGCCCAGTAGACCGCCCGTGATGATCGAGGCGCTGGCGTCCACCGGCAGCTCGAGAGCCGGGTCGAGGTCCATGGTCACCCGCGCCCGGTAGTCGTCGTTCAGGGTGATGGCCGTCACGCGCCCGACGCGCACGCCGGCGATGTCGACCGGGGCGAGTGTCTTCAGCCCCGAGACCTCGTCGAACGTCGCATAGAGCGGAAGGCCGCCTTTGTCGGAGAATGGCGCCTCACCCACCCGGAAAGCGAGGAACGCCACGGCCGCGAGGCCGACGACGACGAACACACCCGCGATCAAATCGCGAACTGGCGACCGACTCATCAAATCCGGAACCCCCAGAGCGCCGTCACGAAGTAGTCACCGATCAGGACCGCCACCGACGTGACGACGACCGTCGATGTGGTTGCGGAGCTCACGCCGGCCGCCGTCGGGGCGGCGTGGTAGCCCCGGAAGGTAGCGATCAAACCGGCGAGGAACCCGAAGATCAAGGCCTTGAAGAAGCACCCGCCGATGTCGTCGGAGAACCGGATCGAGGACTTCAGGCCCGAGACGAAGATGCCGGGATCGAGGCCCATGAGCCCGACTCCGACGAAGAAGGCCCCGGCCAGGCCGAAGAGGACGAAGAGCGTGGTCAGGATGGGCATGACGAAGATGAGCGCCAGGGCCTTGGGCGCGACCACGATGTCCATCGGATCGATCGACATCATCCGCAGTCCGTCGAGCTGCTCGGAGGTGACCATCGAGGCGATCTCGGCCGCCGTCGCCGAGCCGGCGCGCCCCACCACGAGAAGGGCGGTCAGCACCGGCCCCAGCTCGCGAATCAGGCTCAGGCCGACGACCGTCCCGAGAGAGCTCTCGGCGCCGAACCGGACGAGGGTGTTGTAGCCCTGCAGGCCGAGGACCATGCCGACGGCGAGGCCGGAGACGCAGACGATGACGAGCGACAGGAAGCCCTGGTTGTAGATCTCCTCGACGAAGCGACGCCCGCGGAACGGGGGCATCAGAGACGCGCGGAGGAAGGCGACCGTGAAGAGCAGCATCCGGCCGAGCTCCCCGACGATCGACAGGGCCCGCCAACCGAGGTCGCGCACGAGCTCGGCGGCCTTCACGGCAGGAAGCTCTCCGTCGGCGTGAGGCTCGCGTCGTCGACGGAGTGATCCTCGTCGAAGAAGTCGGCGACTTCGGCGTCCTCGCTCCGCTGCAGCTCGGCCGGCTTGCCCTCCACCGAACGGCCGGGGAGCAGGAGCAGGGCGTGGTCGGCCAATCGCAGCGTCGACGCGATGTGGTGGGACACGACCAGGACCGTGATGCCGCGCTCGTGGTTGATCTTCGCGAGCAGGAGCTCGATGCGCTTCACCGAGGACGGATCGAGGCCCGAAAAGGGCTCGTCGCAGAGCAGGATCTCGGGTTCCCGCAGGATGGCTCGTGCGAGCGCCGCACGACGGAGCATGCCGCCGGAGAGCTGGCCCGGGAGCAGGTGGTCGACGTTCGTCAGTCCGACCGCCTCGAGTTGCGCGTGGATGGCGGAGGCGACCGCGTCCGGCGCGAGGTCGGTGTGCTCGCGCAGCGGGAGCGCCAGGTTGTCGAAGATGGTCAGCGAGTCGAGCAGTGCGCCGCCCTGGAAGAGCATCCCGATCTTCGAGCGGATCCGGTAGAGCGCCGCCTCGGACGCGCCCGTCACCTCGTCGTCGCCCACGTAGATCCGACCGGCCTCCGGTTGAATCAGCCCTCCGAGGAGGCGGAGCAGAGTGCTCTTTCCGGAGCCGCTGCCGCCGAGGAGGATCGTGATCCGGCCGCGGGGAAACTCGCAGGTCAGATCCTGGAAGACGGCCCGCTCGCCGAAGCCCATGCGGACGTGGTCGAACCGGACGTGGGCGTCGTGCGCGGGGGATGCTTCCATTTCGAGACCGGGCGAGCCTTGTTCGGAATATCAGAGGTCCGAAAAAGGTACCAGCGCGCGGCTCGTGTCGGTCATCGGAGCCGGAAGCAGGGGACGTGGATCTCCTCGCTCCTGGGCTCGAACTCGACCTCGACCTCGGCCCCGATCGAGGCTTCGTCGGGGTTGCATCGTAGGGCGGCCATGAGGGTGGGTCCCTCCGCGAGACGGACCAGGCCGACGACGTACGGCGCGTCGGGGACGAACGCGGCCGATAGAGGAATGCGCACGACGCTCCACGAGCGCACGACGCCGCGGCCCGATGCGCGCTCCCATCGGAGATCCTCTCCCAGGCATCCCCCGCAGAATCGCCGCGGGGGAAGCTGGACGTGGGCACACCGCGCGCATCGTTGGATGCGCAGCTCGCCCGCGCGGCAGCCCTCCCAGTAGCCTCGGGTCTCGCCGGTCGGCGTCGGTGCGGGCTTCGCGGGCCTCGAGCTCACGACGGTTCCTTTCCCAGCAGCAGCGTGCAGTGGCTGGAGAGCACGCCGCCTTGCGCGTGGACGCAGCCGATCTCCGCTCCGTCGACCTGCCGCTCGCCGGCCGCACCGCGGAGCTGCACGACGGCTTCCGTCAGCGCGAACATCGAACCGGGATTGCCGGGATGGCAGTGGGAGAGGAGGCCGCCGTGGGTGTTGGTCGGGAGGGATCCTCCGAGCGCGGTGTGCCCCGCTTCGACGAAGGGGCCGCCTTCGCCCTTCGCGCAGAAGCCCAGGTCCTCGAGCTCGACGAGCACGACGGGAGTGAAGCAGTCGTACAGCTCGGCGAAATCCACGTCGCGGGGCGAGAGCCCGGCCATCGCGTAGGCCTGCGCGCCCGAGGAGACCGCCCCGGAGGTCACGAGACTCGGCGCCTGCGACACGTGCTCGTGCGTGTGTGCCTCTCCGACCCCCAGGAGATAGACCGGGGCGGATCTGAGGTCGCGGGCGCGCTCGGCGGACGTGACGACCACCGCGGAGCCGCCGTCCGAGACCAGCGAGCAATCGAGCAAGCGCAGGGGATCCGCGATCAGCTTCGCGGCGAGGACGTCCGCGACCTCGATCGGATCGCGTTTCTCCGCCGCCGGATGCAGCGCCGCGTGGCGGCGCGTCGTCACGGCGACCTGCGCGAGCTGCTCGCGCGTGGTTCCGAACTCGTGCATGTGGGCGTTGGCGACGAAGGCGTAGGATACGGGAACGGGGGCGCCATACGGCGCCTCGAACTGAGGGTCGGCCGTCGAGGACTGTTGCGCGGACGCCTTCTCGCGTGTGAGTCCGGTCCGCAGGTTGTCGGCCGAGCTGATGAGGACCGTCTCGCACAGGCCGGTGGCGATCGCGGCCGCGGCATGATGAACCGCGGCGAAGCTCGTCGCGCCGCCGGCGGCGAGCGTCATGCACCACCGGGGTTGGATCTCCATGGTCTCGGCCACGAGCTCCGCGTGGTACATGTGCGGGTCCACCATGGAGTTCGACGTGACGAGACCGTCGATCTGGCCCTTCTCGAGACCCGCGTCGCGGAGCGCGCGCGCCGCGGCGTCGATCGTCAGATCGACGGAGCCGCGTCCCGGAAGCTTGCCGACCTCGGTGTCGCCGACTCCGACGATGGCGACCGCGCCGCGTAGAGTGTTCGTTTCCATGGGCGTCGCTCAACGAAGGATGCGCGTCGTGACCTCGCGGACGACCGGTGCGCCGGATTCCGTCCGCACGTCGAGGGTGATCTCGTAGAAGCAGAGCGGCCCGGATCGGCCCTCCTTCTGGTAGAGGTCGGTGAGCGTCCTGCGCGCGACGAGCCGGTCGCCCGGACGAATCGTGCGGAAGAACCTCGTCTTGATGCCGCCCGCCATCGCGCGTTTGAACGGGAGATCGGGCAGCAGCGGCTCGACCGAGAGGCCGTCCGGCGTGAGCTCGTCGAGCGGGACGACGTCCCAGAAGAGGGCCACGTAGAAGAGGGGCGGCGCCTCGTCGCCGCGGAGGTATTTCGGCAAGGTCTGCCTCGTGGCGAGCGAGTACTTCCGGATCTCCCGTCGGGTCGCGAGCTCTTCCACGGGCCCGCGACAGCGTCCGATGTGGGAGAGCATCTCCTCCGTCAGGTGGCTCATACGCTCCGCTCCCGGTCCTTCCAGTAGGGGGCGCGCAGCTCGCGCTTCAGGATCTTGCCCGTCGGCGCCTTCGGGAGTGCGTCGACGAAATCGACCGAACGCGGCTTCTGGTACGACGCGAGGTTGGAGCGGGCGGTCTCGATGATCTCTCGCTCGGTCGCCGACGCGCCCGGCTTGAGCACCACGACGGCCTTCACGGACTCGCCCCACTCGTCGTCGGGCACCCCGATCACCGCCGCCTCGAGGACCGCGGGGTGCTGGTGAATCGCCGCTTCGACCTGCACCGAGTAGACGTTCTCACCGCCGGAGATGATCATGTCCTTGGCGCGGTCCACGATGTAGACGTAGCTCTCGTCGTCCCAGGTGGCGATGTCGCCCGTCCACATCCACCCGTCGCGAAGTGTCTGCTCCGTCAGCTCGTCCTTGCGCCAGTATCCGCGCATGTTCGCGGGCGAGCGTACGAGGATCTCCCCGTGCGTCGTTCCGTCGCGGGGCACCGGATGGCCCCCGGCGTCGGTGACCCGGATCTCGGTCACGAAACCTTCGCGCCCGCACGAGCGAAGACGTTCGGGGCGGTCGCCGGCGAGCGCGCGTCGGTGGTCCTCCTGCGAGAGGAACGTCATGGTCGCGCCCTCGGTCTGGCCGTAGCCCTGGATCAGCTCGCAGGGAAACGAGTCCAGCGCGGCCCGAACCACGTTCGGAGGCATCGGGCCGCCACCGTACTGCACGTTGCGCAGGCTCGAGAGGTCGAAGCCGGAGAACCCGGGCTCGGCCATCATCCAGTTGAGCATGGTGGTGATCCCGAGGAAGGCGGAGACCCGCTCCTTCTGGATCAGCTCGAGGGCGAGCCGGGCCTCGAAGTTCATCAGTACGAGGGGGCATCCATGCGCCAGGTAGTTCATCGCGAGCAGCATCGGAATGTGGAACATCTGCCCGGTCAGCATGTAGACGTCTTGTGGAACGATGCGCTCCGCGACCGTCTGGTTGAGCATCCCCATCGTCGCACTGCCGTGCGTGTGCAGGGCTCCCTTCGACTCGCCGGTCGTACCGCCGGTGTAGAGTATGAAGAACGGGTCGTCGTCGTCGGCCTCGATCGCGTTGTCGGAGTCGTCGGCGCGCTCGACGAGCGACTCGTAGCGCCGTTCGCCCCCGCCGTAGCCGATCCAATGCTCGACGTCGACGTGCGCGCGGAGCTCGGAGGCCATGCCCTCGAACTCGCCCGAGTAGACGAGCGCGCGGGGGGCGCCGTTCTCGACGATGCGCGCCAGCTCGGCCACGCCAAGGCGCCAGTTGAGGGGCTGCGAGACGAGCCCCCGGCGCCCGCATGCGAAGTAGACCTCGAGGAACTCGATGCCGTTCTTGGACAGGATCGCGACACGGTCGCCCGGCACGAGGCCGAGCTCGCGCCGCATGCCGCTTCCGAGGCGCCGTACACCGCTCTCGAGTGCGGCGAACGTCACCCGGCGTCCGGACGTCGCGTCGATGACGGCCTCGCGCTCCGGAGCCAGGCGTGCCCACTTCGCAGGGATCGTCCCGACGTTCATGCGTACGGCTTGTCCAGGGCCAGGAAGCGGTCGCAGTAGCGCCAGCCATCCGCCGAGCGTGTCACCGTGTCCCGGTAGAGTCCGGCGGACAATACCGAGGTCTCGCCGTCGGCGGTCGCAAGCAGCGTCAGAGTCGACACGACGACCGCGCGGTCCGCCTCCTCGGACTCGAAGAAGACGTTCGAGATCACGTGCCGTCGCTGATCGGACTGCGATTCGATCGCGTCGCGGATGAGGGCGAGGACGGCTTCGCGGCCGTCGTGGGGCCCGATGACGTCTCCTTCCGCGATCCGGAGTCGCATCTGCGCGTCTTCGGTGAAGCAGGCCTCCATCACGTCCAGGCGCGCCTCGTCGTACGCCCACGCCGAGCGTGCGAGGAGCTCGTGGATCGCGAGCTTGTCCGCCACCGTGAGCGCACTCATTGGTCCATCCCCAGGACGTCGACGGTGCTGCGCCAGCACAGTGAGCCGCCGTCGATGAGCCACGTCACGCCGTTGATGAAGCTCGCCTCGGGGCTCGCGAGGAAGCAAACGAGGTTCGCCACGTCGCGCGGCGCGCCGATGCGGGGCACGAGGTGGGTGTTGACGACGGCCTTGCGCAGGATCTCCGGGTTCGGGGACGCGTCGACGAAGCGGGTGACCATCTCCGTTTCGACCCCGGCCGGACAGTAGGCGTTCACGCGGATGCCGTCGGGCGCGAGCTCGACGGCGAGATTCTTCGTGAGCGTCGCAACTCCGCCCTTGCTCGCGCCGTACGCGAGGTTCTGCGGGAAGCCCAGGAACGATGCCGTGGAGCCGGCGTTGATGATCGACGCCTGCTCGCTTTCGCGGAGGTGGGGAACGGCATGTTTCGCGCAGAGGAAGGGGCCGACGAGATTGATCTGGAGGATCCTCTCGAACGTGCGCCGCGACATGGTGTCGAGCGTGACCTCGTTTCCGATCATGCTCTCGTGGGTGCCCGCGTTGTTGTGCAGGACGTCGATTCCCCCGAAGGCGTCCGCGGTCGCGGCCATGAGCTGCTCGATCTGTGTCTCGTCGCTCACGTCGCACGGGGTGTAGTGGGCGTCTCCGCCGGTGTCGCGAATCTCCGCGGCGGTGGCTTCGCCGGCGTCGTGGTCGACGTCGGAGAGCATCACCCTCGCGCCGGCCGCGGCGGCGACGCGCGCCGTCTCGGCTCCGATGCCGTTGGCGGACCCGGTGATGACGAACCGCAGGCCTTGGATGTTCATGGATCGATTCCTCCTGGTGGTGTCGAGCTCGGGGGAGCTACAGTGCTGCCCGAACGCGCGGCAGGACCTCCGTCGCGACGTATTGGAGGCGCGCGGAGCCCGCCGCGACGGACTCGCCGGGGAACTGCGCCCAGAAGTGTACGTCGCGAATCTGCGGACATCCCCGCAGGAGCGCGGTGAGGTTCTCGACGGCGGCGTCGGCCGTCCAGAGCTCGTAGAGGCCGTTTCGGATCGCGGTCGGTGCGTCGGGGAAGAGCGGTACCTCGCCGGGCGGTCCGAACGCTCCCCACTTCACGTACTCGTTCGCCTGGTAGAGGACGTGGGGACCGACGGCCGCCGCCTCGCGCTCGGGGTCGGGGCTGATGATCGCCCAGTTCCCCGCGTAGATCCCGCCGTCGTCGGGCCCCTTGCCCGCCTGGGCGAGTCCTTCGAGGTAGAGCTCGTGACCGATGCCTCCGGTCGACAGGAACCCGTCGCCGATGCGCGCCGCGCGGTGGATGGCCGGCTCGGCCATCCCCCCGATGAGGAGCCGAGGCGCGTGCTCGGGTGTCGGCGTCACCCGGATGTCCCCGTAGGAGAAGCGCTTTCCGTGGAAGTCGATCAAATCCCCTCGCCACGCGCGGCGCACGATCTCGACGCCTTCTTCGATCAGGCTCGGGCGGTTGACGAGCTTGCGCTGGAACGCGTCGAACTCGAGCTGCCGGTAGCCGATCGCCACGCCCAGATCGAAGCGGCCGCCGGTGAGGAGCGAGAGCGTCGCGGAGTCCTCGGCGAGCCGCACCGGATCGTGGATCGTGATCAGCATGAGGTTCGTGCCGATCCGGATCCGGCGGGTGCGCTGCCCGATCGCACCGGCCATCACGAGCGGCGAGGGGGTGTAGCCGTCTTCGGCGAAGTGGTGCTCGGTCAGCCAGACCGAGTCGAAGCCGATCTCCTCGGCCCACGCGATCTGGTCGAGCGTCTCGGCGTAGAGGCGCTCGAACGGGACGCGCCAGGGCTCGGGATTCCGGAAGTCGTACCAGAGACCGAAGTTCACTCGTCGGGTCACCGCCTCGTCCTAGCCTCCGTAGTGGAGATTCACAACGCTTCCCCACCGCACGAAGATCGAGTAGTTCTCCAGACTTCGACCGCCGTACCCCGGGAGGAACGACTTTGATCTCGCGCGAAGAAGCACTCGACGTCTACCAGCAGATGCGGACGATACGCTCGTTCGAGGAGAAGCTCGATGCCCTCGTGAAGGTCGGGCGGCTCCCGGGCTTTCTGCATCTCTACGTGGGGCAGGAGGCCGTCGCCGTGGGGGTCTGCGCCCACCTGAACGAGCGCGACATCGTGAACTCGACGCACCGGGGTCACGGCCACTGCATCGCCAAGGGAGTCGATCTGAAAGGGATGATGGCCGAGCTGTTCGGGCGCCGCACCGGCATCTGCAACGGCAAGGGCGGCTCGATGCACATCGCCGACGTGAACCTCGGCATGCTGGGGGCGAACGGGATCGTGGGCGCCGGCGTCCCTCTCACCGTCGGGGCCGCGCTGACGGCGGAGACGAAGGGCACGGGTGGCGTCGCGGTCGCGTTCTTCGGCGACGGCGCCACCAATCAGGGCCAGTTTCACGAAGGGCTCAACCTCGCCGGCGCGTGGAAGCTGCCCGCGGTCTTCGTTCTGGAGAACAACGGCTACGGCGAAGCGACGCCGATCGAGTTCGCGACGGCCGTGGGTGATCTCTCGGTCCGCGCTTCGGCGTACGGCATCCGAAGCCTCGTGGCCGACGGCATGGACTTCTTCGACGTGTTCGAGAAGGCGGGCCAGGCGATCGAGCACGCCCGGAACGGAGAGGGGCCGACCTTGCTCGAGTGCCGCACGTATCGCTTTCTCGGACACTTCGTGGGCGATCCGATGGGCTACCGCAGCGAGGCCGAGCAGGACGACTGGAAGAGCCGCGATCCGCTCGAGACCTTCCTGGCGAAGGCGCTCGAGCTGGGCCTCGTCCGGGAGGACGCGCTGAAGCGCATCGACGAGCAGGTCGCGGCCGAGATCGAAGCGGCCGTCGAGGCCGCCGAGGCGGCTCCGTACCCGGAGCCTTCCGACGTCCTGACCGACGTCTACGTGGAGGGCTGAGCCATGGCGCGACGGCTTTCCTTCAAGGACGCGATCAACGAGGCGCTCTTCATCGCGATGCGCGCCGACGCCGACGTCATCGTGATGGGTGAGGACGTCGCCGGGGGTGGCGGCCGCAAGGACCAGGGCATCGAAGATGCGTGGGGCGGCCCCTTCGGGACGACGAAGGGGCTCATCGGCGAGTTCGGGCCGAAGCGCGTGCGCGACACGCCGATCAGCGAGATGGGCTTCGTCGGCGCGGCGGTCGGTGCGGCCGCGACGGGATTGCGGCCGGTCGCGGAGCTCATGTTCATCGACTTCCTCGGAGTGGCGCTCGACCCGCTGCTGAACCAGGCGGCGAAGATGCGGTACATGTTCGGCGGCAAGGCGCGCGTGCCGCTCACGCTGCGCACGAACGTCGGTGCGGGGAACCGAGCGGCGAGTCAGCACTCGCAAGCACTCTACGGGTTCACCGTCGCGATCCCGGGATTGAAGACCGTCATTCCTTCGACGCCCGCCGATGCGAAAGGGCTGCTCCTCTCCGCGATCCGCGACGACAGTCCGGTCATCTTCTGCGAGTCGAAGTCGCTCATGAACTCCGAAGGAGAGGTTCCCGAGGGCGACTACGAGATCCCGATCGGCGAGGCGGCGGTTCTGCGCGAGGGAAGCGACGTGACGCTCGTCGGCATGGGAAGCACCGTGCACACGGCGCTCGCGGCCGCGGAGACCCTGGCCGCGGACGGAGTGCACGCCGACGTGATCGACCTCCGCTCGCTCTACCCGATGGACGAGACGACGATCCTCGAGAGCCTGGCCAAGACCGGCCGGGTGGTCGTCGTCGACGAAGCGACTCCCCACTGCGGCATGGCCGCCGACATCGCGTCGCTCTGCGCGGACAAGGGGTTCGACTCGCTCGACGCGCCGGTGAAGAAGGTGACGGCACCGCACACGCCCGTGCCGTTCAGCCCCGTGCTCGAAGATGCGTTCATGCCGTCGGCCGACGACGTCGTGGTCGCCGTCCACGAGCAACTCGGCTGGAACGCCTGATGGCGACGCCGATCGCGATGCCCAAGCTGGGCATCACCATGGAGGAGGGGACGATCGTCGAGTGGCCGAAGGCGGTCGGCGAACCCGTCGAGAAGGGCGAGATCGTCCTGATCATCGAGTCCGAGAAGGCGGAGGTCGAGATCGAGGCGTCGGCGTCCGGAGTCGTGCGCCACTACTACGCCGAGCCCGGCGACGTCCTGCCGTGCGGGAGCCTGCTGGGCGCGATCACCGAGGACGCCGGGGCGCCGTTCGATCCCGCGGCCTTCGAGGCGGAGCAGGCCGCGGCCGAGAAACGGAGTGCCGGGGCGAAACGCACGACGACGCCCCGGGTTGCTCCGGTCCGCGCTCCGGCGGCGCGACGCGGAGGGAAGGCGGCGGCGACTCCGGCCGCGCGTGTGCAGGCACGCCGCCTCGAGATCGACCTCGGCCGCGTCGCGGGCACGGGACCTGGCGGTCGCATCACGCGTCGCGACGTCGAGGACTTCGTCGAGCGCCGGAAGGACCTCGTCGCGGTCGGTCGCGGTGTCCAGCTCGACGTCCCGCGGGCCGGTGCCGGCGATTCCGTCCTGCTGCTCCCGGGCCTGGGAACCGACGTGTCGTCCTTCGCGCCGCAGACCGGGGCGCTCGCCACGAGCCATCTCGTGCTCGGGGTGAATCCACGCGGGGTCGGCGCCTCGGACGCGCCGGGCGACGAGGTGTACTCGGTCGCGCAGGCGGCGGCCGACGCCGCGCAGGTCGCCGAAGGCCCCGCCCACGTGATCGGGGCGAGCCTCGGCTCGGCCGTCGCGCTCGAGATGGCGCTCGCGCACCCGGAGCGGGTCCGCACGCTCACGCTCATCACGCCGTTCGTCGAGGTCGGGCCGCGCCTCGACGCCGTGGCCGACTCGTGGACGAGACTCGCGGCCGAGGTCTCGGCCGCCGATCTCGCACGATCGCTCTTGCCGTGGTTCTTCTCTCCGGGATTCCTCGCCGATGCCGCCGCCCGCGAGCGCGTCGCCCGCGGGCTCGCGGCGACCGTCGCACGGGTTCCCGCCGCGACCCTCGCCCGTGCGGCGGCCGGTGCGCGTGCGTGGTCGGGCTCGCGCGCGGCCGATCTCGGCCGGGTCGCGGTGCCGACCCTGGTCGTCGTCGCGGGCGGCGACCTCCTGACCCCGGACGGAGCCGCGATCGCGGCCGGCATTCCCGGCGCCACCCACGTCACCATCGACGACGCCGGCCACGGGATCACGATCGAGGCGGCCGACGCCGTGACCGACGCCATCACCACGCACCTCTCGGCCCAGGATTGAGGAGACTTTCGATGTCGCACTTCGCACGCACGCTCGCCTTGTCGGTCGCGCTGCTCGGTCTCGCGCTCGGCGCGACGTCGGCGCGCGGGGCCGACCTCTCCGCGGCGGACCGCACCGCTCTTCTGGATCTCATCTCGCGCTACAGCCACACCTGGGACGGACGAAAGAACGCGGACTGGGTCGCGCTCTTCACGGACGACGCGGTCATCAAGGCGTCGTTCCGCGGCACGGCCGCCTGGAGCTACGGATCGAACGCGGAGCGCGCCAAGTTCATCGAGGACTTCTACGCCGGGGCGGCGAAGACGGGCCTGCTCCAGTCGCGCCACTACCAGACGAACACCCTCTTCGAGGCACAGGACGACGGCACGGTCCACGCGGACACGATGTTCGCCGTCACCTTCCAGTTCGCCGGCGAGCCCGCGCCCCGCTTCAGTAACACCGGCATCTACCGCGACCGCTTCGTCCAGACGAAAGGCGGCTGGAAGTTCGCGCTCCGCGACATCCTCGTCGACCAGGACCCGCCGCCGGCGGAGTAGCCAGGCCCTGAGGCCCGGTCGTCCCCGCGATCGAGAAGGGGTAGCGCGCCCGCCAGGAATCGAACCTGGACTTGGGGTTCCGGAGACCCCCGTGATATCCTTTTCACTACGGGCGCTTGGCCTCCTGCCATACCTCATGGCCCGCCTCCCTGCCACGCCTCCGTCGAATTCGGCCCACTGCGGGCCGGATTTTCGGCCCCGGCGGGACCCGGCGACTGGCGACGTCGATCTCCACAGGCTAGACATCCGCCTGGAGACGAGCCTCCCAATTGGGCGGTCGCCAAGTGGCTAAGGCACCGGGTTTTGGTCCCGGCATTCGAAGGTTCGAATCCTTCCCGCCCAGCTCACGACGATTGAGGCTCGGGGGATTCCAGAAGAAGACCAGGCCGAACCGAACTCATGACCGACGGAACGAATCACGGCGACGTCGCCAAGGATGCGATCAAGATCTTCGCGGGCAACTCGAATCCCGAGCTCGCCCGCGACATCGCGGCCTACCTGGGCGTGAACATCGCCCGCGCCGAGCTGCGGCGCTTCAGCGATGGCGAGATCAACGTCGACATCCATGAGAACGTTCGCGGCGGTGACGTCTTCGTCCTGCAATCGACCTCGACCCCGGGCAACGACCACTTGATGGAGCTCCTGCTGATGCTCGACGCCCTGAAGCGGGCGTCGGCGGGCCGGATCACGGCGGTCGTCCCGTACTACGGCTACGCGCGGCAGGATCGGAAGGTGGCGCCCCGTGCGCCCATCAGCGCGAAGCTCGTCGCGGATCTGCTGGAGACGGCGGGAGCGTCCCGGCTCCTGACGATGGATCTGCACGCCGGGCAGATCCAGGGCTTCTTCAACATCCCGGTCGACAATCTCTACGCGACGCCGGTCCTGCTGAAGCACCTCCGGGAGAGGGTCGCGGGCACGCCCTGCACGGTGATCTCGCCGGATGCCGGTGGCGTGGAGCGGGCCCGGGCGTTCGCGAAGCGCCTGGATGGCTCGCTCGCCGTCATCGACAAGCGGCGCTCCGGGCCGAACGAGGTCGCGGAGATGAACATCGTCGGCGACGTGGGCTCGCGCATCGCGATCCTCGTCGACGACATGGTCGATACCGCGGGCACGCTCGTGAACGCGGCCGAGGCGATCATCTCGGCGG
>JAUIFY010000431.1 GCA_030430245.1 bacterium | reverse complement strand
CGTCGATCACCGCGCGATCCGCGTCGAGGGCCGCCGCGTCACCCTCGAGCGCCCCGGCATGCGGCTCACGCTGGACGGGATCGGCAAGGGCTACGTCGTCGATCGCGGGGTCGACGAGCTGCGGGCGCGAGGCTTCGCGAACGTCTTGCTGGACGCGGGGGGAGATCTCGTCGCCGCCGGCCATCGTCCCGACGGACAGCCATGGCGCATCGGGATGCGGCACCCGCGACCGGGCACTTCTCTGTTCGGCCGATTCGAAGGCAGCGAGGTCGCGGTGGCGACGTCGGGCGACTACATGCAGCCGTTCTCCTCGGACCTGGCGCAGCACCACATTCTCGATCCCCGAACCGGGCGTTCGGCCCCCGAGCTCGCCAGCGCGACGGTGGTCGCCCGGGACGCCGCCACGGCGGATGCGCTCGCGACCCTCACGATGGTGCTCGGCCCCCGACGGGGACGAGACCTTCTCGAGGCGCTCCCCGGGTGTGAGGGGTGCTTCGTCTCGAAGACACTCGAAACCAGCCGCACGTCGGGCTTCGCGTTCGCGTGACCCTCGGGAAGCTCATGCCCGTCTTGATCGCCGCCGCCGCCATCGGAAGCCTCACCGTACTCCTCGCGACGGCGCTCGTCGTCGCGGACCGACGCCTCCGCGTCGAGGAGGACCCCCGGATCGACGCCGTCGAGGACATGCTCCCCCACGCGAACTGCGGCGCGTGCGGCTACCCGGGCTGTCGTCCGTTCGCCGAGGCGCTCGTGTCGGGCGACGCCCTGCCGGGCCGTTGCACCGTGAGCACCGATGTCGGGAGATCCGCCATCGCGTCGTTCCTCGGCGTCGGGCTCGGCGCCGAGGAGAAGCGGGTCGCTCGCCTGGCGTGTGCCGGTGGATCGAACGTCTGTCGCAGCCGCGCCGAGTACACGGGGCCGTCGAGCTGCGCCGCGGCCACGCTCGTCGCCGGCGGCGGCAAGAGCTGCTTCTGGGGTTGCCTCGGCGTCGGCGACTGCGAAGTCGCCTGCGACTTCGACGCGATCACCATGAACGCGCAGGATCTTCCGGTCGTGGACGAGGACCGATGCACGGCGTGCGGCGACTGCGTCGAGGCGTGTCCCAAAGACCTCTTCTCGATCCACCCGGTGAGCCACCGCCTCTGGGTCGCGTGCCGCTCCCTCGAGGCGGGCGACGAGCTCCTCGAAGACTGCCGCGTCGCGTGCACCGCCTGCGGCCGGTGCGCCATGGACGCGGGGCCGATGATCTCCATGCGGGACAACCTTCCCGTCGTCGACTACGACCGCGGGGAGCAGACGCGAGAGCCGACGCTCCGCTGCCCGACCGGTGCCATCGTCTGGATCGATGCCGTCGTCGGCGCGCGCAAAGGCCCGGCGGCCCGAACCGTCGTACGGCGGAGCCATCGCCCCGCCGGCGCCACCTGAGACCCGTCCGACACGATCGGCGGAGGAAGACATGACAGCGTTTCCCTTTCGAAGAAAGAAGACCGAAGAGAGCGGCGAGGAACGCGTCACGGCGAAGTATCCGGGCGTGCGCGCCGCGATGGACGGGAACAGCGCCGTCATCGCATGCGAGCGGGAATCGAGCGATGCCGCCGGCGCCTACCCCATCACGCCTTCGACGCAGATGGGCGAGATGTGGGCGGAGGCGTCGGCGCAAGGCCACCTGAACGTGTCCAACCGCCCCCTGATCTTCGTCGAGCCCGAGGGCGAGCACGCGGCGGCCGCCGTCACGGCCGGGATGTCGATGAGCGGGCTGCGGGCCGCGAACTTCTCTTCGGGGCAGGGGATCGCGTACATGCACGAGTCGCTCTACGCGGCCGTCGGCAAACGGCTCACCTACGTCCTGAACATCGGCGCCCGAGCCATGACGAAGTCCACGCTCAACGTGCACGCGGGGCACGACGACTACCACTGCATCGACGACACCGGCTTCTTCCAGCTGTTCGCCAAGGACGCGCAGTCGGCGGCCGATCTGAACCTCATCGCCCACCGGATCGCGGAGCTCGCCCTGACGCCGGGGGCCGTCGCACAGGACGGCTTCCTGACGACGCATCTGATCGAGTCGATGCTCGTACCCGAGCGCGAGCTGATCGCGGAGTACCTGGGCCGCCCCGACGACGTCATCGAGACCCCGACCCCGGCGCAACGCCTCGTGTTCGGAGAGACCCGCCGACGCATTCCCCAGCTGTGGGACGTCGACAATCCCGCGATGGCCGGGGTCGTGCAGAACCAGGACGCCTACATGCAGAGCGTCGCGGCCCAGCGGCCGTTCTACTTCGACCACATCCGCGACCTCGCCGCGAAGGCGTTCGACGAGTATGCGGCCCTCACCGGACGCCGCTACGACCGCGTGCGCACCTACCACACGGAGGACGCGGAGTATCTGATCCTGGGACAGGGCAGCGTGATCCCGTCCGCGGAGGTCGTCGCCGACTACCTGCGAGAGACTCGTGGCCTCCGCGTGGGCGTCGTCGATCTGACGATGTTCCGGCCGTTCCCCGCCGACCTTCTCGGTCCACTGTTGCGCGGGCGCGCGGGGGTCGTCGTGCTCGAGCGGCTGGACCAGCCACTCGCCGGCGACCTCCCCATCATACGCGAGGTCCGCTCCACGGTCTGCAAGTGCCTCGAGAACGGACGGGACCCGAAGGCGCCGGCGCACCCTGATCTGCCGACCTACGCGAGCCCGGCGGACGCTCCGGCGCTCTACTCGGGCTGCTTCGGCATGGGC
>JAUIFY010000159.1 GCA_030430245.1 bacterium | reverse complement strand
TCGCATACGAGTTCATGCGCGCGAAGATCCGGCGCGCCTCCTCGACCGCACCGACGATCACCGACAGGCCGGGTTCGGTGAGCACGAGGTCCGCCGCCGCTCGCGCTGCGTCGGTGGCTCCGGACACGGCCACTCCGACGTCGGCCTGCTTCAGCGCCGGGGCGTCGTTCACGCCGTCTCCCGTCATGCCGACGATGTGCCCACGATCCTGGAGCGCCTTCACGATCGAGTACTTGTGCTCGGGGAAGACCTCCGCGAATCCGTCCGTGCTCTCGAGGACCGCCCCGACGTCCGAGGACGCTTCCGGGACCCCGACGAGCCGACTCGCCGGCTCGAGGTTGCGACCGAGACCGAGCTCGGTGGAGATTTCACGCGCGATCGACAGGTTGTCGCCCGTGACCATCTTGACCGAGATTCCATGGTCGCGAGCGTTCGAGATCGTATCCTTCGCGTCATCGCGCGGGGGATCGTACAGCGACAGAAGGCCGAGGAAGCGCCAGCGGCTTCCGTCCTCGCTGCGCGCGACGCCCAGCGTGCGCAGCCCCCGCCCCGCGAGCTCGTCCACCTGCGCCGAGAACCGATCGGGGACGAAGTCGTCGCCGACGCACAGGCCCAGAATCACCTGCGGGGCGCCCTTCGTCACCCGAAAGCTCTCGCCCCCACGTCGAATCTCGGCTTCGGTGCGCTTGGAGACCGGGTCGAAGGGAGTGAAGCTCGCCTGCGTGAACGCGTCGACGCGCGTCGGATCCTTCAGGCCCGCGAACACCGCCAGATCGATCGGGTCTCCGTTCTCGGCCTCGGATGCGAGACACGCCATGAGCAGGAGATCCTGCACGTCGCCCTCCGCCGGGACGGGCTCGCCGAGCGTGAGCTGATTCTTCGTGAGGGTCCCGGTCTTGTCGGAGCACAGGATGTCCATGCCCGCCATCTCTTCGATGGCCTCGAGCCGTGCGACGATCGCCTTCTTCCTCGAGAGCGCCATCGCGCCGACCGCCATGGTCACCGAGAGCACCGCCGGCATCGCCGCGGGGATCGCGGCGACGGCGAGAACCAGGGCGAACTGAAGGAGCTCGAGGAGATCCTCGCCACGATCGAGGCCGACGAGCAGCAAGACCGCCACGAGGCCCAGCGTCATGTAGATCAGGTAGTCGCCGATCGTGAGGACCGCCCGCTGGAAGTAGGAGACGGTCTTGGCCTCCGAGACCAGTCTCGCCGTGCGGCCGAAGTACGTGTTCATGCCCGTCGCGCCGACGACGCCGACCATCTCTCCCTGCTTCGCGACCGAGCCCGAGTACACGAGGTCGCCGACGGCGCGGCTGACGGGCAGCGACTCGCCGGTCAGCGCTGCCTGGTCGACCGACAGGTAGTCGCCTTCGAGGAGCTTCGTGTCCGCGGGAATCACGTCGCCCAGCCGCAGGCGCACGATGTCGCCGGGGACGAGCGCCGCGGCGTCGACTTCGGCCCACGCGCCGTCACGGCGCACGCGAGCCTTCGGCGCGAGCCCCTTCTGGAGCTGGGCGATCGCGTTCCCCGCCTGGTGCTCCTGGAAGAACCCGACCACGGCGTTGAACGCCAGGAGCACGACGATGATCGTGAAATCCTGCCAATGCTGGACGACCGCCGACAGCGCGGCCGCGATCTCGATCATCCACGGGATCGGCCCCCAGAAGTACCCGAGGAACTTCAGGATCGGGTGCGAGACCTCCTCGGTCAACGCGTTGGGCCCGAACTGACGCAGACGTTCCGCTGCTTCCTCGGTCGTCAGTCCCTCGGGCTTCGAGTCGAGCCGCACCAGCAACTCGTCGCCGCCGAGTCGTTGGATCTCTTCCGAGTCCAAACCCAGGGGTTCTTCCACCATGCCCCGGTGCTCCTCTTCCTGCCTCGAACCTCCCGGCCTCGTGCTCCGACTCGCACCGGGACCGTCTGACCCGACCACGGTCTCGCCGTTGAGGCAAGGAGGGCGCGTCGCGAATGGCGCCCGAAACCGGTTTCCCGCGTTCTCATTTCTGAGAAACCACCGCTGGAAGCCCACGGGCCTCCTCCGGTAGGTTGGCGGCAGCGGGAGGAAGACACACGATGAAGGCACTCAAGATCGTCGGGATCGTGCTGCTCGTCTACGTCGGGATCGTCGTTCTGTTCGAGTCGCTCCTCGGCGCGTTCCAGCCGCAAAGCGAGAGCACGATCGTGATCACGACGACCGACGCACAGGGAGCGTCGCAGGATCGGGTCGTGTCACCCATCGAGGACGGGGGCGCGCTCTACGTCTCGGCGAACCACTGGCCGCGCTCGTGGTACGACCGCGCGATCGAGAACCCCGAGGTCCGCGTCACGGCGAACGGGACGACTACGGAGTACGTCGCGGTCCCGATCACCGGCGCCACGGACGATCGCCTCCAGCGCGAGCATGCCCATCCGATCTTCTTCCGGATCCTGACGGGCTTTCCCCCGAGGAACTTCCTCCGCCTCGACCCGCGATAGCGGCCCGGACGACGTCGGGGGCTCCTACCCGCCTCCGCCGTCGCGGAGGCGTTCGAGGTGCGTCGTCGTGAACGTCGGACCGTGCGCGGTGAAACCGCCATCGACACGGAGGATCTCGCCCGTGACGAATCCGCCGTCGTCCGAGGCCAGAAACGCGACCGCGGCCGCGACCTCCTCCGGAGCGCCGACCCGATCGAGGACGTGAGCCGCGGTCAGCTTCTGAAGATGGGGCCCGTTCGGCCCTCCGATCTGCTCCTGCAAGCCGGGCTCGACCACGATGCCCGGAGCCACCGCATTGCAACGGACGTTCCGGTCGCCGTACGCGGTCGCGATGCTCTTGGTGAGGGACACGACGGCCGCCTTCGAAGCGGCATACGCCGCGAGCCTCGACTCGCCGTAGAACGCGGCAGCCGAAGCGGTGTTCACGATCGCGCCGCCACCACGCGCGACCATCTCCGGGAGGACGCACCGGCATCCCAGAAGAACGCCCCGAAAGTTCACCGAGAGGACCCGTTCCCACGTCGCCAGATCGCCGCTGACGACGTCCTGGTCCTCGAAGTTGAGCTGAATCGCCGCAGCGTTGTTGTGCAGCACGTCGATCCGGCCGAACGCCACGAGGGTCTCCTCGACCATGCGGCGGACCGCCTCCTCGTCCGTGACGTCGGTGATCTGCAGGCGGGCGGTCCCACCCGCCGAACCGATCTCCTCGACGGTGCGGGCGGCTCCCGCCTCGTCGATGTCGGCGACCGTGACGGCCGCACCCTCGCGAGCGAAGCGAGCCGCCGTGGCGCGACCGATCCCCGACGCGGCGCCCGTGACGATCACCGCGCGGCCTTCGAACCTCGCTGCAGGCTCCATGCGCCCCCTCTACCCGGAACTCGTCGGTACGAACAAGCGAGGAGACGCCGCGCCGTGCATCCCTCGTGGGCAGTGCCTCGATAGGTCGCATGTCCGGAGCCCCCGGACCCGCGAGAACGACGGGATTCCGCGGCGAGCCGCGATGGCAGGGCTCTTGCGTGAGGTGTGGTTGCGGGGACGCCAGGAGGAAAACGATGCAATCCAACGTCTTGCGTGACGACGAGTCGATCGTCGATGCCTTCGCGACTGCGATGTTCGATCGGCAGCTGGAACGATTTCACGGGCGCTTCGGCCGTGTTCCCGACGGGGACGACCCGGTCTTCTTCCAGCCCCAGCGCGAAACCCCCGAGCCCATGTCTCCCCAGGAGATCCTGGCCCACGTGACGGGAGACGCGCTGTCGAGCGAGCTTCTGGAATTCGAGACCATCGAAGCGGCGCGTTCCTTCGCGATCCTCGTATTGCTGCGCCTCGGGCTCTCCGCGATGGAGGCCGAGGACGCGAGATCGAGATCGGGCCGGTTCGCGGTCCACTGAGTTGGGGGAGGAGGCGGGGCCGCCGCGGACGAGCTTCGCCCGCGGCGGCCCCTGGGTGGCGCTACGACCTCGGCCGATCGGGCCGGCCAGCGACGCGACACGCCGGACTCCGTGAGCTATCCCAGCGGTCGTGAGTGTCGAGCATTTGCCGCCCTCGGGGCGCGAGCTGGTCGAGCAGGCCCGCGGGCTCGCGGACGTCTTCGAGAAGCACGCGCGCGCGTCCGAGCAGCTCCGACGTCCCACCGACGAGGCCATTCGCGCGCTGCGCGAGTCGGACATCCTCCGGATGATGGTGCCCGAGGCCTACGGCGGGCTCGGTCTCGACATGGACACCTTCGTCGAGGTCGTACTGATCCTCGCCGAGGCCGACGCATCCCTATCGTGGATCACGTCGTTCTACACGGAGCACAACTGGATGTTCTCGCTCTTCCCCGAGTCCTTCCAGCGCGCGTTCTTCGCCGATCGCGACTTCGTGCTCGCGCCCGCCGCCATCGCACCCAACGGCGGCGCCGAGCCCGTGGAAGGCGGGTTTCGGCTTTCGGGCCGATGGAGCTGGGCGACCGGCGTCATGCACGGCGAGTGGGCGATCGTCGGCGGCATCGTCCCGCGAGAGGACGGTGTCATCGACGGGCGGTTCTTCGCTCTCGACCAGGCCGATCTTCGCGTGGAAGACGTCTGGTTCGTCGACGGCATGGCGGGAACCGGAAGCAACGACGTGTTGATCGACGAGCTCCTCGTTCCGGAAGAACGGAGCGTCTCGATCCAGGAGGCGTGCGAGGGACGCGCCCCGGGCGCCGCGATTCACGACGGGCTCCTCTATCGCACGCCGATGTTCCCTCTGCTCGCGACCGCGGCGGCGATGCCCGTGATCGGCCAGGCAAGGCGCCACGTTCGCGAGTTCGGGGAGCGCATGAAGCAACGGCGACTGATGGGTGGCGCCCTGCAGGCCGACTCCGCCACCGCGCAAGTCACCCTCGCCGACGTCGAAGTCGGCGCGCACGGCGCGGAGCTCCTCCTGCGCGATGCCGTCCGCGAGCTCTGCGCGCGACGCGACCGCGCCACCCGAACCGATCGCGCCCGGCTCCGGGCCCGGATCGCGACCGCCGTTCATCGGGCGCGGGACGTCATCGACACGATCGCACGGGCGAGCGGGGCGTCGGCCCACCGGCTCGACAGCCCCATCCAGCGCGCGCTCCGCGACGCCAACACCATGACCGGACACGTCGTCTTCGACCTGCCCGCCACGTACCAGATGCACGGGCGGGCCCTCCTCGGGCGCGAGCCCGAGCTCCCGTTCGTGTGAGGCGCGCCGGGCTCAGGGCCCGGTCCAGGTCGCCGACTCGCCGGTGAAGTTCAGGTGGAACCACCAGCCGCTCGCGCCCCCCGGGCCCGTGTCGAGCTCCGACGCGCGCAAGAGGTTGCTGAGCGGCTGCCCTCCCACGAGGGGAAGCGACGCCGGCAGGATGATCGAGTTCGCCGTCGTCTGGTCGAGGAACCCGCGAAGCAATCCGTTCGCAAGCGCGGTCGCCGGCGTGCCGGAGTACTCGGCCGCGACTTCCACGTCGAGGAGCGGGAGCTCGAGACCGAGGAGATTCAAGGTGATGTCCGTCGGGGCGACGATGGCGCAGCCGTCGGCTCCCGCGACCGGCGCGTTGATCGCGACCGACGCCACTCCGTTGTTGTTCGGCCCGACCACCGCCGGGTCGTGCGCGAGGCAGGTGCCCGCGAAGAAGCTCGCGTACGGCGCCGTCGTGAAGCCGTCGAGTGGGTTCAACGGATCCTGTGGATCGCACGTCGTGGGCGAGGGGGAGCTGCAGTCCGCGCCGCCGAGATCGATCGTGCCGACCCCGCCCAGGGGCCGCAGGAGCGTGACGAGGCTCAGGTCGTAGAGCCCGTCGGCCGGATCGGTGTCCATCGTGACCGAGTTCGCGATCAGGCCGTTGACGAGGCCCGTCAGCTCGAACGTCCCCGTGAAGATCGGCGGATCCGCGATCGCGACGCTATCGAGCCGGAAGGCGCCGGGCATCGGGCACGAGCAGCTCGCGGTGCACTCACCCGGGCATGCGGTATCGTCCGTGCCGTCGCACTGCTCGCCGATCCCGCCCTGCGTGAGGTCGTCGCCGCAGAACTCGATGACGCAGGAGGACGAGCATCCGTCTCCGCTCGACCCATTGCCGTCGTCACAGGCTTCGCCGAGGCCGGCCTGCGTCGTCCCGTCGCCGCAGAACTCGACCTGGCAGGCCGACGAGCAGCCATCCTCGTCGAGCCCATTCCCGTCGTCGCACTGCTCGCCGAGGCCGACCTGGATCGTCCCGTCGCCGCAGAACTCGAGCTGGCACGTCGACGAGCAACCGTCGTCGTCGAGCGTGTTCCCATCGTCACACTGCTCGCCCAGAGCCGACTGCGTGACGCCGTCGCCGCACTCGCCCCCTTCGACCGCGCAGGTCGCGGAGCAGCCATCTCCGTCGTCGTTGTTACCGTCGTCGCACTGCTCGAAGAGAGCGCCGGGCGTGTCGTACAGGATGCCGTCGCCGCAGGACGGAATGCCGTCGCTCTGTCCGACCGTGTTGCGGAACGCCGGCGTGCAGAACTCGCCCGCGCCCTTCAGATCGAGCACGCGGCCGCCGAAGTTGAACGTCTGGACCGCCACGGTGCCCCCCTTGTATTTCGGGGCCTTCCCCGGATCGAAACCGCCGACTGCAGACGAGAACGGCGTCTTGGCGGAGTTCGCGTACTTCGTCGCCTGCTTCAACTTGTAGCAGGCGAGATGGTCGAATCCGTCGTCGGCTCCGGGATGCTCGCCCGCCTTGTTGGCGGGAAGGCACAGGCGCGTCATCTTCCCGACCGAGAACAGAAGCGGCTCGTCGGGGTCCGTCACGCCCTCCGTGAACTGGCTCTGCGCGAGCACCAGAACGGGCGGCTGCTTCGCCTGCTGCTTCGCCTTGTAGCAGAGGTAGTTCGGACCGGAGCGCGGCGCACCCGGCAGGCCCGCGAGCGGATCCGCGGGCAGGCAGGTCTTGGTGTCCGGATTGCAGACGGTGCCGGGGATCGACGCGCACTCGACGTCCGCCTTGCACTTCGCCCGTACGCCGTGATCGTCCTTGTCCGCACCGATGAGCGCGAGCGCGGGCCCCTTCAGCTCGACGACCTCGTCGAAGAACTGCGTGACCACGCGGTGCTGGATCCCCTTCGGGAACTTCACGAACGTCCCGATCGGATTGGCGTTGCCGTCGGCGTCCTTCTTGGACGACTTCACCTGCAGGTCGACCAGATGGAGCGTGTCGTCGACGATCGAGAACGCGTTGCCGTCGCCGGCCGTGCCTCCGGGGACGATCTTCTCTTTCGTCGCGGGGGCACAGACCCCGGCGTACTTCTTGAAGTCGAAGCGCTGGCCGAGGCCACCGAAGAACTCGTCGGCGTAGGCGTCGCGCAGCTCGACCGCGGTCACGCTCGCGGGATCCCGGCCGGCCTCCTTCGGAAACTTGTCCGGATGGAACTTCGAGTCCTTCGCCTTGTGGCAGATGTAGTGATTCAGGCCATCGATCTCGATCTGCGCGTCGGCGGGCGACGCGAAGGCGAAGACGACGAGGACGAGGGTCGACACGGCGCGGGACATGGCTTGGCTCCGGGGCTCTGGGAATCGATGACGCGACGAAAGGGACGATCCGCGTTCGCTCCTCAACGACATGCCCCAGCGGCCCACTCCCGGTCAACCCGCAAGGCGTCGACGGGCCCACGACACCAACGACGACGCGTGCCGCGTGCCCGGGGACCTCGCGCGGGCCCGAGGAGCCGGATCGGAGGATCCGCGGGCTCCGGGCCTGGCCTCCCAGGTCCCGACGACCGCGTCCGGCGCCCCCGACTCAGAGGAGATCGGGTTGGCAGCGCGCCTCGAGGCGCGCGCGGCTCTCGGCGGGGATCTCGATCGAACGCCGCCCCTCGATGTCGAAAGCGATGTCGACCGTGGAGCTCATGCAAAGGATGTCGCCCCGGTCGACGTCGAAGACCCAGCTATGACGGTACGAGGTCTTCCGGCCGACTTCGACCTCGACCCCGAAGCTCTGGATCCGGGTCCCCGCGCGGGGAAGCCGACGGAGCATGCCCCGAGCCTCGAGAATCGCCCATCCGAACGTGCGGCCGTCGGGCAGCGATTGCAGGGGGGCCCAACCCTTCTGCGAGGGCAGAGGGATCCCACCCCAGATCAGCTCCGGATAGCGGATGGCCGGAAAGAATCCCGCGTCCGGGCACTCGTCCTCGCGAAGCTCGCGCACCTCGCGCATCGCCAGGCCACGATCGCGCGCCTCCTGCAGGGAGAGCGCCCGCGGCTCGCGACCGAGGTCCACGGTCCGCGGACGACCGTGCGCCGGCCATTCGACCTGCCGACGCGCCGCCTCGACGGCGACCATCTCGGGAAGCGGCCGCGGCTCGCGAGATTCGAGGTCGCGCAAGCGGAAATGATGGACGAACGTCGCGGCGCGCTCGCCGCGGGCGGGGTTCGAGAGCTCGTGATAGAGCCGCAGCCCGTCGGCGCGCACGTCCAGAACGCCGCCCCGAACCACCAGCTGCGCGCCCTTCATCTGCTCGCGATAGTGCCGGGTGAAGGTGTCGCCGAGCTCCAAAACCGTCCCGTCCTCCGAGCATCGGTCCGCAGAGAGCCCCAGCTGCCTCGTCAGCGCCCGCGAGGCGCGCAGGGCCTTCTCGGCGTAGAAGCGAACGTTCATGTGGCCCAGGTGGTCGATCTCGTCCGGGCCCACCGTGGCCTCGTGCAGGGTCTGCAGCTCCGTCGTCATCCCTGCTCACCGTGGCAAACCGGGCCGGCCCGTTCGACTTGACAAGTCTCGCCGGTACCGCGGATGCAGTACGCTCCCCATGGCCGGACCCCCCACGCGAACCGAACGACTCGAGCGCCTCGCCGACCGTCAGGAGATCGAAGACGTCGTGCTGCGCTACTGCCGGGGCGTCGACCGGATGGACCGCGAGCTCGTGCGTCGGTGCTACCATGCCGACGCGACCGACGAACACGGGAGCTTCCGGGGCTCCGTGGCCGAGTTCCTCGACTGGGTCTTCCCGCTGCTCGCGAAGTACACGAGCACCTTCCACCTCGTCGGAAACGTATTGGTCGAGTTCGGAGAGCCGGGCCTGGCCGCCGTCGAGACGTACGGGATCGCGTTCCACCGCTCGGAGCGCGAAGCGCCCCACCTGAACCTGATCTCCGGCTTCCGCTACGTCGACCGCTTCGAACGCCGCCCGGTCGACGGACGGCCGCAATGGCGGATCGCCACGCGCACGACCGTGGTCGAATGGTCGCGCGTCGACGAGCGCGCCGGCTGGTGGCCGACCCCGGAGGACGTCCGCACGGGGCGCCGGGATCGTTCGGACGTCGTGTACGAGGTGCTCCGTCGGATCGGGTAGCGGGTCGCTCCGATCTCGGGCCTCCCCGTCGGGTCGAAGCGACCGTTGATCTCCCGGGAGGACGAGAGTAGGGCTCTCACGCCAGGCAACCCAACGACCGATGTCGACCACCCCACGAACCCACCGCAGGCCCCGCCGATCACCCGTCACCGAGCGGCGCACCCGAGCGATCGACGCCCACATCGATCTGGTGCTCGAGGGACGTCTGCCTCCGTCGATCGAGCAGGTCTCGGAGCGATCCGGGATCTCGGTGGCCACGCTGTTCCGGTACTTCGAGAATCTCGACGAGCTCAGGAGCGACTCCGCGCGTCGAGCCGTCGAGAGGTTCCCGAAGCTGTTCGTCGTCCCCGACATCGGCGCCGGACCGCGCGACGAACGCATCAAGCGGTTCGCCGCGAACCGGGTCGAGCTCTGGGAAAAGACGCACTTCCTCGCGCGCCTGCTCCGGAGCACCGCTCTTCAAGACTCGGGCGCCGCCGAGATGGTCGACTTCGCCCGGAAGTCGATGGCCGACCAGATCCGCGTGCACTTCGGCGACGAGCTGGACGCACTGAAGCCTGCCCTCCGCGAGGATGCCGTGGCGACGATCGCGTCGCTCACCTCGGTCGAATCGTGGGAGCAGTTCCGCCACGCGTCTCGCCGGAGCCCGACGCAGACGCAGCGGGCGTGGGCGCGAGCGATCCACCGCATCCTGCGACCGGAGTGAGCACCGTCGCGAACGGAAGACCGCCGCGGTCAGCCGTCGGCTTCCCGCGCGGAGCGTTCCTCGCGAATCGCCGCGTGGGCCGCCGCCAGCCGCGCGATCGGGACGCGGAACGGCGAGCACGAGACGTAGTCCAAACCCGCGCGATGCGCGAAGTCGATCGACGACGGCTCGCCCCCGTGCTCGCCGCAGATGCCGATCTTGAGACGCGGACGCACGCTTCGCCCGCGCTCGACACCGAGACGCACGAGCGCTCCGACGCCGGCCTCGTCGAGAACCGCGAACGGGTCGGCGGGGGTGAGGCCGCGCTCGACGTACCTCGGAAGGAACTTGCCCGCGTCGTCGCGGCTCAGGCCCAGGGTCGTCTGCGTGAGATCGTTGGTGCCGAATGAGAAGAAGTCGGCCTTCTGCGCGATCTCGTCCGCGGTCAGCGCCGCGCGGGGAAGCTCGATCATGGTGCCGATCGGGATCCGAAGCCGCATGTTCCGGCGCGCCGCAGCCTCGCGAACCACCCGCTGCACCAACGCCCGCAGGAGCACCAGCTCGCTCTCGAACGCGATCAGGGGAACCATGATCTCCGGGGCCGCGCGCGTGCCCTCCGACAGGAGCTCGCACGTCGCGTCCACGATTGCTCGCACCTGCATCTCGTAGATCTCGGGGTACACGACACCGAGCCGCGCCCTTCGAAACCCGAGCATCGGGTTCGCCTCGACGAGGTTGTCCCGCGCGCGACGGATTTCGGCCCGCGATACGCCGAGATCACTCGCGACGCTCGAGATCTCCTTCTCGTCATGGGGAAGGAACTCGTGGAGAGGCGGATCGAGCAGGCGGATCGTGACGGGCTTTCCCTCCATGGTGCGCAACAACCCGAGGAAATCGCCCTTCTGCATCGGAAGGAGTCGAGAGAGAGCCCGCGCCCGCGCATCCGCGTCGCGCGCGAGGATCATCTGGCGCACGACCTGGATCCGATCGGGATCGAAGAACATGTGTTCGGTTCGGCACAGGCCGATGCCCTCGGCTCCGAAGTGGCGGGCCAGGGCGGCGTCCTCGGGCGCATCGGCATTCGCGCGAACCCCGAGCTTTCGGAACCCGTCCGCCCATCGCATGAAGACGCCGAACTCGCGACCGAGCTCGCGCGAGACGGTCGGGACGTTCCCGGCGAAGACCTCGCCCGTCGCACCGTCGAGCGTGATCCAATCACCCGCACGAAGCGTCCGGTCGCCGATCTCGACCTCCGCGCGATCGTAGGAGATGCGAAGGGCCGCGCAGCCGGTGATGCAGCACGTCCCCATCCCTCGAGCGACCACGGCCGCGTGGGACGTCATCCCGCCCCGCGCGGTCAAGATTCCCTGGGCCGCGTGCATCCCGTCGATGTCGTCCGCCGACGTCTCGATGCGAACCAGGATCGTCTTGCGCCCCTCCTCCGCGGCCGCAGCCGCGGCTTCGGCGGAGAAGACGATCTCGCCCGAAACGGCGCCGGGCGATGCGGGGAGCCCCTCGGCCAGCCGATCGAGCGGGGCCGACCGGTCGAGCTGGGGATGGAGGAGCTGCGTGAGGTCGTTCGGCTCGACGCGCAGCACCGCGGCTCGGCGGTCGATCACCCGCTCCGAGGCCATGTCCACCGCCACCTTCACCGCCGCGGGCACCGTGCGCTTGCCGGTGCGTGTCTGCAGGAGCCAGAGGCGCCCCCGCTCGATCGTGAACTCGATGTCCTGCATGTCTCGGAAGTGCCGCTCCAGGCGTCGGGCCACACGATCGAGCTCGCGATGACAGCGAGGCATCGTCTCCTCGAGGGACGGCGACTGCCTCGCGCGGGTGCGCTCGGGGACGCCGCGCCGACGCGCGTCCTGCCGCGAGGCCTCGAGCGTGATCTGCTGCGGCGTGCGGATCCCGGCGACCACGTCCTCGCCCTGGGCGTTCAGCAGGAACTCGCCATACAGGCCCTTCGCTCCGGTCGACGGATCGCGCGTGAACGCGACCCCGGTGGCGCAATCGTCGCCCAGGTTCCCGAAGACCATCACCTGGACGTTCACCGCGGTCCCCCAATCGTGCGGGATCGCGTGCAGGCGTCGGTACGTGGCAGCGCGCGGATTGTTCCACGATCGGAAGACCGCACCGATGGCCCGATCGAGCTGCTCCCGCGGATCGTCCGGGACGGGGGTCCGGAGACGCCGGCGGATCAAGTACCGAAACCGCTGTGCGAGCTCCGCCAGATCTTCGGCGGTCAGCTCGAGGTCGGACTCGACCCCGCGTCCCGTCTTCAGCGCCTCGATCTCGGCCTCGAACGGATCCACACCGCGGCGGTCCGTCTTGATGCCGAGGACGACGTCGCCGAACATCTGAAGGAATCGACGGTAGCAATCCCAGGCGAACCGCGCGTCGCCCGACTCCCGCACCAGCCCCTCCACGGTCTTCGGGTTCAGACCCAGGTTCAGGACGGTGTCCATCATGCCCGGCATGGAGACCCGCGCACCGGATCTCACCGAGAGAAGCAACGGCCGCTCGGGGTCCCCGAAGCCTCGATCCATCTCCCGCTCGAGGCCGGTCAACGCCTCCGCCATCTCCGGCCGGAGGGCGCGCGGCAGCGCGCCGTCGTGGGACATCGCGTAGCGACACGCCTCGGTCGCGATCGTGAACCCGGGGGGGACCGAGACGCCGATCCGCGCCATCTCCGCGAGGTTCGCGCCCTTGCCGCCGAGCAGCTCCCGCATCGTGGCGTCGCCCACGCTGTGAGTCGCCCCGAACGGGTACACCAGCGGCGCGCTCGCGGACGCCCCCCTTCCCTTCCGACGCGTCACCGCGCGCCGGGTCCTCGTCGTCGCTCGTTTCGGAGTGGCCATCAGAGCTCCTCGTTTCTCGACCGCGGGTGACGCGGATTGCGGCCGTCCCTCTCGATCAGCGAAGTCGCGAGCTCCGCGTACTGGGCGAGGTGTCGGTCCCCCAGGAAGAAGTCGCGCGCGCGGATGCGGGCCTTCGCCCCCATCCGACGCGCCCCTCGAGGATCGTCGACCAGCCGGGCGACGGCGCTACCGAAGACGCCGAGATCCGTCGGGTCGTCGACCAGCACGCCGTTGCGATCGTGATCGATCTGGTCGCCGATGCCGCCGACGCGGCTCGCGACCACCGGGCGGTGCTTCCACATCGCCTCGGTCACGGTCAGACCGAAGCCCTCGGCGAGGCTCTTCTGCGTCACCACGGTCGCGTGGCGTTGAATCGCGTTGATGATGACGGCGTTCTCGTCGACGTCCTCGGTGGGGATGCAGGCGAGATGGACGCGCCGGCGCTCGCCCGGGGAGAGCCCGTGCCATCGGTCGATGCACTCCTCCAGCACCTGCGCGCCCTCGGGATCGTCCGTGACGCCCCGCACGTTCGGACCGACCAGGACGAGATGCGCGTCGGTCCCGCGAGCGACGTGCCTCGTGAACGACTCCATCACGCCCTGCATGTCCTTCAGCCGGTCCCAACGAGACACCTGGACCACCAACGGCACGTCGGGAGACGGGGGAGCCGCCTGCACGACGTCGGCCCTCCGAGCGAGGCGCCCGCTCGACCCGTCTCGGCGCTTGAACCGGACCGGCGGGGAGCTCCCGGTGGCCGGAGCTCCGAGGATGCCGACGAAGGCGAGAACCTCGGCCGCGGTGGCTCGGGTCATGCGCGCGTTCTTCGGGGCTAGCGGATCGATCGATGGAGGGATGATCCACAATCGAGAGCGATCCAGCCACGGGGGCGCGTAGCTCTCCCGGCTGAAGACGTACGCGTCGGCGTCGGAGACGTACGGGCGGACGAACTCCCAGGCGCGCTCCGACCATCGGTTCGGCCGATCGATGCCGATGTGGGACCGCCACACCACGATGGCCCCGGCCCGCTTCAGGGGCTCGACGAGGCCCGCGGTCTGGGGGTCGTGGAGAAGCACGAGGTCGCCCTTGCCGACGGATGCCTCGAGCTCGGCGGCGTTGGCCTCGATCGTCCGGCGATAGATCTCGTGCTCGGCGGCCCCCAGGGGGCCGTCGTCCCCCGGCGATCCGTGAATGCCGTTGTGGATCCTCTTGGTGACCGAGAAGAACTCGGGGTCCCCCGCGATCACGGTCCAACGCGCGTCGATCCCGGCTCCTCTCAAGTAGCTGAGAAGCGTCTGAAGCATCTCCGCGACGCCCCCGCCGACCGCGGTCGAGTTCACGTTGACGACGGCTCTGCCCTCGAGAAGGGCGGAAGCGGCGCGCGCGATCGCCTTGAACCGAGCCGCGCGCTGCGCCCCGAGGATCGGCTCGAAGCGATGGAGCGGAAAGGCGTCGACCTGGACTTGGGTGAGCTTCGGCATTCGTCTCGTCCTCTCGACTCGCGGCGCGGGGAGGCTGGCCGCGGTCCTACGCAATTCCGGGACCGCCGCCCCGTCCGACGTCGACGCCGCACAGGCGGGGGTGTGACGCGGCGCAGTTCCCAAGGATGCGAAGCTCAGGCCGCCGGATTTGCAGCTCCGATACGCGGGCACGCCGCATGTCCGACGGAACCATCGTCCCACGGCCCCCCATGGAAGCGCGCGACCTTCCCCGATTCTTGCTTCTTCGAGAAGCGCGGGAAGGCGAGCTCCGTTCCGGGGCGGCGATCGCGAAGGAGGGAAGCATGTCCGTAGGGCTCGATCACGACACGTTGGAGGCGACACTGGGTGCTCTCGACGAGTTCGCATCGCGACGCTTGAGCGACGAGACCCTGCTCGGCCTCGACGCGAGGGACGAGTTCCCGGCCGACGTCATCGCCGAGATGTGCGGCGATGCGCTCGGAATCCAGCTCTTCTTCATCCCGGAGGAGCTGGGCGGCATGGGAAGCGGTGCCTTCGATCTCTACCGGATCTGCGAGCGCATGGGACGCATCGATCTGGGGATCGCCACCGGAGTCCTT
>JAUIFY010000158.1 GCA_030430245.1 bacterium | reverse complement strand
CCGCGGCCCGCTCGTCTCGTCGAGAGCGGCGTTTCGGATCCGAAGGGCGCGTGCCCGCGTACACGTGGCCTCCCCTGCCGAGAGCGTCAGCTCGACCACCTGGATCTTCTTGCCCTCCCGGAGGACCTCCGTCCCGACTCGAATGCGCTCCCCGACCGGAACGGGACGGACCAGGTCCACCGTGAGCCGCGTGAGACTCATCGGGGTGAGCGTGGGGACCTCCTCCAGCACGTGGCCGAGGAGCGCCAACACCGCGCCCCCGCTCTGCCCGCCGTCGTGCCACCAGCCTTCGGTCGCCGCCGTGCCGACGAAGCCGTCCCCGTCCCGCTGGTACAACGCCTTCGGACCACTCATCGTCGCTTCCCTCGGCCCTATCCAGCCAGGGCCTCGAAGCGCGCCAGCATCTCGTCGCGCGACGGGCCGAAGCGCGGGCGGACGCGCTCCCCCCGACGCTGATACGCCTGCAGGATCCTCGGCATCACGTCCGGGTTCTGAAGGAGATCGCCCGGGGGATCGAGCAGATTGATCGTCCGCGAGAACGCGCGCAGGACGACCAGGTCCTCCTCCAGGGCGGGAAGGAGACCATCGCGGACGACGGCCCGCATGAAGCGTCGCGGATCGTTGCTCCCGTCGGGGTTCTCCACCCGAAAGGGATCCTCCCCACGCAGCTGCTCCTCCGCGACGGCGACGGCGTCGGCATCCTGCGTCACCTGGAGGTCGTACCAGGGGACGACGTCGCGCTCGATCGACGCGTCGTACGCGAGCGCGAGCTCGCGAGGATCGTCGAACGCATCGACGCACTCGGCCAGCGCGAACGCTCCCACCCACGCGAAGGAGCAACCCCGGCCGACGATCGGGTTCGTGTGGATCAGCGCGTCGCCGACCGCGACGAAGCCGTCCGCGAGCGGCACCCCGTCCTCGACGAGCCACCGGCGGGTGTTCGTCAGATTCGCCATGCCGTGGACGCCGGTGATCGGCTCGGAGAGCGCGGGATCGGCCCATTCGGCGGTCAGCGGAACCGCCTCGACGGCCGCCTCGAATCCGGGCAACCGGAGAATGCGCCGCATCGGCTCGTCGGTCGGCGCCGCCGCCAGCGTGATCGAGAACACCCGCGAGTCTCCGGCGAACAGGCCGACCTTGAGATACCCGAGATCGCGACCGACGACGCCCCCCTCCAGAGGGGGCGGCTCGGCGTCCGGCCGCAGGCGATAGAAGCGCGACGTGTAGTAGATGCCGCACTCACTCGATTCCTCGCGCACGTCGCGCGCGCCGATCGACGGCAACCACTCACCCAGCTTCGAGCGACGCCCCGACGCATCGACGACGAGATCCGCGTCGATCGACGCCTCCCCGGCCGGGCCCGCGACCCGAACGCCGGTCACGCGCGGCGGCGCGGCCGGGTCCGGTCGCTCCGACTCGAGCCGCGTCACGCGCACACCGTCGCGAAAGTCCACGAGCCCCGAATCCAGGACGTGTCGGCGCAGCACCCACTCGAACGTGATGCGGCGACACGCGAGCGCCACGACGTCGTCGTCCTCCGGAACGAGTACCGGGTCCTCGAAGAGCTGACGCGCCCGGGTCGTGAACGGCAGCTCCTCCGCGCCGCAGGTCTTCAGCTCGTCGAGAAGCTCGGGCGCGTGGTCGCGAATCAGATTGCGCAGGCGCGCGAGCAGCGCGTGCGAGTGCCGCGTCTGCGGCGAGCCACGACGCCGCCACGTATCGAAGGCCTCGCGGTGGTCCTCGGGAAGGGGCGTCGCGTCCGCCTCGAGCACCGTGACCCGGTGGCCGCGCTTCGACAGCGCAAGACTCACCCCGAGTCCAGCGACCGAGCCGCCGATGACGACGATGTGCTTGGCTCCCATGGTCCGTCCTACTTCCTATTTGCTCTTCTGGACCCGCCCCCGGCGCCGGGAGGCGCCCGCCCCAGCGGCGTCGCCGGTCGGGGCGAGGCCGGTGAAGACGAGTTGGAGCAGCTGGCGTCGAGCCTCCTGGGCCGTCACCGCACCCGGCCGGAAGACGTGGCCACTCAGGATCGCCGCTGCCGTACCGAGGAGAGAGGCGGCGGCCAGCTGCGGCGCGACACCGCGCCCGAACTCGCCACGTTCCTGCCCCCGCTCGACGATCTCCGCGATCAGGTCGGGCATCGCGGTCCCCTGCTCCGAAGCCGCGTCCACGCCCGGCGGCCGCGCGAAGAACTCGGCGAGCATCGCCGTCATCACCTCCGCCTGCGACGCGAGTGCCGACGAGATGAAGTCGACGAGGGCGCGCAACTCGTCTCGCGCCGAGCCCCGCGGCTCGTCCAACGTCGCCCGAAACTCCTCGGCGATGCGCTGATTGAACTCGTAGAGCAGTGCCGCCTTGCTCGGGAAATGCAGGAAGAACGTGCCACGCCCGACGTCGGCCTCCTCGCAGATGTCCGAGAGCGTGGCCGCCTCGAAGCCGCCGCGCGCGAACAGACGCATCGCCGCCTCGTAGATGTCCCGACGGGTGCGCTCCTTCTTGCGCTGGCGGCGCGACCCGTCGGGGCGTGGAGAAGTCGCCGGCATCGAGGGGACTCTTGGCACAAGAATGGACTTGAGTCCATTCTTGAGTTCTAGTATCTCCGATCGCGATGGACGAGACGATCTCCCACCGCCAGGTTCCGGTCGGCCCTCTCTCGATGCACGTCGCGGAGGCCGGCGAAGGACCGCTCGTACTGCTGTGCCACGGATTCCCCGAGTGCTGGTACTCGTGGCGCCACCAGCTCACGGCCCTGGCCGGCGCCGGGTATCGCGCGGTCGCGCCGGACATGCGCGGCTATGGCCGAACCGACGCGCCCGAGGCGATCGAGTCGTACACGATCCTGCACCTCGTCGGCGACATGGTGGGGCTTCTCGACGCACTCGGACAGCGCCGCGCGGTGATCGTCGGCCACGATTGGGGCGCCATGGTCGCGTGGACCGCGGCGCTCCTGCGGCCGGACCGCTTCCGCGCCGTCGTCGGCATGAGCGTTCCCTACCTCCCGCGCCTGCCCATGCGCCCGACCGACATGATGCGGGCCATGATCGGCGACCGCTTCTTCTACATCCTGTACTTCCAGGAGCCCGGGCGCGCCGAAGCCGAGCTCGACCCGATCGCGCGAAGGTTCCTCCGGGCCATGCTCTTCACCGCATCCGGCGCCGTCCCCGACGACCACTACCGGAACCTGGATCTCCCGAGCTCGGCGAAGCTCATGGATCAGATGCTCGAGCCGGACGCACTCCCGTCGTGGCTCGGCGAAGAGGATCTCGACGTCTACGCGACCGAGTTCGAGCGGACGGGATTTCGCGGCGGCATCAACTGGTACCGCAACTTCGATCGGAACTGGGAGCTCACGGCGGCCTTCGCGGACCGCCGGATCACCGTCCCCGCCATGTTCGTGGGTGGTTTGCGGGACGCCGTCGTGACCGGTCCCGAGCTCGCCGAGGAAGGCCCCACGGTCAAGGTGATGCCGACGTTCTGCGACGATTTCCGCGCCAAGGTACTGATCGAAGGCGCCGGTCATTGGAACCAGCAGGAGGCTCCGGAGGAGACGAACGCGGCCCTCCTCGACTTCCTCACGGGGCTTCCGAAAGACGACGGACAGGCGTAGGAGGGATGGACGTGACACTTTCACGACAACGCGGCTTCGTCACACCGGAGCCCAACGAGGATTGGCGCGCGATCGCCGCGCGCGTTCTCCCCGCCGAGCCGACGGACGCCGCGATCGAGAAGCTCCGGAGCTGGAACCTCCATCTGCTCGCGAGGAATCCGCCGGGCGAATTCACCGGCAGCGACGTCCTCTTCGTGGAGCCACCGCTCGAGGGCACCGGCGGCGCCCTCCCCGGCCTCGATGGCGTCCCCGGAGACGACTGAGACGGCCATCGTGGACGCCGTCGTCTCCCCCGGCCACGACGGACAGGCCGTCCTCGTGGTACGACTCCGTCACGAGAACGGCGTCGTGGACGCGGTCACTCTCGACGCGGTGACCGCGGAGAAGGTTCTGGAGGCCTGCAACGCGGACTCACCCGACGCGCTTCGCGGGCAGCCGTGGACACGACTGCTCGCCGTGATGGACGACTGACGATCAAGGAGAAGACACATGCTCGACATCCTCATCCGAAACGGCCGGATCGTGGACGGCACGGGGATCCCCGCGTACCACGGCGATCTCGGCATCGAGGGAGGACGCCTCCGGCAGGTCGGCGGTCACCTGAACGTCGACGCGCGTCACATGGTGGACGCGGGCGGGCACGTCGTCGCCCCCGGGTTCATCGATCCGCACACCCACTTCGACGCACAGCTCCTCTGGGACGGCCAGGCGCGCCCCGCTCTCGAGCACGGCGTCACCACCGTCGTGCACGGCAACTGCTCGCTGTCGCTGGCGCCGCTGAAGGCGGCGCACCGCCCGAGACTGGTACGCATGTTCCAGCAGATCGAGGAGATGCCCGACGCGGCCTTCGACGGCGCGTTCGAATGGACCTGGGAAGCGTTCGACGCCTACGTCGACGCGCTGCGCGGACGACTCTCGTTGAACGTGGCGCCGCTGGCCGGCCATAGCCCGCTTCGCATGTGGGTCATGGGCGAGGAGGCGCAAGGGCGCGCGGCCACGCCGGACGAGACCCGCGCGATGCAGCAGCTCCTGCGCGAGTGCCTGGAGGCCGGGGCGATCGGCCTCTCGACGAGCTACGTCGATTTCGACGAGAACATGCGGCCGGTTCCGAGCCGCTACGCGCACGCGGAGGAGCTCGACGCCCTCTGCTCGGTGTTGGGTGATTTCGGACGGATGCTCCAGGTCGTCCCCGAGTTCTACAGCACGGACATCACCATCGCGCGCATCGACCAGCTGGCCGAGCTGTCTCTCGCCCACGGCATCCCGACCACGTTCTCGCCACTGTTCGACTCGGTCACCATGCCTGCGAACGTGTCGCGCGTCCTCGACCGGGTCGCGGAGCAGTTCGCGCGCGGCGCGCGCGTGTGGCCTCAGGTCCAAACGCGGCCGATCGACATCAGCTTCAGCTTCGAAGTCGCGAGCCTGTTCTTCGTCACCCAGCCCATGTGGTACATGATCCTGCGCCTCCCGCGGGAGCAGCGGCTCGCCGCGTTCCGCGATGCCGCGACCCGAAAGAGCCTGATCGACGCCGTCGAGGCCGGTGGCAGCTCCCCCTGGGGCGAGCTGCGCGTGCGCGACAGTGCGGACGCGAGTCTGATCGGACGCACCCTCGGCGACATCGCGGAGGAGCGCGGCGGCTCTCCGGCCGCAGTGATGATCGACCTCTCCGTCGAGGAGGACTTCGGCGTTCACTTCCTGTCCGCGAGCATGGGACACGACGACCCGAGCCGCGTCGGACCGACCCTCGCGAACGACCTCGTGCACGTCGGTGCGAGCGACGCCGGCGCCCACATCCAATCCTTCGCGACGTACGGCGACACCGGGTACCTCTTCGACCGCTTCGTGCGCGACGGAAGGTACCTCTCGCTCGAGCACGCCGTCCGCAAGATCACGTCGGAGACGGCGCAGATCTGGGGAATTCCCGACCGAGGGCTGCTCAAGCCCGGTGCGGCTGCCGACGTCGTCGTCTTCGATCCGGAGACGATCGGCCGCGGCGCCGAGCTCCCGGTCACCGACATGCCCGAGAACGGAATGCGGTACGTGCGCGACGCAAGCGGCATCGACGCCGTCATCGTGAACGGCGAAGTCGCCTGGTCGGCGGCCGACGGATACACCGAGGCGACTTCGGGGAACGTGGTTCTGCCGTAGCGCCGCCCCGAACGCACCACCCGGCGCGCGTGTCGGTCGCTTCCCACGCGAACCACGGGCGGGTGCGCCCGCACCCTTCCCTCCGCGGCGTCCAGTGTGTAAGCTCGCGAAGCATCTAGATGTTTCGCGGGAGCGGACTTCCTCCCGCCGCCCGCCCGCGGGCGTCTCTGCTCGGCGCACGGAGGCACAGTGCCGCGAACGACGCGAAAGGCCGTATCCAACCGTAAGAACGGAACGAAGCGCCTCCGCGAGAAGCCGCAGCTCATCGCGGACGAGCTCCGGCGCCTGATCGTATCCGGCAAGCTCTCCGAGGGAGACTCACTCGGCCACGAGCCCGAGCTGGTGGAACGCTTCGGCGTTTCCAGACCCTCCCTCCGCGAAGCGCTTCGCATCCTCGAAGCGGAGGGCCTGATCTCGGTCGTGCGGGGCATGCTCGGGGGCGTCGTCGTACACGAGCCCGACGAGAGGATGACGGCGCGATCGGCAGCACTGGTCCTCCAGGCGCGCAACGTTTCCCTCGCCGATGTGTTCGAGGCGCGCGGCTTGATCGAGCCGACGGCCGTGCGCGTCGTCGCCTCGCTTCCGGCCCGCCCCCGGCGAACGGCCACCGGGGAGCTGCGTGCCCGGATCGAGGATCAGAAGCGGGTGATCCTCGAGCCGGACGGCTTCGGCCCCGCGAACGCCCGGTTTCACGGTCGTCTCGTCGCGCTCTCGCAAAACCAAACCCTCACGATGGTGGCCGAGATGCTGAACGAGATCGTGTCCCGCGCGGTGACCGCCGTGAGCCGCACCGGGCCGGCGCCCGAGTCCGTCGCGACCCGTCGCCGCGGGATCCGGTCCCAGGAGCGCCTCGTGTCGCTGATCGAGAGCGGGGACGCCCCCGGCGCAGAAGCCCATTGGCGGACCCACATGACGGTCGTGGGGCGAGTGCTGCTCGGACAGGAAGCGAAGACGGTGGTCGACCTGATGAACCATCACGACTGACTCCGATCGCGACCGACCCCATCCGCCGCTCCTCCGCCGCTCTCGACGCCGCTTTACATCCGCGCCCGACGGGCATAAATGTCTAGATATTATTCACGCTCGCGTGCTCGACCCGTCGGACACGCCAGAATCGAGGGAAGGCAGACGATGAGCACCGAAGCTCCCTCGGCGCCCGCGCCCCAGCCTGCGCCGAACCCGTTCCCCGGGGAAACCCTGGACAGCGACGGACACGTCTACATCCACCCCGACGTGTTCCGCGAGATGTTCCCCGAGCTCTGCACCGGCTACAACTTCGATTTCCTCGACGGCTACGTTCGACATGACGAGTTCGCCGAGCGCCGCGAACGAAACCGTGCCGAGCTCTGGCAGACCAAGGGCATCGGTGCGCTCGGCGCCTACGACGCGGACGAGCGCCTCGAGGCCCTCGACCGCATGGGCATCAAGACGCAGTTGATGTTCGCGAACAACACCCTCTACGACCTTCGCGCCGCCACGGCCGCCGCACGCGATGCCTGCGTGCGCTACAACGACTACGCCCTGGATTTCACGCGTCGGACCCGGGGTCGATGCCGCGCGGTGTGCCACATCAATACGAGCGACGTCGACGCGGCGATCGCCGAGGCCCGACGCGTCATCAAGCTCGGCGCGAGGGCCGTCGACCTTCCCTGCGCACAACCGCCCGGCGGGGTGTCCCCGAGCCACGAGTCCTGGGACCCACTCTGGGCCGCTCTCGCGGAAGCGGACGTGCCCGCCTTTCTCCACATCGGCAACCAGGGCCTTCTCGAATGCGACCAGCCCGAGGACACGATGTTCCCGCATCCGGACTGGCGAAAGTCGAAGACGCTGATGAACAAGCCGGCGTTCCGCGCTGGCGGCGAGGAGGCCATCAGCCCCTACTACATGCTCGTCGTGCACATGGCGCCCGAGCTGTATCTCCAGACGATGGTCATGGGGAAGGTCTTCGAGCGTCATCCGGAGCTGCGCTTCGGCATCGTCGAGTGTGGCTCGTCGTGGCTCGGGCCCTGCGTCGAGCGCATGGACCTGTGGAGTGACTTCATGGCCAGGGTCGGCGTCACCTACGAGCTGAAACCGAGCGAGTTCGTGCGGAGGAACGTCCGGGTTCCCCCCCTGTGGCACGAGGACCTGCCGCTCATGATCGACCGCTACGGCCTCGAAGAGGTCTACTGCTTCGGCTCCGACTATCCGCACCTCGAGGGCAGCAAAGACCCGTTCGGCAAGTTCGGCAAGCACATGGAGAAGCTGCCCGACGACTATCGACGTCGGTTCTTCGTCGACAACAACGAGCTACTCCTGCCGAACGCCTGAGAAGAGGCATGGCGCTTCCCAAGGACGTACGCGTCATCGATACGCTTCTCGACCTCCCCAAAGAGGATCGGGCGCTGAAGGAGCGCTTCTCCGCGCTTCGCGACGAGGAGAGCACCAGTGGCGCGCTGAAGACCCCGGCCGGCTACATGTTCAAGGAGACGCCCGAGGGACGGACTCCCCAGAGCGCGGTCCCGGTCGAGGACACGCTCCGCGCGATGGACGCCCACAACATCGAGACGGCCATCTTCAATCTGTCCGGCGTCGACTGCAACGAGACGGAGACGGCGGCGATCCGACACCCGTCGAAGCGCTTCCGCCCCGTACTCCAGATCGACCCCAACCGCGGCATGGAAGCCGTGCGAGACATCTCCCGCGCACACGTCGAGCTCGGAATCGTGGGCGTCGCGCTCTTCCCCGTCGGCTACGTGCCGCCGGTTCCGATCGACGACAAACGCCTCTACCCGATCTATGCGAAGTGCGTCGAGCTCGACATCGCCGTCTTCTCGACGAGTGGAGTTCCGGGCCCACGCCTGCCGTTCGCAGCGCAGCACACCGGGCTCGTCGACGAGGTGTGCTGGTTCTTTCCCGAACTGCGCTTCGTCTTCCGGCACGGCTGCGAGCCGTGGACCGATCTCGCGGTGAAGCTCCTGCTCAAGTGGCCGAACCTCTACTACAGCACGAGCGCCTTCGCCCCCAAGTACTACCCGAAGGAGATCGTCGAGTTCGCGAACGGGAGAGGGGCGGACAAGATCATCTACGCGGGCTATTACCCGCTCGGCCTCACCCTCGATCGCATCTTCCGCGAGCTGGAAGACGTGCCGTTCCGCGACGAGGTCTGGCCGAAGTTCCTCCGCGAGAACGCGCGCTCGGCCCTGAAGCTCGACTGAGCGAGAGCACTCACCCTTCGTCCCACGATTCCGTTCGGTCCGAACGCCGCACCTGTCGACCGAGCTTGAACGGGCAGAGCGGGGAATCGATCAGAATGATGCGACTCGTCGACGTCACGATCTCCCGCGAAGCGGCGCGCCACGAGCGGAGGCCGGCGTCCGCGTCGCGCTGCAGCTTCTCCTGATCGACCCACGCCTCCCAGGCCGGCAGCGCCCACAGGACGAAGCACTCCGACTCGTCGACCATGAGCGTTTCCCAGGCACCCGCGAGCTCCCAACCGAACCGAGCGTGCAGCTCGACGCCGCGGTCGCGGAGCAGCTGCAGGTACTCTTTCGAGGTTCCCGGACGGACCGCCAGCCGATCCTGGACGTAGAGCTCTCCCCGCACGCCGTCGGCGCACAGCTCGGTGATCGTGCGCGTCCACGGTGCCGGCGACATCAAGCGGTCGTCGCCGCCCGAGCGCAACGGAACGGCCTCGGCCCACCACTTCGCCATGCGGGGATCCTGCATCGCGGCGCCGCCGAGCTCGAAGCGGAAGTAGCCGGGAATGCCGTCCAGCCCGTCGAGCTCCCAGATGTTCACCACGGCCGGCCAACGACCCGTACTCCCGAGGATGCCCCAGACACCGTAGCAGAGCTGATTGCGATCCTCCTGAGCCATGGGAGAGAAGTTCGCGGTCATGTGGTACATGTACCGCCCGCGGTTGTGACCGACGATGTCGACGAACTCGTGCAGGTAGACCTTCTCGTTCGTTCGCTCCCCGTCGGCCATCGACGCCCCCTCCAGACTCACGCGAAGGCCTCAAGCCGCCGGCGGACGTGGATCGCGCGGGAGTCCGAGGACGCGCTCGCCGATCAGATTCCTCTGGACGTTGGACGTCCCGCCGGCGATCGACTGAGCGAGGGTGAACATGTACTGCGACACCCAGCGGCCCGGCGTGAACGCCCGGATCCCCATCATCGCCTCGTCCGGTGCGGGCTCCCGCAACCCGGCGTCGGGGATCAGGTCGAGCGCGAGCTTCGCGATCTGCTGCTGCAGATTGGTGCTCGAGAGCTTCGTCGTGAGAAGCTCGCTGATCACCTCCATGTCGCGGTTCTGGTGCATGGCCGTCAGCATCCGCGCGACCGCCCATTCCTGCGCCGCGAGATAGCCCGCCACGGAGGCGAGACGCTGACGCACACCCGAGTCGGCGATGGCGGGACGACCGTCTTTGCGAACCTCGCGTGCCAGAGCGACGAGAGCGTCGAAGGACGTGCGCGACGCGTGTGTATCCCCGATCAGCATGCGTTCGTGTTTCAACGTCGACCGCGACACCTGCCATCCGTCGCCCCGCGCACCCACGATGTTCCTCGCGGGGATGCGCACGCCGTCGAAGAAGACCTCGCAGAAGTCGCGGCCACCTTGCATCATCTTGAGAGGCCGCACGTCGAGGCCGGGCGCGCTCATCGGGACGAGAAGGTAGGAGATCCCGCCGTGGCGCGGCTGCTCGGGCTCGGTGCGGAAGAGGCCGAACATCATGTCCGCGACGTCGGCGTTGCTCGTCCAGATCTTCTGGCCGTTCAGGACCCATTCGTCGCCGTCGAGCTCGGCGCGAGACTGCAGCGAGGCCAAGTCGCTCCCGGCTCCGGGCTCACTGTAGCCCTGGCACCAGAGCAGCTCCCCCGTGAGGGTCCGCTCGATGTACTCGCGCCGCTGCTCCTCCGTTCCACACTCCAGGAGCGTCGGCACCAGCATGTGCGTGCCCTGCACCGAAGCCCGGTGCGGCACTCCCGCCCGGTCCAGCTCCTGGCGAATCACCGTTTCGGCCATGACGTCGGGCTCCGCGCCGGCCCCGCCGTACTCCGACGGAACGGTGCGGTAGAGGATTCCGGCCTCGAGCGCGCGCTTGCGCCACAGGATGCCCTGCTCTCGCTCCCCGAGCTCGGCCTCCCCTCCCTGCAGCGGCCAGCTTTCCGTGCAGAACGCGCGCACCGACTCGCGCAGCTTCTCGTACTCCTCGCCGAAGCGCAGGTTCATCTCACCAGCCCTCGAGAGCCGCGTAGCGCTCGCGGTGCGCGTCCGGCGCACCGAGCCAGAGACGGTCGAACATTACTCGCTTGAACCAGATCTGCACGTCACATTCCCACGTGAAGCCGATGCCCCCGTGCGCCTCGACACAGTCGCGCGCGACCTGCTGGGCACGTTCGGTGATGTGCGCCTTCGCGAGCGCGGCCGCGCGCGACGCCTCGGCCGGCGCGTGATCGAACGCGTGCCCGGCGTACCACCACAAGCCGCGCGACGGATCGAGCTCGGCGACCATGTTCGCGAGCTGGTGCTTCAGTCCCTGGAAGGTCGCCAGCGGGCGCCCGAACTGCTCCCGCGTCTGCAGGTACGCGGCCGTCGCTCGAATGAGTCGATGAGCCGCACCGAACGCGTCTGCGGCCAGAAGCGTGCTCGCCGCATCGATCAGGGTCACGGCGGCCGCACCCTCCACGACCTCGGCCGGGGCGGCCTCGAACACGACGGAGTACAGGGGACGGCCACGGTCGAGCGTCGACCCTTCCTCGACGCGAACGGAGGATCCGCCCTCGACCAGCGCGAGCCCGCCGCCGCGGCATCCCACGACGAACAGATCGGCTCCGTCCGCTTCGGGCACGAACGTCTTCCGGCCGGTGACGCGGCCGTCCTCGAGCTCGGCGCCCCACTCACCGGGAAGCCAGCACCCTCCGTTCTCCGCCAGCGCGACGGTCGCTCGTACGCCTCCGGACGCCAGTCCGGGCGACCACGTCGCCTGCTGCGCCTCACTCCCGTGTCGGGCGAGGACCAGGGCGGCGAGCGCGTGGCCCAGGAACGGCACGGGCACCGCGCCACGTCCCAGCTCTTCCGCGACCAGTGCGAGATCCAGCAGCTCGCGCCCGGATCCACCGTGGGCTTCGGGCAGCGAGAGCCCCGGAAGACCCATGTCGACGAGGCCCGCCCACAGGGACGCGACGGCGGTGCGCTCGCCGTCGAAGACGGCGTGGGCGGTTCGTGGGTCGCACTCGCGTTCGACGAAGGATCGGACGGTGCTCTGGAGAAGCTCCTGCTCCTCCGACAGGGAAAAATCCATCCGCGGATCTCAGCCGAGCGGACGCCCGAGCAGCTCGAGACAGTTGTCCCGCAGGATCCGACCCCGCTGCGCGTCGTCGAAGCCGGAGAGCTCCTCGGCGAAGTCCAGAGGCCGGGCGACGCCCTCGCCGTGCGGCCAGTCGGATCCGAACAGAACGTGGTCCACCCCGATCAGGTCGACGAGGGCCGGGAGATCCTCTTCCAGATACGGCGTGACCCAAACGTGCTTGCGGACCGTTTCGAGCGGATCTTCGTGGAACCCCCATGGAGTCTGGTTCGCCTGCTTGCGCAGCCTCTTCACCAGAAGGCGCACCCAGTCGGAGCCGTTCTCGATGCTGGCGATCCGCAGCGCGGGATGACGCTCGAACACCCCGCCGACGATCAGGCTCGCCACCGTGTCGTGGATCGCGCGATCCGAGACCAGCACGCGGCTGAGGATGTCCATGTCCCCGAAGCCCTGCATGGTCGCGCTCGCCCCCCACGCACCGGCGAACGAGTTGTAGCCGCTATCGCCGAGATGGAACGCCACCGGGATCGACGCTTCGGCGAGCCGCGCCCAAATCGGATCGTGGACCTCATCGCCGAGGGAACGCCCCGTCCCGTTCGGTCCGGGCACCGGGGCCGGGCGGACGTGAACGATTCGCGCACCGCGCTCGATCAGAGAATTCACCTCGGCGACCGCGCCTTCGGGGTCGGCCAGCGACAGCATCGGAACGGCGATGATGCGATCCTCGTACGAGAAGCCCCAGTCCTCCTCGAGCCATCGGTTGAACGCCGAGATGCTCGCCATCGTCGCCGGGATGTCGTGACGCAGGGCTTCTTCCACGCCGCAGCCGAGCGTCGGAAAGAGAAGCGCCGCCTGGAGCCCTTGCTCGTCCATCACGGCGAGCCGCTTGTCGCGGTCGCGGTACTCTTCGCGCAACGGCTCCACCTTCATGAGCTCGCGCGGGTTCACTCCCTCCGGAATCTGCCCGCGGAAGAGCGCGTCGAGACAGCCCGGAACGATGATCGGGTTGAACGTCGGGTTCGGAATGAAGCGATTGACCTTGCCTCCGATCAAGATCTCGACCCGCTTCCCTTCCTGGACCGGCCGCACGCCGCGGTGCTTGAAGGCCTTGTCCAGGTAGCGGGTAAACGCATCCAACGGCTCGTAGTAGTGATTGTCCGCGTCGATCGGTCGCACGTTCATCGTCTTCCTCCCGTGCTCACTCGCTGGCGCCCTCGCCGAAGAAGAATGTCTCGGCGTTCCCGTGGAGCCAACCATCGAGGACCTCCGGCTCGAGGTCGAGGGCCCGGGCCTCCCCGAGGCACCGCTCCATCGAGAGAACCGGATAGTCCGATGCGAAGAGGATGCGGTTCTTTCCGCGCGTCCTCATGTAGTGCAGGAGCGACTCGGGCAGCCGCTTCGGGGACCACGCCGACGTCATCAAGCGCAGATTGCGATACTTCAGCATGAGTCGGATCGCGAGGTCCCACCACGGCTCCGCACCGTGGATCATGCACAGTCGCAGCTCGGGAAACCGCACGCACACCCGATCGAGGTGCATCGGATTCTGCGCCTCGCCGGGGATCGGCGGCCCCGGGATGCCGGTGTTCAGGCACAGCGGCAACTCGAGCTCACAGCACTTCGTGTACAGCGGGTAGTAGACGGCGTCGCTCGGTGGGTACATGCCGTCGCCCCAGAAGCTCGGCCCGACGACGGCAAACGAGACCGGGTGGTCCGCCACGAACGACTGCAGATCGCGCAGAGACGGCATGGGCCTCAGCAGGTTCATCCCCCCGACTCCCAACGAGAACCGATCCGGGCGCGCGTTCGCGTACCGTTGCGCACGGTCCTCCTTCTTCCCCAGCCGGGTCAGGAGGATCGCGCGCTCGACGCCGTTCGCATCCATGTCGTCGAGAAGCTCGGAGAGCTCGGGGCTCTTGAAGAACGACTCACCACCCTTGAACGTGTCTTCCTTCACGCGAACCATCCACTCGGGCGGCTTCATGTCGCCCATGTCGACGTTCACCAGGCAGTCGATCGCTCTCGCCATCTCTCGGTCTCCAACGACGAACCCGCAGCTCCGGCCCGCCGTCGACGGACTGGAAATAAATATCTAAATGAATAGACTCCCCTCCACAAGACCCGCACCGGGCTCGGACCGCGCGCGGGGGGCCAGGAGGAGAGCGAAATGTCCATCCGCGTAGAACGCGACGAAGGCCTCGTGACGATCACGTTGGACCGTCCGGAGAAGAAGAACGCCCTCAACAGCGACTGCTGGCTCGCGCTGGACGAGGCGCTGGCGCACATCGCGACGAACCCCGACGACCGGGCTCTGCTGCTGACCGGCGCGGGCGGGAACTTTTCGGCCGGCGCCGACCTTTCGGGGAACCCGTCCGGGAAGGGACTGACGGGTCGCAAGGTGCAGCCGATCGTGCAGGAGATGCGCATCGTGGGCGAGATCATCATGCGCCTGCAGCGCCTCCCCAAGCCCACGCTCGCGAAGGTCGACGGTGTCGCGGTCGGCGTCGCCCTTGGTCTCGCGCTCGCGTGCGACCTGGTGCTCGCGAGCGATCGGGCGCGATTCTCGGCGATCTTCGCAAAACGCGGCCTCGCACTGGACGGCGGCAACTCCTGGCTCCTCCCCCGGCTGGTCGGCCTCCGCGCCGCCAAGGAGCTCACGTACTTCGGCGACATCGTGGGCGCCGAGGACGCGAAGGCGATGGGCCTCGTCAACCGAGTCGTTCGGGTGGACGAGCTCGACACGCTGGCGGCGGAGTGGAGTCGACGCCTGGCGAACGGCCCGACGCTCGCCCTCGGCCTGTCGAAGCGTCTCCTCGACGCGAGCTCGACATCCACCTTCGAGCAGGCACTCGAAGACGAGGCGCGGTGCCAGCACGTCACG
>JAUIFY010000157.1 GCA_030430245.1 bacterium | reverse complement strand
CCGTGATCTCCATGTGGTTGAACCGCAGCATTCGGTCACTCCTCAACGCCGCACCCGATACCCCGCCGCGCGCCGGTCCCAGACACCGTCGGGCACACCCCGATCGCGGAGCTTGTACTTCTCGACCTTGCCCGTCGGGGTGTACGGCAACGCCTCGACGATCTCCATGTAGCGGGGGACGAAGTAGTGCGGTGCGTTGTCGTTCACGTACGAGGCGAGATCCTCATAGGCCGGCGTCTTGCCCGCCTCCGGCACGATGTCGACCTTCAGCTCGTCCTCGGAAGCGAGCTCGGCCGACGGGATGCCGTACGCCGCGACGTCCGCGACGTCCGGGTGTCGTCGAAGGACCCCTTCCACCTGCATCGTCGAGATGTTTCGGCCCGCGAACCGCACCGCGTCCTTCTTGCGGTCGACGAAGTAGAACATCCCCGTCTCGTCCCTTCGCCCGAGATCGCCGGTGCAGTACCACTCGGAGCTCGGACCGCGAAAGGCGGCCTTCGTCGCCTCCTCGTCGCCGAAGTAACCGTTGAAGAGGAGGTGCGGCTCGAGCGGACGGATGCGGATCTCGCCGACCTCGCCGTCCGGAACCTCCCGATCGTCGCCGTCGAAGCAACGGATGTCGGTATCGGGAGCCGGGCGGCCGATCGCCCCGGGCGGCGCGCCCCGCTCTTCGAGGCTGCAGATCAGCGGACACTCGCTCTGGCCGTAGCCCGCGCCGAGGAGGCGAAGACCGAAGCGTCGCTCGAACGGCTCGACGAGCTCCGCGGGAAACGGCACCATCTGCGCCACGCGCAGGGGGTTGTCGGCATCGTCGGGCCTCGGCGCCGCGTTCCACAGAAACATGTGCATCGCACCCAGCGTGAACGTCTGCGTCGCGCCAAACTTCCGGATCCGGTCCCAGAAATGCGTCACCGAGAACGGCTCATCGAGCACACAGGGCAGACCTTCGGCGAGCGCGCGGAAGACGCTCGTCACCCAGCCGCCCGTGTTGAAGAGCGGCAGCACGTTGTAGACGACGTCGCCCTCGGTCGACTCGTGCTGCGGAATCACGTTGTTCACGGCGCGCAGCCAGGTGTTGTGACTCTGCTCGACGGCCTTCGAGCGGCCCGTCGTGCCGGACGTCCATAGGATCGCGCACGTATCGCCGTAGTGGAGGGCGCTGCAATCGGCCCGCGGCGCGCCCTCGACCAGGAGGGAGCCGTAGGCGATCGCCCCCTCGAGGTCCGGGCCGTCCGCGCCGTCCGCGACCAGGACCAGCCGCTCGTCGCCGAGGCGGTCGCGAATGCTCGCGAGGTTCGCGGCGAGGGCGGATTCCGTCACGATCGCACGGCACCGACTGCGCTGCAGCGCATCCACGAGCCAGTCTCCCTTGTAGTCGGTGCTGATCGGGACCCACACCGCTCCCAACTTACCGAGGGCGAGCGCACTCAGGACCATCTCGGGTCGACCGGTCAGATAGAGCGCCACGCGATCGCCTCGCTCCACACCGAGGCCCGCGAGACCGGTGGCGAGCGCGTCGGTCGCACCGTCCGCCTCGGCGAAGGTGATGCGCCGGTCGTCGCGGATCAGAAAATCCCGGTCGGCCGAGTGGACGCCCTGCCACTGCAGGATGCGCGGGAGCACGCGATCTTCGGGCCGCGAGAGGTCGTACCGGTTCATGCACCCATCCAATCACAGCCCGCCCGCGGAATCCCGCGCGGCCCCGGCCGTGGGCTTCGGCGCGTCGTTCGCCGCGGGCTCCGGCGGTGCCTTCGCGGCGGCCTGCGGTGTCGTGTTCGCCGCGGGCTCCGACCGGGCCTTCCGAGCGCGCCGCCCGCCGGGCTTCGCCGCCCCGGGCGCGCCCTTCTTCTTGCCCCGCGGCTTCCGCCTCGCCTCTCGAGGAGTCGGATCCGGAGTCCCGATGCCCGCGCCGATCGGCGGCGCTCCGCGCGAGAGCCACAGCGCCATCAGGCTGCCGTGCACGACGCGCGCGCGCGCGGTGAGATGGATTCCCTTGGGGTTCAGCTCCAGCTCGGGCCAATCCCAGTCCACCAGATCGCGCGCCAGCATCTCACGGCGTACGTCCGCGACGAACGAACGGAAGGGCTCGCGCGGCATGGGGAACGGCGGCGTCATGATGACCTTCGGCGAGATCCCCTCCAGGTGGGTCTTCAGCTTCGCCAGGTACTCGGCCGACTCCGCCGGTGTGGCGAACTTGTGAGAGTTCAACCCGAGACTCACGATGATCGCGTCGGGCTTCGGCACCACCTTCGTGATGCCCTCTGCGAGGAAGTCGATCTCGTCGCAATACGCGTAGATCGGATAGCGCTTCTTCCCGCCCGGCTTGCATACCCGCTTCTCGACGATCCAATCCTTGGGTCGGCTTCCGCTGATCGCGAGATTGTGAACCTTCGCGCCCCGCCACGGCGAATCGAGATAGGGCAGAAGCTCCAGAAGGTGCTCCATCACCCGATGGGCCGCCACTGGCTGATTCCAGAACCAGGTGTTCGAATCCCCCACCAGGACGATGTTCGCCCTCGACGTCGGAGACGCCGACTCGGCCTCTCCGCCCTCGGCGGTCGCGGCGAAACGCCCGGGGAGAAGGACGAGGGCGATCAGCGAGACGAGCATGATTCGGTTCATGGCTCCCAGTCTGCCGATTCCGCCGTTCTGCGCCACCACTCCACCCCGCGCCGCCGTCGAGGGCGCGCTCCGACGGAACGGTCTCGCACGGCGCCCCGCACATCCCGGCACCGAGCCCGTCGACGGTCGCGGCGCGGGGCCGGTCCGGTCCTACTGCTGCTCGAGAACGTCGAGCTTGGCGCCCAGGGTCGCCACGAGTGCCGCGTTCCCGGGCTCGCCCGCGACGTTGTCCATCTCGAAGGGATCGTTCGTCACGTCGTAGAGCTCGAGCGTCACCCCAGCGGGTGCGTCGGTCCGGATGAGCTTCCAGTCGTGCGTCCGGATCCCGGTCGAAGGCGCGAGGAGCGGCGGCTGCCCGAAGTGCTCGATCAAGATCTCCTGCCGCCAGCTCGTAGCGGTGTCGTCGAGGAGCGGGACCAGGCTCCGTCCGTTCACCGGCGCACCGGGGATTCCGGCCAGCTCCGCGAACGTCGGATAGAAGTCGATCGACTGAACGAGCTCCGTCCGCATCCGCGGCGCGGGAGCGAGAAGCGGATACCGAATCGCCAAGGGCACGCGGATCGACTCCTCGTACGGGTAGTTCTTGAGCGTCAACCAGTGCTCGAGCCAGTGGTATCCGTTGTCGGACGTGAACGCGACGAGCGTGTTGTCCGTCAGGCCCTGCGCCTCGAGGCGCTCGGAGATCGACGCGACGGCCTCGTCGACCGCGGGCAGGGTCTCGAGCATCTCGATCCTTCGCGCGTCCGTCGCCTCGGGCTGGCCTCCCCCGAGCTGCTGGAGGCTCTTGTTGGTCGAAACCCAAGCCGGCTTCCCACTCAGGTCGGTCGGCATGTGATTCGGGGGGCGATGGAGCGGCGCGCCGGCGAACACGCCCACGTGACGGTCGGCGGCCACCGCGCGCGTATGCGGCGCGAACGGCGCGTACTCGAGGAGGAACCGCTCCTCGGCCCACGAGTCGATCAGGGCCAGGGCTCGATCCCGCAGGAGGTCGGTCGAGTACTCGTGGCGCCGCGTCGGCACACCGAGACCGTCGAGCGGAGCATAGAGCGCGGACGTTCCGTTCGTCGACAAGAAGTAGTTGTAGTAGAGACCGTGTGTCGCCCCGAATCCACCGTCACTCAGGAACACGTGCCACTCGTCCCACCCCGGAGGCACGGTCGCACCGAGCGCGGCGAAGGTCGCGACCATGTACTTCCCGACGAGCGCCGTCTTGTAGCCGGCGTTCTCTCGCAGCTGCCTCTGAATCGTGTCTCCGTCGTGGTCGAAGAGATGCGCCCCGGCGTTGCTCGTCACGCCGTGATTGTGGGCGTACTGCCCCGTGAAGATGCTCGCTCGATCCGGGCAGCAGAGCGAGGTGCTCGTGAAGCTGTTCGAAAACTCGACGCCACGATCCACGACGTGCTCGCGGAGCAGCGGCATCGCCCACAACGTGTCCGCTCGCTGGTCGTCCGTGACGATCAGGACGATATTGGGCCGCAGACCGAAACCGATCGCCCTCTGGGTGAAGCCCTCCAAGGCCGCGCGAACGCAGAACGCACCTCGAACGGGATCCGTCACGCCCGAGCAGGCTCCGCCGAGAGACAGCGTCGTCTCCGGCCCGCAAGCCCGCCCGATCCGTTCGATGAAGCGAGCCGCATGCCGCGCCCCGCGCTGGTTGCGACGGAGCTCGGCCGACCGCCGCCCGTGGTGTTGCTTCGACTGCCGATAGAGCTCGCGCTGGCACTTGCGATCCGTCGAGGCGCCGTCCAGCATCGCGGCAACACCATCGATCTCCGCCGCGCAGACCGCCTGGGCGTCGCCACACGAGACCGGGGCTCCGGCCGCTCGCCGGATCTCGCACGCCATCCGCTTCTGGAAGGCTCGCTTGACGCTCTTGGCGTCTTCGGGGACTCCGCACGCCGACGAGGCATCGGCGGGACCGCAGAAGACCATCACTCCCGCGATCACGAGAGAGATCGAGACCCCTCTCCAGTCTGCGAAGCCATGCGCCCGGCCCGTACTCGGGCCTCCCACTGCGAGACGACCCATCCGAGGCAGCTGTGTAGCCCCTTTCGGTCTGCCGTGGCAAGTCGCCCGGAGGGCGCCTTCCCGGACGACGAGCCCCCTCAAGAGGCCCGGCGAGACCGCCGATCAGACCCACAGGTCGGCGGAGGCCGACCCACGAGCCAGGAGCACCATGATCCAAGTACTGATCGTCGAGAACCGCCCCGAAACGGCCGAACGGCTCACGTCTCTCTTGCACGAGGTCGAACGCGAGAGCTTCGAGGCGACGTGCACCGCTTCCGTCGAGGACGCGATCGAGAAGCTCGCCCATCGCGCCTTCGATGCGGCCGTCGTGCGGCTCGACGTCGTGGGCGAAGACTTCGACCCGCTGCGACACCTGCGCGACCTGGCGCCGATGCTCCCCGTCGTGATCCTCTGCTCGCGGGACCAACGAGAGCACGCGATCGCGGCTCAGGAGTGCGGCGCCGACGACTACGTGGAGGAGGAGCATCTGTCCGGAGAGGTCCTCGCGCGCTCGATCCAGTACGCGATGACCCGTGTGGACTCCGCGGCGAAGCTCGCCTTCCTCTCGAGATCCGATCCTCTGACCGGTCTCGTGAACCGTGCCGTGTTCCGCGAGCGCGTCGAGCAAGCCCTCGCCCGCGCGGTTCGCTCCGAGAAGACCGGGGGACTCTTCCTCGTCGATCTCGACTCGTTCCAGACCGTGAACGACACGTACGGGAACGACGCGGGCGACCTCCTGCTTCAGCACGTGGGCGCGCAGCTGAAGGACGTCGTGCGGCCCTACGACGTCGTAGGCCGACTCGGCGGCGACGACTTCGGACTCCTCCTCGAGGACATGGACGACGCGAGTGACACGCGCGGCATTGCCGAACGAGTCCTCGAAGCGGTGGCGCGGCCCCTCCACATCGGAGGTCGGGAGCTCATGAGCACGGCCAGCATCGGGGCGGCCATCTTCCCGACCGACGGATCGAACGCATCGTCGCTGCTCCGCAACGCGAGCTTCGCGCTCGACCGATCGAAGCGCCAGGGCGGCGACGCCGCGTCCTTCTACATGGACGTCTTCGCCGGCGCGCGCGGCCCGCGAATCTCTGCCGTCTCCTAGGGACCCCGGGCGGCGCGAGCCCACGGCCGCGACCGGCTCAGCGACGCGGCTTGAAGCGCGGGACGACCAGCTCGTCGCTCATATGCTCGAAGAACACCTCGACCGGCATGCCGATCCGCACCTCGGACGGCTCGACACCCACGACGTTGCTCACGACGCGAAGCCCATCCGTCCCGTCGAGCTCGATCGAGGCGACGACGTAGGGCTCCGGCATGCCCGGGATGAACTTCTGGTGAACGACGGTGAAGGTGTAGACGACCCCCGTCCCTTCCGTGTCTCTCATCCCGACGTCATGGGAGCCGCACCGAGCGCAGCACGGACAGGGCGGGTGCCGCTCGGCCCCACAGGCGTTGCACTTCTGGACGACCAGACGCCCCTGCAAGACGGCCTCCCACCACGGCAGCGACTCGCGCGTGACGCCAGGGCTCGGCATGAGATCGGGGAAATGGCGTTCGGACATCGCGATCAATCCCGGACGAGCAGCGCGCCGCTGGTCGGCACACCCGCCGCGCTGGTTACGAGGCACGTCTCGGCGCCTTCGACCTGACTCGTGGACTCGCCGCGCAGCTGCCGCACGCCCTCGTTCAGGTTGTTCATTCCATGCATGTACGCCTCGGAGAGACTCCCCCCGTGGGTGTTGTTCGGAAGGCTCCCGTTCGGCCAGGCGAGCGCGCCCGACTCGGCGAACGGCCCCCCCTCGCCCTTCTCACAGAACCCGAACGCCTCCAGCATGAGGAGAACCAGACCGCTGAAGTGGTCGTAGATCTGCGCGCAGTCGACGTCGCCCGGCACCATCCCCGACTTCGCCCAGATCTCCCGGGCGATGACGTTCGCTCCGCCGCCCGCGTAGAGGTCGTCGCTGCCGTTGGTATCGAGGAACGGACCCCAGCCATACTCGCCCGGCGCGCCCTGGGCGTGGGCGGCGATCCGAACCACCGGCTTTGCGAGATCACGGGCCCGCTCGGCCGTCGTCACGATGACGGCGCATGCCCCGTCGTTCTCGAGACAGCAGTCGAAGAGGCGAAACGGCTCCGCGACCATGCGCGAGCCCTGATGGTCTTCGAGCGTCATCGGACGTCCGTGCATGACCGCACGAGGATTCCGGTTGGCGTGGGCGCGCGTCGCGACGGCGACGGCGCCCATCTGCTCACTCGTCGTCCCGAACAGGTGCATGTGTCGCTGCATGACCATCGCGTAGGCGATCGGCGCACTGAACATCCCGAACGGCAGCGAGAACGCCATCTCGGCTTCCAACAGATTCGAGGCCTGCGTGAGCCCGGGCTTCGGGAGCTGCCCCACGGACGCGGCCGCACTGCCGAAGCGGTAGTGCTGCCCCTGGCAGAGACTGCGATAGACCACGATCGCGTCGGCTTGTCCGGCCTCCACCGCGAGAGCGGCCGCTCCCACCGCGCCACACGCGCCGCCGCCGCCCGGCAGCCACGACATACCCGCGTAGCGGAGCTCGCGAAAGCCGAGATCTCGCGCGATCAGGACACCGAGATTCCGATCGTCCGCGAACGACCCGACGCCGTCCAGATCGTGGACGTCCAGCCCCGCGTCCGCCGCCGCGTTCGCGACGGCCTGGCACGCGAGACCGCGCTCACTCGCGTCCGTGATGCCGCCCCACTTGGCGTAGCGCGTCTCCCCCACGCCGACGATGCACGCTTGCCGCGCCGGGTCGCTCATCTGTACGAGTCTCCTGTTACCATGCGTAACCATTCCTGTATGGGGTGGGCGCTCAGAATCAAGGGAGTCGTTCGAAAGTGACGTCGAACCGCACACGCGACCTTCGAGTCGCCATCATCGGGGCCGGCCCGGGCGGCCTCTGCATGGGGATCAAGCTGCGCGAAGCCGGCTTCGACGACTTCGTGATCCTCGAAAAGGCGGCCGGTCTGGGCGGCACCTGGTACCACAACCGATACCCCGGCTGTGCGTGCGACATCCCCTCGCACCTCTACTCGTACTCCTTCGAGGTGAAGAGCGATTGGTCCCGCCCCTACGCGCCTCAGCCCGAGATTCTGGAATACCTGGAGCAGTGCGCCGACAAGTACGACGTCCGCAAGCATTGCCGCTTCGGATGCGAGGTCGAGAAAGCGACCTGGGACGACGGCGGGGCGTTCTGGACGCTCCGTCTCCGCTCGGGCGAGCGACTCGAAGCCGACGTCGTCGTGAGCGCGATCGGCATGTTCAACGAGCTGAACTTCCCCGACATCTCCGGTCTCGACGACTTCGCCGGCACCCGGTTCCACTCGGCGCGTTGGGACTGGAGTCACGACCTGACGGGCAAGAGGGTCGGCGTCATCGGAAGCGCGGCGAGCGCGATCCAGTTCGTGCCGGAAATCGTGAAGAAGGCGGAGCGCGTGGACTACTACCAGCGCACCGCGAACTGGGTCCTGCCCAAGGAGGACGAGCCGTACTCCGAGGAGACGATCGCGCAAAGGCGCGCCGATCCGTCGATCGCCCAGGGCATCCGCGCCGAGATCTTCGACCGCCTCAATGCGGGCGGGCCCGGGATCTTCGACCTCATTCGCGCGGACATGGAGGGCGCGGGGCGCAAGAACATCGCCCTCGTGGAAGACCCCGAGGTGCGCGCCAAGCTCGTCCCCACGCACCCATGGGGCTGCAAGCGACCGCTCTTCTCGAACGACTACTACCCGGCGTTCAACCGCCCGAACCTACACCTCGTCACCGACGGCATCGAGCGGATCACCCCCGACGCGATCGTGACCGTCGACGGCACCGAGCGACGAATCGACACGCTCGTCCTCGCGACCGGCTTCGAGACGACGAAGTACCTCTCGGCGATCGACGTCCGCGGACGTGGGGGCCTCGACATCCAGGACGCCTGGGCCGACGGCGCGATCGCATACAAGGGAGTGACCACGGCCGGCTTCCCGAACCTGTTCATGCTCTACGGTCCGAACACCAACGGCGACTCGCTCATCACGATGATCGAGTACCACGTCGAGCACGCCATGCTGCACATCGAGCGGCTCGCCTCGGAGGGGCTCGCGTGGGTCGACGTCAAGTCGGACACCATGTCGGCCTACGACGAGCAGCTCCAGAAGGACATCCAGAACGTGAAGGTCTGGTACGCCGGCTGCACCGACTACTACCGCGCCGGGCCGAGCGGTCGGATCGTCACGCAGTGGCCGCGGACCATGGGCGAGCACCAGCGCGCGCTGGCCACGCTGGACCCGAACGACTTCGAGATCGGGACGCGGCACGCGGGGTGAGCCGGCCTCACGGTTGCGGAGCGGATGCGACGGCCCGGGGTCGGCGGCGGAGCTTCCGAAGGAGCCTCCTTCGTCAGCGCTTCTTCCACTCGACCCGCTGACCCGATGCGAAGAACTCCTGGCCTTCGCGCAGATTCTCGTCGCTGGACGCCATCGCGAGAAAGGTCCGACAGAGCTCGAGCGCCTGCGAGCGGGGATACTCCTTGGCGGCCCAGGCCGTGTAGACGGTCCCCTGCACCGCGTCGCGCGGTCGCGCCGCGATCGTCTCCGCGAGCCACCGCGCCCGGTCGTCGAGCTCGTCCTTCGGGCACACCTCGCTCACGAGACCGATCTCGAGCGCGCGCTGGGCCGACATGCGCTCGTGCGCGCCGAGGAGCTGCATCCGCAGAAGCTCGCCGAAGGGCATTCGCTGCGCCATGTGGATGGTCTCGTACGTCGCCACCATGCCGTAGGTCACGTGCGGATCGAAGAAGGTCGCATCCTCGCTGCAGATCACGATGTCGCACTCGCCCAACATGTAGAAGGCGCCGCCGGCGGCCATTCCGTTCACCGCGCAGATGATCGGCTTCCACAGCTTGGCCGACTTCGGACAGAGATCCTCTCCCGGGTCGTCCCAGTGGACATACGACGTCCGCGACGCGTTCTTGGCCATCGCCTCCTCGGACATCGCCTCGCTGCGGTCGATGCCGGTGCAGAAGGCGCGATCGCCCGCTCCGGTCAGGACGATCGCTCCGACGTCGTCGTCGTCCCGGAGGCCGCGCCAGATGGTCTTCAGCTCCCGGCGCATCTTCAACGTGAACGCGTTGTACTTGTCGGGCCGGTTGAGGCGCACCCAGGCGACACCGTTCTCGACCTTGTAATCGACGTCTTCGAAAGGACCCATGCCCGGTTCTCTAGGCCCCGAGGCGTCGGGCCGCAACAGGTCTCAGGCCGTGACCGCCTGCAGGAACCGCGGCGCGTTCTGGATCGCGTACCAGCCGAGGAAGCCGCCCAGGAAGACCGTGATCGCGAGCATGGCGAGCCACCAGAGCCGCCCTCCGACGCCCGACGGGCGCTCGTCACCCAGGTACGCGGAGCTCCGCTGCAGAACGAGGAAGCCGACGTACGCGAGCGGCAGGAACAGCCCGCAGACGATGTTCGTCGGGACGGCGACCCAGACCGCGATGTCGCTCCAATACACGGAGCCCAGCACCCCCGGAACGGGGAGCCACGTCGCCATCCGATACCGCGCCCCGCCGGTCTCCCAGCCGAAGATCTCGCACGCGACGAAGCCGCACGTCAGCATCTGCAGGGTGATCGACGAGAGTGCCATGCCGAGGATTCCGAGATTGAAGACGACTCGACCGGCGATCGGTCCCACCCCGTGCGCGAGTACGCGCGAGGCCTCCACCGGAGACAGCTTCATGCCCGCGTACTGCGGATCCAGGTGAATCGTGTTGGCGGTCGCGATGATCACCAGGCTCACCGCGAGCACGTACGGCAGGAACATGGCCAGGCCGAGATCCACGCGTGCCAGCTCGCGGTGCTCCCGCCCCCATCCCCGCGTCCGCAGGCTGTAGGGATAGAGGAACACCATGTTCACGCCGACCGCGGCAGAGAGCCCCGAGAGGACCAGCGTCACTCCCGCGATGCCGTGGACCTCGCCCGGCACGTCGAACGCGAGGAAGCCTGCCGCGAGCGCGCCCCAGTCCCGCACCCCGGTCTGCACGACGACCCAGCCGAAGCAGAGCACGATCGCCCACACCATGACCTGCAGGGTACGCTCGTAGACCCGGACCCAACGAGGCGAGCGGCCGTAGAGCGTCGAGACGCCGAGGGCCCAGGCCAACACCCCGAGGCCCGCGCCGCCGGGAGGGATGCCGGGCTGGCCGATCGCGTCGCCGAGATCGACGAGGACGGCCGACGCGAGAGCGTATTGCGGGAACTGCCAGATGACGGACGAGACGAGCGCGCCGAGGGCCCACGCCCAGGCGAACACCGGCCCCGCGTGCTCGTGCATCGCGCGCCAGGGCCGCTCGTCCGACGTCAGGGCCTGATACGAGACCGCCGCGAGCATGCAGACGCCCATCGCCATCGCGACCGGCGCGACCCAGAGCAGGCCGTATCCGAAGGTCGCGCCCGCGAAGAGCGCCGACGACGCGGTGCCCCCGCCGAGCGTCATCGCGCTCTGCATGTAGCCGGGGCCCAGGAGGCGGAGATAGCCGCGAAGCCGCGTTCCGACCGGCTTCCCTGCGAGCGCCCGGAGCTCCGCGCGCTCGGCACCGAGCGGGTCGGTCGTTTCGCTCACGCCCTCACTCGTCGACGCCTCCACGCGGTGTCGGACGGGTCAGGACGAGAACCTCTGGAACTCGTCCTTGAAGTCGGGGTGCCACCGCGAGAGCGCGGGCCGATCCCGGATCAGATCGTCCATGCCCCACTGCATCCGCTTGTTGTCCATCTCGCGGGACACCTCGTTGTCGGGGCAGAGGATGTAGAAGCTGCCGACCGCGATCCGTTCCAGCATGAAGTCGACGACCTGCTCCGGCCACCACGCCGACGCCGGCTTCTCGTCGAAGAAGGGGCGCATGAGGCCGGTGAACGTGAACCCCGGGACGAGCAGGTGGGCGTGCAGCCGACAACCCTCGATGTTGCGAAGCGTGTGCTCGAGATTCTCGGTGAACGCTCGCACGCCCGCCTTGCTGACGTTGTACCCGGCAAACCCCGGCGGGTGGGTGATCCCCTGCTTCGAGCCCGTGTTGATGATCGCGCCCGGGGTCCCCTGCCCGATCATCCGTGAGCCGAAGGCCGACACGCCGTGGATGGGCCCGAACAAGTTCACGGCGAGCACCTTCTGCCAACCCGCGATGTCGTCCCACGGCGCGGCACCTCCCGGAATCCCGGCGTTGTTCATGAGCACGTCGACCCGCCCGAACCGCTCGAAGACCGAGTCGCTGAACGCCCGCACCTGCTCGAGATCGGCCACGTCGACCCGACCGGTCAGCAGGTCCGCGCCGCCCCCGGCGAGGGCCGGCAGCACGACCTCCTTCGAGGACGCCGAGAGCTTGTCGCCGTCCACGTCGGCCATGCAGACCTTCATTCCGAGCTCGGCGAACTTCTTCGCCGCGGCGAGCCCGATGCCGTCCGCCGCACCGTTCACGACCACGACGTTCCCCTTCGTGAAGATCTCCGAGTTCCCCATGACGAGGGCGCTTAGCACGCCCACCCAAGGGTTCGTACCTTCGCCGGCGGGTCGACGGCGGCAACGGGCGACGGCGACCTCGTGGCGAGCGAAACGCGGCGCCGGGCTCGCGCCGTCGCGAGCCCGGCGGAGGTCGGGCACCGGCTCGGACTTGCTTCGCCTCATCCGTTCGACTAGAGAACCCATAAAGTTCGATGACCGAACCCACTTGTCAGGCGGCGCCACTCGACCGGAGGAGAACGATGACGACCCCGAGCCACGCCCAGGATTCCTGGAAGTCGACCGCGTGCATCCTGTGCAGCGTGAACTGCGCGCTGCACGTCCAGGTCGCCGACGGCCACTTCACGAAGATCAAGGGGGACAAGACCAACCCCCGGTCGAAGGGCTACACCTGCGAGAAGCCGGCGCGCCTCGACCACTACCAGAACCATGGCGACCGGCTGACGAGCCCGCTGCGGCGACGGGCCGACGGCTCGTTCGAGGAGGTCGACTGGGATACCGCGATCCGCGAGGTGGCGGCCCGCCTGGCGGAGATCCGCGACACGGTCGGCGGAGAGAAGATCCTCTACTACGGGGGCGGCGGCCAGGGGAACCACATGGGGGGCGCGTACAGCGCCGCGACGCGGAAGGCGCTCGGAATGCGCTACGCGTCGAACGCCCTCGCCCAGGAGAAGACGGGCGAGTTCTGGGTCGAGAGGTTGATGTTCGGCGGGCGTCCCGAGCCCGATTTCGAGCACGCCCAGGTCTCGGTGTTCGTCGGCAAGAACCCCTGGCAGTCGCACGGATTCGAGCGCGCGCGGATCGTCCTCAAGGAGATCGCGCGCGATCCGGCGCGTAAGATGATCGTGCTCGACCCACGCCGCACCGAGACGGCGGACCTCGCCGACGTCTTCCTCCAGGTCGCGCCGGGCACCGACGCCTTCGTCCTCGCCGCGATCCTCGCCGTCCTCGTCGAGGACGGCCTCGTCGACCGCGACTTTCTCGAGGCACACGCCGACGGCGGAGACGCGCTCTTCGACACCCTCTCCCGGGTACCGGTGGCGGACTACTGCACCCGCGCGCGCGTCCCGGAGGCCCTCGTCCGCGAGGCAGCCGGTCTGATCGGCACCGCGGACAGCCTCGCCGTGCTCGAGGACCTCGGCATCGAGCAGGCGCCGCACAGTACGCTCAACAGCTATCTGGAGAAGCTCCTCTACGCCGTCACCGGGAACTTCGGCCGCGCCGGAACGATGAACCTCGGCACGCATCTCGGAAAGCTGATCGGAGGCGGCAACGACAACCGGACGTCTCCGGTCGGCGGACACAAGATCATCACCGGATTGATTCCGTGCAACGCCCTGCCCGACGAGCTCTTGACCGACCACCCCGACCGGTTCCGGGCCGCGATCATCGAGAGCGCCAATCCCGTGCACTCCCTCGCCGACAGCCCGCGGATGCGCGAGGCGCTCGACGCCCTCGACTTCGTCGTCGTCGTCGACGTGGCGATGACGGAGACGGCGATGCACGCGGACTACGTCCTGCCCGGGTCGTCGCAATACGAGAAGGCCGAGGCGACGTTCTTCGGCGGAGGCTTCCCCGATCACGTCTTCCAACTGCGCCATCCCCTCTTCCCGCCCGCCCCGGGAACGCTTCCGGAGCCGGAGATCCACAGCCGCCTGTGTCGCGCCCTGGGCGCGTTCCACGACGACGACCTGACCGCGCTGCGCCAGGCCGCGAACGCGGGACTGGAGGAGTTCGGATCCGCCTTCCTCGAGGCGATGGCGAGCCGCCCCGAGCTCGGGAAGATCCTGCCGGTCGTGCTCTACGAGACCCTCGGGCGCGCGCTCGAGCCGGGGCTCGAGCCGGCCGCGCTGATCTGGGGCGCCGCACAGACGCTCGCGGCCTCCGATCCGACGTCGGTCCAGCGCGCCGGGTACGAGGGCGAGGGCCCGACCCTCGGCAACGCACTGTTCCGGGCCATCCTCGATCACCCGGAGGGCGTCGTCATCACGCGAGACCCGTACGACGTGTCGTTCGACCGCCTACACCCGAAGGCCGGCGGCAGGATCCAGCTCGAGATCCCGGAGCTGATCGAGGAGGTCGCCGGCCTCGTCGACGAGCCCGCGCCATCGCGCGAGGACGCGTTCCCCTTCATCCTCGCGGCGGGCGAGCGCCGCACGAACACCGCGAACACCATCTACCGCGATCCGAGCTGGCGGAGGAAGGACCCGGCCGGCTCGCTCCGCATGAGCCCCGGCGACGCCTCCCGTCTCGGCGTCGAGAACGGCGGCCGCGTGCGCATCACCACCAAGCGCGGGTCGACCGAGGCCGCCGTCGAGATCACCGACACCCTGCGGGACGGGCACGTGACGCTTCCGAACGGACTCGGTCTCGCGTATCCGGACGAGTCGGGACGTCGCGTCGTGCACGGCACGCCCCCGAACGAGCTCACGTCGACGGAGGACCGGGATTGGCTCGCCGGAACGCCGTGGCACAAGCACGTGCGCGCCCAGGTGGAAGCGGTGCGATGAGGCGGACACGGTTCTCCGACGATCCGTGCCCGATCGCGCGGACCGTCGACTTGATGGGCGACTGGTGGACGCCGATCGTGATGCGCGAGGCCTTCCTCGGCACGCGCCGCTTCGACGACTTCCAGAAGTCACTCTCCCTCTCACGCGGCATCCTCGCCCAACGGCTGGCGCGCCTCGTCGACGAAGGCCTCCTCGAAAAGCGCCTCTACGAGGAGCGTCCCCCGCGATACGAGTACGTCCTCACCGAGAAGGGTCGCGACTTCTACCCGGTCCTCGCGGCGA
>JAUIFY010000156.1 GCA_030430245.1 bacterium | reverse complement strand
GCGAGCCCCGATGTCACGACGCGGAGGCGGTCGACGACTTTGACGTCGGTGTTCCGAAGGGTGACCGAACCCGTCGCGAGCAGGTTCACGCGCCACGGAGTTCGCATCTTGGACTTCTTGTCTCCACCGATCTCGATGGAGTCCCCGCGGAGCTCGATGCTGCCGTTGAGCTTCACGCGTTCGGCAACGAGATCTCCTGTACCAGCATCCCAGTCGATCTGGTCGTCTCGTATGTTGCCCAGTCCGTGAACCAGGATGCCGTTGGCCGTGACGATGTTGTAACCCGTCTTGAACCGTGGGTTGGTCGTTTCGAACGAACCGTTCGCCGAGAGAAGGAAGCCGTCGGTGCCGTCGTACGTGACGACGCGTACCTTGTCGCCGAACGTTACGTCTCCTGGCGCGCTCAGGTGAACCGTCGTTCCGAACAGCTTGGCCTTCGCGGCGACGTCGATGTTCCCGAGCACGGACTCGATCTCGACCGAATGGCAGTCGCTCGGCACCCGACACGATCTTCGAACGCGGATGCCACGGCCAATGGAGACGTCGCCTTGCGCTCGAAGCAAGATCGGATCTCCTGCATTGAAGGAGGTCGCGAAGATGTCGCTGCCAAGGTGCAGAACGCCGCCCGAGCGGATCTCGATCGTGGCGTCGATCGGCCCGATGCCTCGGAAGGAGATCCGTCGACCGAACAGGAGAACGTCGCTGCCCGGAGCCGTTCTCCAGTCGGCTGTAACGCCGTCGGGAATCTTCAGCTGCTTTACGCTCGGCGGACACACGATCGAGCCGGGATCGGCTGGTAGGCCATCCGCAGGAGGTAGGGGGTCGGGGAACGGACCCGCCTCCAGTAGGGCGTTGATCGGACCGGTGTCGGTTCCGGTGTCGAAACACCCGTCGTCCGCTACATCGAGGTAGCAAAACCCCGGATCGGACGGGCAGGTGTACTCCAGAGCCGTGGCCGGAGCGGCCAGAATCAGGACGATGGCCACCGTGATCGAGCGCATGAGCGGAACTATCGCGTGACCCGAACGACCCGCGCAACAGTGCGGGGCACGGACTGCATCCGATGCACCGTCCGACGCGAGTGGCCGGAGATCTCGCGAGGTCCGATCACCGAGATGCGATCAATCCCCCGCCGGATCGTCGAGCGGGCGCAGGCGCCTCGCGATGGCCCCCGCGACGAGGTCGTGCCAGCGCGCGTTCGGATGGCCGTCGTTCGGGAGGAAGAGGGCGTCCGTCTTCGGGAACGTCGGGTCGGCTTCGAGGTCGACGAACTCGATCCCACCGCGATCGATCGCCCTGCGCATGCGCCTGGACTTGCGGGCGTACGCCCGCATGCTGTCCGAGCCTGGAAGGAGAAGGAGGACGAAGCGTGCTCCGCGGTCGGCGGAGAGGGTGGCCATGCGCTCGACGGCAGCCACGGTACGCGCCCATTCGGCCTTTCCGAGCCCGCGCGTGCCGTCGGCGAGCGCCTCCGACCGATCCGCGAGACCCTCGTAGATCAGCTGCCCGCCTTCCAGCTCGAACCGCGGGGCGCGTCCTCCGGCGGTACGCTCGAGGTAGCTCGCACGAACGTAGCTGCGTGGGACGTGGATGGGCGTCCAGCCGTAGAGCACGAGCGTCGGCGCGCGCTCCGTCGCGAGCGCGCGTTCGAGAGTGAGGAGGGCGTGCGCGGGGCCGTACCCCATGACGCCGAGGTTGCGCACCGCGAAGTCGGGCCAGTGGGATTGCAGGTGAGCGGAGTACGTTTGCTCGTCCTCGACGCCGTGCCCGAAGGTCCAGGAGTCTCCCAGCACGAGAACGCGGGGGCGCTCCGGGAGGGAGCCCGGGACCCGACGAGCTCCCGCGCCGTCGACGTTGTAGACGACGTCGAACCCCCGCTCCTGGTGACGGAAGCTGGCGCCCGCCACCAGCGTGTAGCCGATCGTGTCGTCGAGCCGGTGGATACCGAAGATGCGCGCTTCCCGGTCTCCCGCGAGGACGCGTTGGGCGAGAGCCCCCGGACGGATCCCGAGCCCGAGAAGGAGCGCCGCCGACACGACAGCCCCGATCGCGAGGCCTACGGCGACGGCGACCAAGCGGTGGACCCCCGCACCACTCGCGGTCGGGAATCGCCGAGTACCGCGCATTCCACTTCTACTGCTTCAAGAAGACGACCTCGACAAGGCCGGCACCGAAGAACGGCGACGCCAACACGAGCATGGCTCCAGCGTGGGAAGTCGGCGAGGTCATTCGTACGTGGCGAGACCGGGCGCGACCCGCCCCTCGTTCCGACAGACGGAAGGCTTTCGCTCGAGGGGGCGCTCCTGGCGACCCCGGCCGCACGAAGGCCCGGAATCGTGGACGACGGGAGCGAGCCACCGCGGCCGAGAGAACGGCGGTCGAGGACGTCCTTTGGTGCTTGGAGGCCGGGGCTCTCGTCCTAGTCCGTCCGTCGCTCTGTGCCGGACGACGAACCGTTCTCGCGCGACGATCGGGTCCCGGTCGGCCGGGATTCCCGGCCCGCGGGCTTCGGCCGCGCCGCCGAGTGCTTCGCGATCTCGCGGCCGATTCGTCGGGCCAGGCGGCGGTAGCCCTCGGCGTTCAGGTGGCAGCACAGGTCGTTGTAGAGCGAGCGGCGGACCGTTTCGAAGATCATGGTCAGGTCGACGAAGTTCACGCCCTGCTCTCGGAGATGGCGACCGCCGGCGCGGAGGTACGGGTATCCGGTCTCGGCCGTCCACTTGAACGCGTGATCGAACGGGGAGGGCGCGCCGGGGTAGCCGTCGACGTGGGCGATGCGCATCTCGCGGGGCGACAGCGGCTTGGATCCCGGGACGTACTGGTTCGGCTGCAGGAAGTGGAAGTACCTGAAGTCGTGGGAACGCCCGAGGCCTCGAATCGCGCGGGAGGCGCGCATCCAGCTCCGCGCGGCCTCCTCGAAGTAGGGCCCGTAGTCCTCGCCGTAGGTGGGCTGCGGACCGAGAGGCCGCGGGTCGCCGGCCGCGGCGACCCGGTAGACCGCGTCGAGCTCGCGGATTCGCATCTCGGCGTTCCGATCGAGGGCTTTCCAGACGACGAGCGCGAGGCGGCTCCAGCGAAGCCACGACGTCCCGAAGCGCTCGCGCAGCTCCGCCTGATGGCCGCGGAGCTCGATGATCTGCGCGGCCAGGACCGTGGCCTCCGGCGTCGGCTGCGCGTTCGCATAGGTGTGCCAGAGGCGCGGATGGTGATGGTAGGTCCCAGCGGGAAGATTCTCGCCGAAGGGAAGCGCGACCTCGTTGAAGCCGTCGAGGTTGATGACCACGTCGTACTGCGCGCCGAGGTACAGCATGTAGGTGAGCGCCAGGAGCTGCTGGGGCTGCTTGTATCCGGGCAGCGCCAGGGTCGCGAGATCGATCTGCTTGCCGGAGAACGCCTCGCCCCGGACGAGCGCGCGCTTCAGGACGTCCGCCGCGTTTCGGTACATGTGGAGCGCGACGCTTCCGCCGAGGAGAACCACGTTCAGGTGGCCGCGACGCCGCTTCAGCACCGGCTGCCTGCCGAGGTACCCGAAGACGTTCGTGGGCTCGCCCTCGACGGACTCCCGCACGTACCCCACGTACGGGTGGAGCAGCTGCTGCGCGGTGGGAAGTGCCGTCGGGTCGGCTGTCTCGGCGTCGCGGCGCAGAGTGCCCGTCGTAGGTCCGGCACCTGCCGTGAGATCGGCGAACAGGGCGTCGCGAGAGAATGGCTTGTCGAAGAGATACTGATGCAGCAGGGGTGCGCCGACCTCGAGAAGCACGACGAGAATCGTCAGTTGAACGAGGACGACAGAGACGAGCCAGAGGGGCCGGCTCGACCGGCGCCGCACCCCGTTCGGAGGCGGCCGGTCTGGCATCTCGCTCCACCATAGAACTTTTCCGGGGGCGGTGGCCAGCCCGATCTCGCGCGGCCACTTTCGTCCCTCGGGCTCGTTCGTCCCCCGACGCTCGTGCCCCCGCCGGCGAACGGCACGAGCCAACCTGCTTGGGGATGCGGGGTCTACGAATCCCGGTCGGCCCAGAAGGCGCAGGACTTCATCTTGATGGTCGCGGTTTCTCCCGCCGGCTTCTTCTCGTTGAACTTGGCCTTCGAGTCCTTCGACTTCACGAGATCGACGCCGTCGATCCTGCGAAACAGCGCCACGAAGCGGGCGTCCTGATTGCCCTCGCACGTGGTCCGGGCTGCCTCGATCGGGAGCAACTTCTCCTTGCCGCACGCCTTGATGAGGTTGCGGCCCGTTACTTTGCCGGAGGAGACCCCTTGAACCTGCAGCGGGTTCAGGTTGTCATCGAAGGCGAGCGCCGTGATGACGCAGATCGCGTCTTCTGCGTGCGCCGCCGTCCCCAGGCTGAGAGTCAACGCCAATGCGACCCACACGCGCTTCGGACAGGCCATCTCTTCCCTCCCGTGTTTCGTGTCTCTCTCGACGGTTCGCGATCGAGCTCGGACCCGACGCTACGCGGGGCGCGCATCCCAGACAACACGCCCACGCTCGATCTACGAGGGTGGGGGCGGTTCGCGATGCGCGCATGAGCTGCACGGTCGACCGTCGGAGCTCATCTGCCCTCCGTTCGTGCATGCGTCTCGCGGTGTCGGGAGTCGTGCTAGTCGCGTTGCTCGCGAGTGCGTGCCGTCGCGAGCCGGAAGTCGCCCCGCGAACGGCGCCGCCCAACGTCTTGCTGATCTCCATCGACACGCTGCGCGCGGATCGACTCGGAAGCTATGGGTATCGCCTGCCCACGAGCCCACGGATCGACCGCCTCGCGGAGCAAGGCGTTCGCTTCGACGACGCGACGGTGCCGTGGCCGCGGACCTGGCCTGCGATGGCGTCGATGTTGACGGGCACCTATCCGGCGACGAACGGAGTCGCGTTTCGCCCCCGACGGCCCCTGCCGCGCGAGAACGAAACCCTGGCGGAGGCTCTCGGCGCCGCGGGCTACGCCACGGGGGCGGTGGTCGCCAACGTAAACCTGGGACGCCGGTTCGGCTTCGATCAGGGCTTCGATCACTTCGTGGAATCGTGGGTCGATCCGACACGGAGCCGGTCCGAGTCGGACGACGAGAAGTTGCTCCCGGGTCGGGTAAAGGCTTCGACCAACGCGACGAAGGTCACGGACGAAGGCATCGCACTGATCGAGAGTCTGGCGCGACGAGAGGCGTTCTTCGTTTGGCTCCATTACCTGGACCCGCATGGGCCGTATCGGCCGCCCGCGAAGTACGAGACTCTGTGGCGCGACGAGTACGTTCGTCGCGACGTGCCGATTCACCGCGTTCCTCGCTACCAATGGCAGTACCGCGATGGCGAGCCGATCGTCGATCTGGGGCACTACGAAGCGCAGTACGACCGAGAGATTCGCTACGTCGACGACGAGATCGCCCGGCTCCTCGAGCACCTCGAGCGACGTGGGCTCTCGGAGGACACACTCGTGGTCCTGACGGCGGATCATGGCGAACTCCTGAACGAGCATCGCGAGTTCCTGCGGCACGGCACATCGCCCTATCAGCCCGAGGCCCGCGTCCCGCTCGTCCTGGCTCTGCCGGGGCGCTTGCCCGCCGGCCGGGTGGTGGATCAGCCGGTCGGGCTCGTCGATCTGAAGCCGACGATCCTCGAGCTGGTTGGGCGGGCCCCGAATGCGGCGACGCAAGGCAGGAGCCTCGTGCCCGCGATCGACGGCACGGCGCCGCCCTCCGAATTCGTCTTCCTGGAGTCCGGCTGGACGGAGCCCAGCCAACTCGCCGTCCGCAAGGGCCGCTGGAAGCTGGTGCAGCTCCGAGCCCCACGCGACCGGCGTCGTTTCAGACGGGAGACTTGGGAGCTGTACGACCTCGGAGGCGACCCCGCGGAGCAGAACGACGTCCTTCGCGACCACCCGCGCGTCGCCGCGGAGCTTCGAGCAGCGCTCCGACGGTGGCGCGAGACGACCCCGCGGTACGCCGGGAGCTCCGACGAACCCGAGCTCCTCGACGAACAGACCCGCGCGATGCTCCGGGCCCTGGGCTATGCGGATGCGCACGTCGAGAGAGCGCGGCCGGCGCCGTCGGAATGAGCGCGAGCCCTCCCGCGCGCATGCGAGACGCGCTTCTGCGGGACCGTCGTCAGAGCGTCGACCGCGACGCCCGGAATCGAACGGCGCCGCCCCTACGCCGTCCTCGCGGCGGCGGACGTTTCCGCGGAAACGGCGCCCTGCGATTCGGTCCGGCAGAGGTCGAACAACGCCTCCACCGCGTACGCATGGTCGATTCGTCCGTCTCCGCGCGTCGCGCCCGTCTCGTGGTCGATCGAGATGCCACGGCTGGCGAGCTCGTCGGAAAGGCGGGCCACCACGTCGTCGCCGGGCGGTGTGCGGATGGGTTCGTCGATCGCCGGGCAGCGGGGCGGGGCGACGAAGTGCAACTCGTTCTGGGTGCGCAGCTCGACGCGCCAGCCGAGCTCGTGCACGAAACGGTGGTGCCGGCGGCATAGGGAGACGAGATTCGCCAGGGAGGTCGGTCCGCCCTCGGACCAGGGCACGATGTGGTGGCCGTCCGTCCGCCGATGCGGACAGCCGGGGAAGCGACAGCCGCGGTCGCGCGCGCGGAGGGCGCGTCGCAGGGAGCTCGGGATCGTTCGGGTGCGGCGGCCGACGTCCAGCGGCGTTCCGTGCGCGTCCTCGACGACCCGGACGACGGCCGTGTCACACAAGAGCCGCGCGGTCGTCTCGGGCTCGAGGCGGCGGCCATCGTCGAGGCGCGCCTCCCGCGGCGCGCCGGGGGCCGTCTCGCGCGCGTCCACGTGCACCATCACCTCGACCGGCGAGGTCTGCGCGCCGGCGTCCGACCGACCGCTCAGAAGCGTTTCGGCCATCCAGAGGAGCCCGTCGGCGCGATCAGCCGCGATCCGCTGCTTCTCGTCGAAGGTCGGCGCGACCTCGTCCTCCGACGTTTCCGCGGAAACGTCGGTCGCCCCCCGGGCGTCGGCCGCACGTTCGCGAGCGACCTCGAGAGCCCGCATCACGATCGCGGCCTCCTCGGGCGAGACCTGCGCCGTCACCTGGACCATCCCGCTCGCCGTGGTCCGACGGCGGACGTAGCGGAACTCGGGGGCGTCCACCGGAAGGTGGCCGTTCAGGCGAAGGACGCGGCGGTACTGAGCGAGGATCGTCTCGAGCTGCGCGCCCGTGCAATCGAAGGCGAGCTTCAGCAGCTCGTCCTCGTTCTCGGGCGTGGCCACGCGGGTGAGCGCGCGAACCTTGCTGTAGCTGATCTCGCCGCGGCCGAGGGCGGCGTCGGTTCGGGGCAGCTCGGCGAGGGCGCGCGCGACCCGAACGTACTCGCGCGCGGCGTTGGGGCCGATGCCGATTCGCCAGGTGAGCCAATGCGCGCAGGAGAGCGCTCCCTGCATGTACCAGGCCTCGGCGGCGTCGAAGCGGCGGATGCACGTCAGGAGCCGGTGCAAGGCGGCGTCGACGTGCGACGAGATGCGCGCGATCTCCCGTCCCAGCGCGTCCAGCTCTTCGATCTCGGATCGTCCCTTCATCCCGTGCGTCTCGACCATGCCGAGATCGTATCATCGGGTTTTTCGGCGCCCGTGGCGGCCGCGAGCCGAGTGAACACGGGCGCTTCGGCTCCGGCGGCCTCTCCGACGCTGCTCGCGCATTCCAGGGCTCACCTGCGCGAGGACGGGGCCGTCTGGTGACGGGTGCCGACGACGCGCCACGCGCATCTCGAAACCTGTCAAGGGGTGTGCGTTTGCACCGGGTACAATTTCTCGACGACCGACGGTCCGAGCGCGGGGCGGCGGGTCGTCGCTCTGCTAACACGATTCCCATGCCCGTCGTCGCGATCGAGCACGTGCAGCTCGCCATGCCTCCGGGCGAGGAGGCGCGCGCGAAGAGGTTCTACGAGGGGCTTCTCGGACTCGTCGAGATCCCCAAGCCCGACGATCTCGCGAAGCGCGGCGGGGCGTGGTTCGAGTCCGGGCCGGTTCGGGTGCACCTCGGGGTCGAGGCGGACTTCCACCCGGCGAAGAAGGCGCATCCGGCGCTGCTCGTCGAAAACCTCGAGGAGATCGTCGCGCGGCTCGAGGCGGGCGGCCATCCAGCGACCGACGGCGGGCCGCTCGCCGGGTTCCGCCGCGTCTACGTGGACGACCCGTTCGGCAATCGCATCGAGCTCCTGGAGCGTGCGCCGGCCGCGTAGACGACGCCCCTGGGGGCACGCACCGGTCCGCGGCACGAACGAAGCGCTGCGGGGATCGCGCCGCGCCAGCCGCGGGGTCGACGACCCGTCGCACGCGCGCGGCCGGGCGGGTTCGACCACGCGCCGCACTCACGCGTCGCACTGCGGGTCGACCACGCGCCGCACTCACGCGCCGCACTGCGGCTCGACCACGCGCCGCACCCACGCGTCGCACTGCAGGTCGACCACGCGCCGCACCCACGCGTCGCGCTGCGGGTCGACCACGCGCCGCACCCACGCGTCGCACTGCGGGTCGACCACGCGCCGCACCCACGCGCCGCACTCACGCGCCGCCCGGCGGGGTCGCCCCCGCGTCGCACGGCGCGTGGCGCCCTGCGGGGTAGACCACCGTTCGCACGGCGCGTAGCGCCCTACGGGGTAGACCCCGCCTCGCACGGCGCGTAGCGCCCTGCGGGGTAGGCGACGCGCCGCACGGCGCGCGGCCGGCACGGGCGGAGACCGGGCGGTTCGGGTACGGCCCGGCGCCGCCCCGGAAAATCGATCCGGCGCCGGTGCGAAGCTGCGTTTGCGCTGGCAGCTCGAGCAGCCTCTCGGCCCGTCGCTCGCCGCAGGGCGGACCCGGCGGGGCGCGGCGGCCTCCTCGGGAAAAGCGCTCTCGGTAGGGCGTTTTTCCCTCGCGCCGCGTCCCCGCCCGCTCCGGGGCGGTGCCTGGCACCCCGGTTGCGCTTCGCCCGTTGCGACGCGGCGCAACGGCGACCGCGATCCACTCTCACAAAGGAGCGTTCGTCATGAAGCAGACATGGAATCCGGCGAGGTCCCGCGTCGCCCGGTCGATCCGGGGGCTCGGTCTCGCACTCACCGCCCTCGTCGCGGTCGTCGGATGGGCCGACGCGGCGATCCTCGCGAACCTCGAGGCGCCGAACCCCAGCGAGCTCGCTTCGGGAGTCGGCAACGTCCAGGGCTGGGCGTTCTCGACGACGCCCGGCGACGAGATCGAGACCAACGTCGACGTCTACATCGACGGCCAGTACGTGATGCAGGTTCCGTGCTGCAGCGATCGCGCCGACGTCAAGTCGGTGCATCCGAGTGCACCGATCCTCACGGGGTTCTCCGGGGCGTTCAACTTCCAGAGCCTGCCGCCCGGACCGCACACGATGGAGGTGCACTTCGCGTCGAAGTTCGGCGAATCGCACGTCGTCTCGACCTCGTTCAGTAGCGAGTCGCTCGGGTCGTACGCGTTCAACAAGAAGCTGCTCTTCGAGGACGCGAGCGTCGACTTCTGCTCGCCGGCCAACGTCGTCGAGAACGGCGAGATGGTCGCGCGGCTCATCTGCAGCGGCGTCGAGTTCACGAACGGCGCCGGCTTCACCGAGCACTGCGCCGACACGATCGAGATGACGTGGATCAAGTCGGCGCAGGGCTTTCGCGTCTCCAAGGGGTGCAACCTCATCGATTGGGTGAAGCCCCCGTTCACCATCGAGCCGGGACTCATCACGCCCGGGCTGCTCGGAGGAAACTGAGATGAACCGCATTTGGAAGGTCCTTCGCCGCGGCACCGCCGGTGCCTGCATGGCCACGATCGGGCTCGTCGCCTGGTCGTCGCCGGCCGTCGCCACCATTCACTCCAACCTCGAGTCGCCGTCGCCCGCCTTTCCCGCGTCGGGGGTCGGCAACGTTTCGGGCTGGGTCTACACCGACACGCCGGGGGCGAAGATGCAGCGCCTCGTGACGGTGCAGATCGACGCCGACGCTCCGTACCGGGTTCCCTGCTGCTCGAGTCGCGGCGACGTCAAGGCCGCGTTCCCCACCGCGCCCGAGAACAGCGGGTTCTCCGGCGCGTACAACTTCCAGCGGCTCTCGCCGGGCCAGCACACGATCAAGCTCACGTTCAAGTCGACGACCGGCGAGACGAAGGTCGTCACGAAGAGCTTCGAGGTCGTGAAGCTGTCGCCGTTCAAGTTCCTCCAGTCGTTCGAGTGGAAGCCCGGGGCTGCCTGCGAGTCGCTCAACGGCCTCGACCCGGCCCACGGCAACGCGGGTGCGGTCTGCGACGAGATGCGATCGACGGCGAATGCGTCTCCGCACCCGACGTCGGATTGCAACGGCACCGTGCAGTTCGCCTTCAATCGGGCGAGCCAGACGTTCCAGCCGGTCGCGGGCTGTGATCCGCAGGGTACCGTGAACACCGGCGGCGGCATCAAGCCGGGCCTTCTCGGAAAGCTGCCGCCCGGCTTCACGGACATCCTCGACCCCGGCGTGCAGATCGGAAAGCTGCCGCCTGGCTTCCTCACCTGTCCGGTCGGGACGCCGGCGAACCTCTCGGTCGACGTCGACGGGCTCGTACCGACGTTCACCTTCACGACCGCGGTCGCGGCGAAGGTCGGAGTCGAGATCTACGAGAAGGGCCAGGTCGGGCAGACGCTCGCGGCCTTCGGCAATGGCGACAAGGCAACGTTTCATCAGATCAAGCCTCATCCGCTCATGACGACGATCGCTCCCGACACCGAGTACGAGTACCGGCTGCGAGTGAAGTCGAATTGCGGGAAGGCCGACCTGGTCGTGCCCGGACCGTCCACCTTCAAGACGAAGAAGCGGGTCGCGCGCGCGTTCATCGACAAGGCGTACGTGATCGACGACGGCGACGACTGGCCGGCAGGCGCGGGGGAGATCAGCTTCCACATCCAGATGGGCGGGAAGACCGCCCAGACCGGAGACTACAGCGCCGACGATGGCGACACGCTGTACCCCTCGGTCGCGCTGTCCTGGAACGCCGCGACGGACTACTTCGACGTGAAGGTCTCCGCGAACGAGGACGACGGCGGCTTCGAGAGCTGGAAGCCGAAGATCCTGTCCTTCGGCCCGAGCCTGACGTATTCGGGCGGCACGTGGACGGGCACGCGGAATCTCCACGACGACAACATGCACGTGAAGGCGTGGATCCGGGTGGAGGTCGCGTATGAGTGAGGCCCCGGCGTAGCGAGCCAGCGCCAGACGCAAGGACGGGGGTGTCGATCGATGAATCGGCACCCCCGTTCGTCGTTCCGGCTCCCGCAGCAAGAGCCTACGGCATTCCGAGAATCGCGATGCCGCAGGTGGTGGGCGGTCCCCCGATGTTGTGGCTGAGCGCCATCGTCGCGTTCTTCACCTGCCGGCCCTCGGCCCGGCCCTGCAGCTGGAGCGTGTTCTCGTACACCATGCGGACGCCGGTGGCGCCGGTCGGATGACCGAAGGTCTTCAGGCCGCCATCGGTGTTGATCGGCAGCTCGCCGTCGAGCTCGAACGTGCCGCTCGCGATGTGCTCCTTCGCGGAGCCCTTGTCGATCAGTCCGAGGTCCTCGTAGGTGAGCATCTCGGTCAGCGTGAAGCAGTCGTGTAGCTGGATGACGTCGAGCTCCTTGAACGGATCCGAGATCCCCGCCTGGCGGTAGGCATCCTTCGCTGCATACTGCGTCGGCTTCCATCCGAGGAAGTCGAAGTCGGGATCGCGCTGCGGATGCTCGGAGACGGCGATCGTCACCGCCTTCACGAGGACGGGGTCGTCGCGAAAGCTCTTCGCGCCGTCGGCCTTCGTGAGGATGCAGGCGGCCGCGCCGTCGGACTGCGCGGCGCAGTCGTAGAGGCCGAAGGGCCAGGAGATCAGGCGCGCCTTCAGCACGTCGTCGACCGTGATCTCGCGCTTCAGCATCGACTTGGGTGCGAGCGTCCCGTTGTGGTGGTTCTTCACCGCGATCTTGGCGAGATCCTCGCGTCCGGCGCCGTACGTCTCGAAGTAGCGCGCGGCGCACAGGGAGAACCAGCCCGCTGGCGTCGACGGAAGGCCGCGCACGCGGTCGAAGTTGACCGACGGGCCCGACACGCCGCGGTCCTTCGGCTTGTCGAAGCCGACGACCAGCACCGTGTCGTACATTCCGGAGGCGACGGCGAGAGCGCCGAAGCGGAAGGCGTCCGTGCCCGTCTGACAGTAGTCGGAGACGATGCTGATCGGCTTGCCGAAGATCTTGAGCGCCTCGGCGATCTCCGCCGTGCCCTCGCGCGGGTAGACCGCACCGCAGAAGACCGCCTCGATCTGCTCCTGCGGGTTCTCGATGCCGGCGTCCTCGTAGGCCTCGTAGGCGGCGTCGACGATCATGTCTTCACGCGACGACGTCCAGTTCTCGCCGAACTTGCACGCACCGACACCGACGACCGCGACCTTGTCTCTGATGTTTCCGCTCATCTCAGGCTCCCGCAGGAAGGGGACTGGCCTTCCAGAAATAGTTGGCCTTGCCCCCGGCGTTGTGGATCTTCCGGAAGACGTACTCGACCGGCATGTCGAGCTTCACCTCGTCCGGCTTCGCGTTGGCGAGCTGGACCTGAACGCGCGCGCCCTCGACCTCGGTCATGATCATGATCGTGGGCGGCTGCGCCGTCGGGAAGAAGAAGTCGAAGGTGTACGAGAGGACCTTGCCCTGCTTGTCGGACAGCCGCGCGGGCTCCCACTGGTCCTTCGCGTGACACTTGTAGCAGACCCTCGTCCTGGGAAGGTGGATCTGCCCGCAGCTCGTGCACCTCGCCCCGACCAGGCCGATGTCGGTGTCTCTCTCGCGGAAGCGGATCGTGGCGGACAAGCCGAGGTCGGCGCCGGCGGCCCACTCCTTCGGGTCGAGGTTCCGGGCCTTGAGGTAGGTGTCGTACGAGGGCAGGGGGCGTCGGCGGTCGAGGTGCCCCTTCACGCCGCGACGGGGTGGCAGGGAGCCGATCGCGTCGGTCACTTCGAACGAGAGCGCGTGGGCTCCGTCGCCCGAGCCGGCCGCGAGCACGCGATCGCCGCCGCGGGCGTCCTCGAGGGCCGCGACGAGCAAGAGGGGCGCGAAGGCCGCGCCGCAGTGTCCCAGGCGCCCGAACAGCGGGTCCTGGACCTGCGCCCCCTCAAGCCCGACCTTCTTCACCACGCCCCCCATGCTCCGCGCATCGGGCGCGACCATGGCCGCCTTCGCGTAGTCGCTCGCGGCACGGCCGGTCTTCTCGAGCAGGCCCTTCACGGCCGCGATCATGTTGGGCGTGTAGCCCTCCTGAACGATGAAGCGGTCCTCCCACGCGTGCGTAAAGGTCTCGCCCTCGACGCGCCACATGTCCTGCAGCTCGTCGGAGATCGCGTGGCTGCCGTCGAGCTTCGCGATCACGTCGTCCGCGCTCAGGAGGACGGCCGCGGCCGCGTCGCCGAGCTTGGCCTCGAGCGCGCCGCGCGGCGCACCCATCCGGCAGTCGCTCGCGACGACCAGGACGTTCTTCGCCGTGCCCGCGGCGACCGCATTGGCGCCCGCCTCGATCGCACTCGTGCCGCACCGGAGCGAGCCCGAGAAGTCCGTGGTGAGGACGTCGCGGCGCAGGTCGAGCGCCTTCGCGATCACGGCCGCGCCCTGCTTCTCCTTCAATGGATAGGTCGTCGAGGCGAACATCACCCCGTCGACCTCGCTGCGGTCGATGCCGGTCAGGCAGTCGATCGCGGCGGCCACGGCCATGGTGACCGAGTCTTCGTCGTCGTATGCGACGGCCTTCTCCGGGCCGCCCTCCTTTGCGGGACGCCCCTGAATCAGGGACAGCGGCAGGCGCGTGGCAGGGATGTACGCGCCGTACGCTCGAATTCCGGACATGCTGTCGATCTCCTACGGGCCGTGGGTTTTGCGTTTCGAAACACCGTTTCGATAGCACCGCCCCCCCACGCGCGCGAGTTGACGCGGTTGCCTCGGCTATGCGAGCGCGGCACGCTCGTGGCCTCTCGAACCCGGAGGAGTCCCATGCGTTTCGCACTCGCCGTCGCCGTCCTGCTCGCCTCCTCGTCGCTCCCGGTCGAGGGCGCTACCAGATCTCGGCGACCACCGACGACTGGAAGCGCGCGTGGCGCATCGACACGAAGACGGGCGAGGTGTCGATCTGCTCTCTCGCGCCGGACTTCAGCGGGTGCCGCAAGCTCCCCGAGGGGGACCCGTTGCCCCAGAACTGGCGACAGGGCCTCGAGCCGCCGCGCGTTCCGGAGCGCTGAGGCGCCCCGGGAGGCACGGGCCGGCCCCGGTCAGGGGAGCAGCGGGAGCCCGTTCGAGACGAGCTCCCACGTATCGTTCGTGACGAGTGGGCGGCCGTTCTCGGCGCTCACGCAATTCGGGCTCACGGCCAGGTCGATGTGATGAATCACGCCCGGCGTGCTGTGCTGCGGGCTCGCCAGGTCGGGGATCGAGTCTTCGCCCTGCGCCTCGGCGGCCTCGGGCTCGCGGATCTGCACGTTGAACGAAACCTGGGTGCCGGTCGGCACTGGCGCACTCGGGCGCACGCAGATCCCCTGCGGCAGCGGCCGGCCCTCTTCGTCCACCGGGCCGAGCAGCCCGCTCGGCTTCGGGATCGGCAGCGCCTGGGTGAAGATCACCTCGTCGCCCAGCATCACGGTGTAGTGCGCGGTGCCGCCGACGGGCTTCTCGAGGGCGTAGTTCCAGGCACGGATCCAAATGTCCTCGCCCTCATTGACCGACGTCTGCGTGGCTTGCGTCATGCTCGCGTAGTGGCAGATCGCGGTGTCGACCTCCCAACTCGGGTTGCCCGCGAACTCGACGACGAACCCGACGCGAATCGGGTCGCAATACGTTCCGGGGCGCATCAGGGTGACGAACGGATCGCGGGCGGGGAGGAAGAAGAAGCCGCCCAGCGGGACGACGCCCAGGTCGCTCCAGCCGCTCGCGTCGCACGGCGACATCGTGCACGGGTCGGCGCCCTCGCATCGCCAGTCGATCTCGACCGC